>JBFHVQ010000031.1:0-31273 GCA_041589455.1 Gammaproteobacteria bacterium | reverse complement strand
ATTTAAACCCCGTTGCCTTGGATCTTGGTTCGATAAAAGTTCACTGGTATGGCTTGATGTATCTGTTTGCGTTTCTGAGTGCCTGGTGGCTCGGAAATCTTCGTGCAAAAGCTGAAACCTCAGACTGGAATAAAGACCAGGTCTCAGACGTAATTTTTTATGGCGCACTCGGTGTGATTTTAGGTGGTCGTATTGGTTATATTCTCTTTTATAACTTTGATAAGTTTTTAGATAACCCAGCAATTATAATTCGTATATGGGAAGGCGGAATGTCTTTTCATGGTGGGATGCTTGGCGTCTTTATTGCGCTTTACCTGTTTGGGCGTAAAACTGGCCGTAGCTTTTTCCAGGTAAGTGATTTTATAGCTGTGATGGTTCCTCTTGGCTTAGGCTTTGGCCGTCTTGGTAATTTTATTAATAAAGAATTATGGGGAAGGCCAGTTGAATCGAGTGTCCCCTGGGCAATGGATTTTGGCGATCAGATAGCGCGTCATCCATCTTCATTGTATCAGGCGCTTAGTGAAGGTCTGTTGCTCTTTATTATATTATTTATATTTAGCAGAAAGCCAAGACCAACGATGGCGGTTAGTGGTATGTTCATGATGTGCTATGGTAGTTTCCGATTTGTAACTGAGTTTTTCAGAACGCCCGATGAACATCTCGGCTATGTTATGTTTGACTGGATGACTAAAGGTCAACAGTTATCAATACCAATGATTATCTTTGGCATAGTTATTTTTACTATTGCTTATAAAAACCAGAAGTTAAATTAATATGAAACAATATTTAGACTTGATGCGATATGTAAAGGAAAACGGTGTACAGAAAGGAGACCGAACCGGTACAGGTACCCTTTCAGTATTTGGTTATCAAATGCGTTTTGATTTGTCACAGGGGTTTCCACTTGTGACAACAAAGAAATGTCATCTTAAATCCATTATTCATGAATTGTTATGGTTCCTTAAAGGTGAAACTAATACAAAATATCTCGTAGATAACGGTGTAAAAATCTGGAATGAATGGGCAGATGAAGAAGGTGATCTTGGACCGGTTTATGGATACCAGTGGCGTAACTGGCCTTCACCGGATGGTCGTCATATTGATCAGATCAGTGAGATAGTCGGATTACTAAAAAATAATCCTAATAGTCGACGAATTATTGTTTCTGCATGGAATGCTTCAGACCTTCCTGATGAATCAGTTAGCCCACAGGAAAACGTTAAGCAAGGAAGAATGGCTCTGGCTCCGTGCCATGCGTTTTTTCAATTTTATGTGGCAGAAGGTAAATTGTCTTGTCAGTTATATCAGCGTAGTGCTGATATTTTTCTGGGTGTGCCATTTAATATCGCTTCTTATGCATTACTCACGATGATGGTCGCACAGGTTACGGGGTTACAAGCCGGTGATTTTGTTCACACACTGGGAGATGCACATTTATATAATAATCATCTGGAGCAGGTTGATGAGCAATTGTCACGTGAGCCACACCCATTGCCACAGATGAAGCTCAATGCAGATGTAAAAAGTATTTTTGATTTTACATTTGATGATTTTCAGTTGCTTAACTATGAAGCGCACCCACATATTAAAGCACCGATCTCAATCTAGAGTTCACTATTCTTTTTGCATGGATTAACTTCGATTGTTATATGTGAGAGTTGGCTATATTCCGAGAGTAACTGCCTATAGTATTCTGGTTCCTTCGGCTCACTTGTCACTATGGCTAATATGATGGCATAGTGATTTGGACCAACCTTCCAGATGTGACAATCAGTAATTCTGTTATCAGAGTCCTCTTCAATAGACGTGCAGATTGCTTGTCTATGATCCAGATTAATACTTTCATCTAGCAAGATGGGTGATGTCTGGCGTATGAGACCATACGCCCAGCGACTAATTATTATTGCACCGACTATTCCCATTATCGGATCCATCCATGTCCAGTTAAAATATTTGCCACAAAGCAGGGCAATGATGGCCAGTAAAGAAGTAAAAGCATCAGCAAGAACATGTAAATAGGCGGCACGTAGATTGTGATCGTGGTGGTGATGTTCGTGTTTATCGTGTGTATGTGCGTGGACATGATGATCCATTAGCAGAAAAGCGCTAATAACATTGACTATGAGACCAAGAACAGCAACCATAATGGCCTCATTAAAGCTAATGAGGTGAGGTGTAAACAGACGTTGTAACGATTCAGCGATCATCATTATCGCAACGACGCCTAGCGATATGGCGCTTGCAAAACCACCAAGAACACTGACCTTGCCAGTACCAAAAGCGAAGGCAGGGTTATGCATATTGATGCGTGCATAACGATACGCAAAAAGTGTAATCATGAATGCAGCAACATGGGTTGCCATGTGCCAGCCATCAGCGAGTAGTGCCATGGAACCATAATGCGTACCCGCTATGATTTCAATAACCATGGTGATTGCAGTAAGAAATAGTACATATAAGGTACGCTTCTCACCATGTGCATGGTGGCTTATGAAGTCATGACTGTGTTGCAACTCGTCTATAGAGTTTGAAGGCATAAATGTATCTCTAAAAAGTGTTAATAATATAATAATGATCGAAGCCTAGATAAGCATAGTATGAATTTATCTTTACAGACTGGAACATATGAATAATATTGCTAGAATAGTGACTCTAGTAATATACAGAAAAAAAGAATGATTATATCCCTGATTGCAGCAATGGATAAAAACCGTTTAATTGGACGTGAAAATGGCTTGCCGTGGTATTTGCCAGCTGACTTCGCGCATTTTAAAAAAGTAACAATGGGTAAACCGGTTGTCATGGGTCGGAAAACGTATGAATCCATTGGTCGTCCATTGCCGGGTAGAGAAAATATTGTGATTAGTCGTTCAGGTTTTTCTGCGGAGGGAATTACTTCTGTTGATAGTATCGATGCGGCGTTAAATAAAGTTGCAGAGTATGATGAAGTGATGGTTATAGGGGGTGCCAATTTGTATCAGCAAATGATTGGTCAGGCACAAATGATGTACCTGACGCATGTTGATGCAGAGTGTGATGGTGATGCATGGTTTCCTGAAATTAACCTTGATGAGTGGCGTATTACTGAAGATGTTTTCCATCCGGCTGATGAGAAAAATAATTTCAGCTTTAATATGACTACTTACCAGAGAGTAGACGTTTAAATAATTTCTGAAGCCTCTTCTTTTTAGACGCTTTAATACCATGTGTTGTGTCAATTGGCTGAAATTTAGGGCATTTAATCGTGCTTAACTTAGACATCTTGCTATTAACTTTTAATGCGGTTAATTTCCCGCCCCATAGACAGCCTGTGTCGAGAGGGTAAAGTCCAGGTACTTTGGGGTCTTTTAATGTTGACCAGTGCCCAAAGATAATTTGAAGATCAGCGGTTTCACGATCATGTTGAAACCAGGGAACAATTCCTTCTGGTTGATGACCGGGAGCACCTTTTTCTTTTAGGCATAATTTCTGCTTACTATCAATATACCGCATTCGTGTAAAGGTATTTGTTATAAATCGCAATCGGTCCCAGCCATCGAGATGTTGTGACCATTTAGCAGGTTTATCGCCATACATGTGATGGAAAAATTCATGTGATTTAGGGCCCTGTAAAACATTTTCAACTTCAGCGGCGCAATCAAGCGCCTGCTCAAGATTCCATTTTGGATGTAAGCCTGCATGCACCATGCAAACATGATGTTTTTCGTTGTAGTGCATTAGCGGTCGATGCAGTAACCAGTCAAGTAGTACATCAGAGTCTTTTGCGTCAAGAATAGGTTGTATAGTATCTTTTTTTCCCTGCTTGCCACGACCGTTTGCAACTGCAAGTGTATGCAGGTCATGATTGCCAAGTACGGTGATGGCATTGTCGCCGAGAGATTTGATGTAGCGCAGTGTCTTTAAAGAGTCGGGGCCTCGATTGATAATGTCACCGGCAAACCATAAGGTGTCTTTGTCTGAATTGAATTCGATTTTTTTTAGTATCTGTTTTAGTTGTTTGTAACATCCCTGGATATCACCTATTGCATATGTAGCCATTAGTTTGTCTTTTCCAGGTCTATGAGGCGGAACCAGCCATTGAAAAGAGCTGGTTTATCATTTGTAATATGTAGTTGTGGAACAGTTTTTATTAATTCCTCAAAAATAACATCGGTTCGCGTGGCGATATGTTTGATAAAAATGTTAATGAAGCGTAATAACAAGGCAGACTGTTCCGCTCGAATAAATTTATCCATAATTAAAATCTTGCCACCTGGTTTAACGACTCTGCAAGCCTCTTTAAGAGCGGTCGATGGGTTGGGTACAACGGCAAGTATAAGATTCATAAGAACAACATCAAACTGGTTGTCTTTATAAGGTAGTTGCATGACGTCGCCGACATCAAGATGCATGGTTAAAGGTTTATTTTGGAGTCGTTGCCGACATTTTTTGAGCATCGCTGGAGTCAGATCGATACCACAGTATCGATGATGTTGCGGGAGAAATGGGATGTCTAGTCCGGTGCCTATACCGTTGATTAATATATCTAAAGGCTGTTCTGACTGAAGACGACGCAAGCTGTCTTTACGCATCGAATGTGTCGCCGATGCAACGACTGCATCATAGATTGGGGCGATTAGTGTATAGCTAAATCGTAGCCCCATTAGAAGCCCTAGTGAAGCGTGTTAGGTGCTAGTAGATAAAATTCAGGAATATCGGCGTCAAAGTGATAGCCATCATCTGCAATCATCTGGTAGCTACCTGCCATAGAACCGCTAGATGTTTTCATCATGGTGCCGCTGGTATATTGAAAGCCTTCGCCGGGTTTGAGGTAGGGCTGTTCACCAACCACGCCGTCACCTTTGACTTCCTGTGTTTCGCCGCTGGCATCGGTAATGATCCAGTGGCGCGTCAGCAACCTTGCTGGTACGCTGCCATCATTGGTAATAGTCACTGTATATGAGAATACATAGTGACCATTGTCAGGATTAGACTGCTCCTCAATATAGGCGGGAGTTACTTCTACATTGATTTTATAAGGGCTTTCATTCATAGCAGGTACCACAGATTGAACTGCCTCTAGCTTACCAGAAAATGAGATAAAAATTCAGTGAAATTTAAGTTTCAGATTGCGTCAGCTCATTATACAGGCGTGCAAACTGCTGCAGACTAAGGGATTGGGCGCGACTACCAGGGTCTATTTCAGCGGCTTCAATTTGTTGTACGCTACAGGTATCTTTTAGTACATTGCGTAACGTCTTTCGACGTTGGGAAAAGGCTTGGCTAACCAGTTTAGCAAACGCTTTTTCATCGTTGATCTGCACCGGTTTCTGCTGGTGAGGTACGAGTCTGACAATTGCCGAGTCGACTTTTGGCATAGGCTGGAATGACTCGGGTGGGACAAGGAATAATGGTGTTACATTAAAGTGATATTGAGCCATTACTGAAAGGCGACTGTAATTGCTGGTGTCAGGTGCTGCGGCAAGACGTTCTACAACTTCTTTTTGCAACATAAAGAACATGTCCTGAATCAGGGGGCTGTATTCCACCAGATGAAAAATAATTGGCGTAGAAATATTATAGGGAAGATTGCCAATGATGCGCAGAGGTTCCGTATATGACAACTTAGCGAAGTCAAATTTAAGAACATCTACATTATGTACGCGGAGTGCTTTGTCGAGGCCACAGTTAAGCTGTAATTTTGGAATAATATCACGATCCAGTTCAATGACATCCATTTCGCCTACCGTATCCAGTATTGGACAAGTAAGTGCGCCAAGTCCAGGGCCAATTTCAATAATACGTTCGCCAGGTCTAGGGTTAATACTTTGAATTATTCGCTGTATTATGCCTGGGTCAGAGAGAAAGTTCTGACCGAAACGCTTGCGTGCTTTGTGCTGTATAGCCATAGTAAATTATGATGCCGCTTTGATTTTTTGATTAGCGAGGTGAATAGCTGCTTCTAAAGCGGCCATATAACTGCCGGTATCGACTGCAGCTGTACCCGCCAGATCGAGCGCTGTGCCATGGTCTACCGACGTCCTGATGATCGGCAAACCAAGGGTTACATTAATTGCGTGGCCGAAACCAACGTGTTTAAGTACGGGTAACCCCTGATCATGATACATCGCGAGTACCGCGTCTGCCTGTTGCAAATATTTAGGTGTGAATAGTGTGTCAGCAGGTAGAGGGCCAATAAGCTTCATGCCTGACCCGCGCATAGTGTGTAGTACGGGTTCAATAATATCAATTTCTTCGTGACCCATATGCCCCCCTTCACCGGCATGTGGGTTAAGACCACATACCAGTATGCTGGGCTGTTTCAGACCATACTTCTGTTGAAGATCATCATGAAGAATTTGAATGACTAATTGTAGACGTTGCTTGGTGATGGCTGCACTAACCTGACTCAGGGGGAGGTGAGTGGTAACCAGTGCGACGCGTAATTTTTCAGCTTCTGCTGCCAGCATCATGACTGGCGTGCCCTGTGTTAATTCCGCCAGGTACTCTGTATGCCCTGAAAAAGTAATTCCTGCATCATTGATAATGCCCTTATGTATAGGTCCGGTCATAAGTGCATGGCTATACTGCTTTTGCTGAGATGCAACAGCCTGTTTAATGCATTCCAGTACATAGCCTGCATTTTGTGAGTCTAATTTGCCAGTAACAACAGGCGCCTGTAGTTTTACTGGAGAAACCAGAAGCGTGCCCTGGGATACTGTTGGGAGTGTATCCAGTGAGTCAAGGACATGAATATCTATATTTAAATCAAGTTCACTGGCGCGCTGTTCAAGCAGCTCCGGGTTAGCAAAATAGATACGCTGGCAAGGTAACTTTTGCGCGGCGGTTCTAACTGCGAGATCAATACCTATGCCTGCAGGCTCGCCGGGTGTAATGGCAATAACAGGTTGCATTAATTATTGCTCGATTCGATATTCGACATAAGCTTCATCACGAATCTGGCGTAGCCAGAGCTGTAATTCTTCATCGGCTTTTCGGTTCTGAATAGCGCGTTCTGCTTTTTGACGAATGCGTTGCTCGGTTTCATCTTGCTGGCGACGTTCCAGAACTTCTACAATGTGCCAGCCAAACTGACTTTTAAATGGCCTGGAAATCTGTCCAATTTTTAGTGAGTTCATAACCTGATTAAAGCGAGGTACAAAAGTGCCTTCTGTTGCCCAGCCTAAATCACCACCATTATTTTTTGATCCTGGATCCTGTGAAAACTGCTCAGCCAGTTTGGCAAAATCTTCACCTTGCTGTAAACGTTTGCTGATGCTGTCTATTTTATCTTTCGCTTGTCTTTCGGTGGTGATTTCGTCTGTCTTTATGAGTATATGTCGAGCGTGGGTTTGATTAACCAGATGGCGCTCTGTTTTTGTGTCCAGTAACTTAAGGATGTGGAATCCACTGGCACTTCTTAAGGGGAGGCTTATGTCGCTTGCTTTCATTTTTCGAACATTTTCCAGGAACAGCGGTGGCAAGGCTGCCGCTGTTCGCCATCCCAGATCACCGCCTTTAAGAGCGTGACGGCCATCAGAATAATTGAGCGCAGTATCATGGAAAGATGTACCGTTCTCAATATCCTGAATGGCTTGCTGTGCTTTTTCTAAGGCATTGTTTACTTCTTCAGGTGAGGCGCTTTCGGGTGTTGCAATCAAAATGTGTGCGATATGATATTGATCATCCTGTGAATTATTTTTGTTGTTTTGTTCAAGGAAAATATTAATTTCCTGTTCAGAAACTTTTACACGACTAAAAATCATGCGTTGTTGTAGTTGGCGAATTATCATATCCTTTCGCGTCTGTTCACGAAATTGCTTGTAGTTCACTCCACTAGATTCAAGCGTACGTCGCATTTGATCCAGAGTGGTGCGATTTTTCTGTGCAATACCTTCAAGCATGTTGTTAAGCGTCAGGTCGTCAATACTAATGCCCTGTGTTTCCGCAAGTTGCAGCTGTATGTTGTCGAGGATCATCCTTTCTATTAACTGTTTTTTTAAAACAGAGTCATCTGGGAGGCGTTGTCCCTGTAGCTTAACCTGACGTTTGAATTCGACCAGACGCTGTTCGATTTTCTGCTTGCTAATGATTGAATCATTAACGATGAGTGCAACAGAATCAATTTCCTGCATCGCTTTGCTTGCAGGTGCTAAAAGTAAAAGCGCGGTCGTCAGAATTGGAGTAATAATTTTCATCGGGTGAAACTGCATGTTAGTAATCCGGTTGATAGCCAAGAATAGCATGTTTAAGTGTATTTGTAGTTTGCTTGTCAGCGATGCTGCCAAAGCCCTTAAGCACAAACTGGAACAGAATGTTTAAGTCATAGTCCTGTGAGTCATCGTTATCGATCAGGTAACGCTGACTGACGAGTCTTAATGCCCAGCAGCAGGACTCATACTCTATGCCAAACAATGTGCTTATGTCACGCTCTTCAGTGAGTGAGTAATTCCACTGTCCCAGCAGGCTGTAGCTGCTGGTGATCGGCCATGCAAATGAAATATCACTTTGTTCAAGTGTGTTCAGTTCATTGGCCGGGTTTCTAGAGTATCGATACGCCAGGTTAAATATGGATTTATTTGAGGCTGCATAGTTTAACTGGAAGCTTCGCCTATCAGCCTGTTTTAGTTCAGTGTCCCATTGCAGGTTGGCCCTTGCGTACCAGTCCTGGTAACGGCCACTGACTTCACCAATATAGTCTGAGGTATCATTGTCTGAGTTGCGTGTGTCTGCAGCGGTATTCAATGAAACCTGCTGATCTTCAAAATAGTACATTCGACCCAGTGCAAGGCTCAGAGTTTCATGTCCTTCATGATTAATTAGCCGCGAGCTGATGGCTAAAGTGACCTGGTTAGTATCACCAATACGATCTATTCCGTTAAAACGGTTTTTGCTAAACAAAGAATTAAAGTTAAAAGTGTTTAGTGAGGTATCAAATAGCGGAAGAGTCGATTGTTCTTCATATGGTATCTTTAGGTAAAATAATCTCGGCTCCAGAGTTTGTATAAAGTCACCGTTATTTAATTCACGTTCAAAAAAAACGCCGCTATCGAGGCTAACAACACTTAATGATCTGTCATCAATGTCAATTTTGGTTTTAGCTGCATCCTGCACATCATACTGGGTGTGCATTAGTCCAATTGCAGGCTTAAGAAACCAGGCGTTACCCTGCATGCTGAGTTTTAATTCAGGGTAGTGGTGCTGTCGAGTTCCCTGTGTTTTAGTTTCGTCTGTATGCTCGAAATCAACCCATTCACTATCCAGTGAAGCATTGATTTCATAGTTGTCGCTTGTAAAGAGGTTTTCACTGCCTTTGATGGTGAGTTGAGGCAGCCTACGATAAGGCTGGCGTGACAGAGCAATTGAGTCATCCAGGGTCTGGAATGCCTGGGCTTTGAGGGATATTTTCCAGTTGTCCAGGTTGTAACTTAATCTAGCGTGCCGCTCAAGTCGACTGGTATTGCTAGTGCTAAAGTCGTTGCCGAAATCCTGAAGAAACTCTTCATCGGAAACACGATTACTCAGCAGATCCAGTTTTAATTTTTTAGTAATGTGGCTTGAGCTTTTCCAGTGAATTGAGTGACGTTTATCCTGGAAAAGCGCATCATCTTCAATGTATTCCAGACGTGCTGTACCTTCTGTGGATTTAGTCAGAAAACGGTAGCTGGTGTCGAGCATATTACCGCGCTTTTTAAGATGACGAGGGGTAATCGTGGCATCCTGGTTGGGCGCAATATTCCAGTACCAGGGCAGGCTAAGCTCAAAGCCGTTAGAGCTCGATCGACTAAAGCCGGGCATTAATAATCCAGAGCGTCGTTGATCACCCAAAGGGAACTGTATCCATGGAAAATAAAATACCGGTACGCCTTTGACCCAGAGTAATGTGTGTGTGGCGGTACCAATGTTATTGATGGTGTCCAGCTCAAGAGACGCGGTATTCAGGTGCCAGTCCGGGTTTGTTAAAGAACAGGTAGTAAACATCGAGTCAGTTAGCAGGCTACCGTGTTGATCGTCGTAAATAAATTCGGGGCTGATGCCTGATAGTTTGCTTTGTTGAATAGCGAACTGGCTTTGCAGCAGGTTAAGTGAATTGTTACCCAGATTCAGCAAACCGGAATCTGCTTCCAGTGCCATGCTTTCAGTGTCGACATGTATACTTCCTGTCAGGCTTAAGGTTTTTTCAGTCGTGTTATGAAGGACAGAATCAGCGCGCAGCCTTAATAAATGGCGTTCGATCAATACTTCGCCACTGAAAAGGGTGTTTGAGCCTTCGGTGTTTTCTACCTGTACAGCACTGATGTTTGTGTTGCCCAGTTGCTCATCGGGAAACTCTGGGGGGGACAGGTAATTCATTAACGACGCATTTTCTTCAGGGCAACCGTTGATTTTGGTATCTGCACGCTCGGTCGCATTGACTACGGATGAGCTAGCAAGCAGAAACAGAGAGAAGGTAAGGGTTGGGATAAGCGTCATTCTGTCAGGGGTAATGCTTTACACATTGGTGTTTTATCAGATGCCATATTGTATCTTGAATCATGCATTTAAGCTGGAAGAAAAGTCGTATTTATCCAAATATCATATAACGGGTTAATCACTCAGTGTGCTGCAGTCTGAACTGTTAATAAGAACAGAGTCCAAAGTGTTTAATCTCAATGACTGTTACAGGCTGGGGGAATTGATTGAAGCGGTTAAGTACTGACTAAGTCGTACCAGCCCAGCGCTTGAGGATGTGGCCCCAGGAGCTAAATTTAGCAGATGGGGCACTAATAGTTAAGCTTGTGCCAGTAAGAATTCCAGCAGGGCTTTTTGCGCATGCAGGCGATTTTCAGCTTCATCCCATACCACGCTCTGAGAGCCGTCAATCACGCTTGCAGTGACTTCTTCTTCGCGATGCGCTGGCAGGCAATGCATAAATAATGCGTCATCTGCAGCCAGGGCCATTAACTTGTCATTAACCTGGAAGTTAGCAAAGGCGAGCTCGCGCTGTTTCTGTTCTTCTTCCTGGCCCATACTGGCCCAGACATCTGTCACAATCAGGTCGGCGCCTTTACAGGCTTCCTCTGGAGTGCGATAGACGTTTACTCTATCTGATGCAAGTTTCAGTAGCTCAGGATCCGGGTCATAACCTTCTGGGCAGGCTATATTTAGTTTGAAATCCAGTTGTCTGGCTGCATTAATATAGGAGTGGCACATATTGTTGCCGTCACCGACATAAGCTGCGGTTTTACCTGAAATTTCACCACGGTGTTCAATCCAGGTTTGCATGTCGGCAAGCAGCTGGCAGGGATGAACCCAGTCGGTCAGGCCGTTAATTACTGGTACTGAAGAATGATTCGCAAGGGTGGTGATTTTCTCATGTTCAAAGGTGCGCACCATTATGATGTCTACCATGCTGGATAGAACGCGTGCAGTATCCTCGATTGGTTCGCCACGACCTAGTTGCGTGTCTTTGGGTGATAAAAACATCGCATGACCACCGAGTTGTGCCATGCCTGCTTCAAAGGATACTCGTGTACGAGTCGATGATTTCTCAAAGATCATCGCCAGTACTTTGTTTTTAAGTGGCTCGAAAATTTCTCCCGCGTGCTGCATCGCCTTGAGCTCAATTGCTCTTTGCAGCAATTGCTTAAGTTCTTCGGGGCTTAAATCTAACAGGCTTAAAAAGTGGCGTGTCGCCATGGGCGTCTCCGCTAAAAATTAGTCGACAAGATTTTCGATCAGTTCTGAAACCGTGTTAATAACGGTATCGGCCTGTTCGTTACTCATGATCAGAGGGGGAAGCAGGCGAATTACACTGCCTGCAGTCACATTAATCAGACACTGCTTTTGTAATGCAGCGGCTACTAACTCAGGACAGTTGCGATCTAGCTCTATGCCTAGCATTAGCCCTTTTCCGCGAATGGCTTTAACCATGTCGAGCTTGCCGAGGCGATCATTAAATCCTTTAAGAAAGTGCTCTCCCAGCTCAGCTGCACGTTGTTCCAGTTTTTCACTGGTAATCGTATTGATAACCGCAATCGCTGCTGCACAGGTCAGGGGGTTGCCGCCAAATGTAGATCCGTGGTTGCCTGGCTGAAATAATTCGGCTGCTTTACCTTTGGCGACACAGGCTCCGATCGGCACACCATTACCCAGGCCCTTGGCCAGTGTCATTACATCGGGGGTGATCGAGCTGTGCTGGAAAGCAAACCATTTTCCGGTTCTGCCAATGCCGGTCTGAATCTCATCGAGCATTAACAGCCAGTTGTTTTCATCGCAAATAGTGCGCAGTTGTTGTAGGTAGTCATCATCTGGAAGGTTGATGCCACCCTCACCCTGAATTGGTTCTACCAGAATAGCAACGACACTATTACTGTTTTGCGCAATGGCTTTTATGGCTTCGATGTCATTGTAGGGCGCTCGTATAAAGCCCTGAACCAGTGGTTCAAAACCGGCGTGAACCTTGCGGTTGCCGGTTGCTGTCAGAGTAGCCATGGTGCGACCATGGAAGCTGCCGTCCGTTACAATAACAGACGGGTTTTCTATGTTCTGCTGGTTTCCATAAAGCCTGGCCAGTTTAATCGCCGCTTCATTTGCTTCTGCACCTGAGTTGGAGAAAAAGACTCTGTCCATACCTGAGACAGTACACAGTTTATCCGCCAGTTGTTTCTGATTTTCAATACAGTACAGGTTTGAGGTATGTAATAGCTTGTCTGCCTGCTGTTTGATGGCTTCTGTAACCGCAGGGTGAGCATGGCCCAGGCCACATACGGCTATGCCTGACAGAGCATCCAGGAACTCATTGCCCTTGTCGTCAAAAAGACAGGCTCCCTGTCCACGTTCGAAGCATACATCGAGTGGTGCATAGGTTTTCATCAGGTGTTCTGATCCGCTCATAGTTGGCCATCCAGTGCTGTAAGTTTATAATCCAGCACACTTTTAGTTATCCCATAAAACAAAAAAACGGCAGTGATTGGCTGCCGTGGAATTATTCATTATAACCTAGTCTCCTGATATATCAAACCCCGACCGAGGAGCATATCAAGGGTGTTTCCCCATAAAAAAACGGCGGTGCGTATAGCGCAACCGCCGTTCTGGAGTGTGCTGTAAACGTGGGGTTTACATCATCAGTCCGTGGCCGTAACCAACCATACAAACCAGCATAGGAATAGACAGTGCTGTGTTGATACGAGAAGCCAGTAAAGCCACTTTCTTAGCAGAAGCAATAGTTTCAGCTTCGTGCTGTTGACCGTCCAGACCAAGGATCTTCTTCTGGTTTGGCCAAATCAGAACCCATACATTGAACAGCATGATCGTACCTAACCATGCGCCCAGACCGATTACGCCCATACCATTTTGGAAAGTGAAGGCATCGATGATACCTTGCATGCCGCCACCCAGCTGGGCCAGACCGCTTGCACCTGTTAACCATGTTGCAACCGCACCCCAGCGGAACCACAGTAGCGCACGAGGAGCTGCGTATTTGTTGATAGCTGCAGGACCGGGACCATCAGAGTCTGCCAGAGCTGCGCCAACCGCAGGAACCTGTACAAAGTTGAAGTAGTAAAGTAAGCCGATCCAGACAACACCTGCAAGAACGTGTAGCCAGATAACTGCGGTCAGGCCTGAAAGACCATTGAATAGACCAAACACAATTGCCAGTGCCAGGATAAAGCCAACAGCCAGTGTGCCCTTTATTGTCATTAGAGGATTCATATTTATATTTCCTGTTTCTTGGGAGAAAGAGTATTTGAGTAAATTAATACTTGATTATTTTAGTCGGGCATTAAGATAAGGCAGTGCAGGAGAATTTTCAAGTGAAACAGTAATATAAATTAAGGTATTCTTGTATAAATGAGTGATTTGTTGGGAGTTAAGGTGGATTCTATCGCCCTGAGCGTGTTTGCTAGTCGTATTGAAAGTATTTGTGATGAAATGGGCGCAGTACTTAAGCGCGTGGCTTTTTCTCCCAATATTAAAGATCGTCTGGATTTTTCCTGTGCGGTGTTTGATCCATGCGGTGAGTTATGTGCACAGGCGGCGCATATTCCGGTGCATTTGGGCAGTATGGCTTATGCAGCGAAAGATATCGTCAGTCAGATAGAATGGCAGCCGGGAGATATGCTGATTCTGAATGACCCATACCTGGGTGGCACGCATTTACCCGATATTACGCTGATTGCCCCAGTATTTAATAGCGACCAACTGGTCGGTTTTGTGGCGAATCGTGCACATCATGCTGACGTGGGTGCGACCAGCCCAGGCTCTATGCCGATATCCAGTGAGTTATCTGAAGAGGGTATGATCATTCCACCGAGCCACCTCATGCGTAATGGTGAAATTGTTGAAGCGGTGATGCAGCGTTTACTCTCCGGATTGCAAAACCCGGCGCAGTCCGAAGGTGATTTTGCCGCACAGATAGGCGCAAATCAGCGAGGAATGTTACGCCTTCAGAGCCTGATTCAGAGTATGGGGAGCGAGGCTTACTTAAACGCACTGGATGCATTAAATGACTATGCCTCGCGGGTCGCCCTGAATTCCCTGAGCGAGATACCGATTGGCGTTTATGAATTTGAAGATGTCATGGATGATGACGGGCAAGGCAACCGGGATATTCTGATTAAGGCGCGTATAGAAATTAGTGATGAAGAGGTGCGAATTGATTTCAGTGGTACTGCAGATCAGGTGGCGGGGAATATTAATTGTCCATTATCGGTCGCAGCGGCGGCTGTTTACTATGTGTTTCGTTGTTTGATGCCAGAAAATATTCCAGCCTGCTCGGGGACCTTCCGACATATCAAACTCCACGCACCGCAAGGCTGTCTACTGAATGCCAATCGTCCGGCAGCAGTCGCCGCAGGCAATGTCGAAACCAGTACTCGCATTGTCGATGTAGTGACGGGTGCCCTGGTTAAGGCATTACCAGAGAAAATTCCAGCCGCCAGTCATGGCAGTATGAATAACCTGGCGATGGGTGCACCAGCGAGCCAGCAACATGCTGCCTGGGATTACTATGAAACCATTGGTGGGGGCATGGGGGCAAGTGCACATAATCATGGTTTAAGTGGCGTGCAAACCCATATGACCAATACCTTGAATACCCCCGTTGAAGTACTGGAAATGAATTATCCTGTGCGTGTCGAAGAGTATGCATTAAGAAAAGATTCTGCTGGACAGGGAGAACATGTGGGTGGTGAAGGATTAAAGAGAAGTTATCGTTTATTGAGTGATACGCATGTCACCTTGCTAACAGAACGTCGAAACCATGCGCCATGGGGGGTTAATGCGGGTGCAGCGGCGGTAGGTGAGAATCAAGTCAATGATGACATCCTACCACCGAAGTTTTCCAGATGGCTCAAAGCAGGTGACCTTCTTACCATCTGTACGCCGGGCGGAGGTGGTTACTCGGCAATTAAAAAATAAGCCGCAACAGCGGCATTAGTTTAATGTCTGTTGTACCGCTTTAAAACTTTTTGCCCATGGCTTAACTGTTTTAAGACTTGCCGGTAATTGTGCAATACTATTGCGCGCACTGTCACGATTCGGGTAGGAGCCATAAACCAGTACATAATAAGCCTTACCTTTTAACCAGGTTTTATACCATGCGGTTTCACCAGCAAGCTGGTGTCGACGAGCGAAGTTTAATAAGGTTTCCGGTTCTCTTGCACCAATAATTTGCAGGGTCCAGTGGGTAGGGGGCTGCTGCTCTAACCATTGCTGGTTTTTCAGGCCCATCAGATTGAGTTGCGCCAGAGCGGGGTGCAAAATAGCCGCTGATTTTTCAACAGGTGCGGTGACGCTAGCGGCGTTTGTTGAGATTTTCGACACTACAGTTTTTGCTGATTGTGCGTCTTCTGTTTTTATTATTGTTTCAGTTGTTGTGGGTACTGAAACCTCGTCCGTATTTATCTCAAGTGCTGGCGGTTCGTCAAGCGTTTGCTGCGTGTTATTGGTTGCATCCGTTTTTATGGTCTGTTGCGTAGGTTCTGTTTGAGTGTCGGGGTTATCTACTGGCTGAATAGCGATAGTATTTTCATCGGTAGTGGAGCTTTCTGTTGTCAGCGGATGAATGTCGCTGCTTGGGACATTGTTTTCTGTCAGTGTGTTTACGTCCTGTTGAATCGATTTTTGAGTTGGTAAGGTTATGTTCGATATGGCTTCATTTTGCAATGTAGTTTCAGGTTGTGGTTGTAAAATTTGTTCTGTATTTGCTGGGTATTCATCCAGTGCGGGCTGTCTGGTCTGTGAGCTTGAAGGTAAAAATAAAAAATAGTAAGCCGCGGCTGCAGAAGCGAGCAATGCAATGATTAAAATAGCAAATAATGTTTTGAGTCCACTAGATATGCCTGGTTTAAGTTGATGAGTAACCCATTTTTCAATGATCGGCACGGCAGCCTGCATAATCAATGACAGAGATTCACTGGATTTTTTAATAATCTGCGTCAGATTTTTATCATCTAAAATAGGTTGCCCAGTATAACCAGCATGACGTAGTTTGTGATTAATAAAACTTTCGATCTGTTTTGGTGAATAACTCGGCATACTCTGAACATACAGTTGATCAGCTGATATGTCGGTAATTTTCTGCAAAGTTTCTGACATGCCAGTATTTGCAAATAATAGAATCTTGAGTTTGACCTCGTCTTCACTTTTTAGCTGAGATTGAAAACGTAGTAGTTCCTGCAATGTGGTGTCACTGAGGACATGACTTGAATCGATAATCAAAAGTGGTATCTGGTCAAAATCCTGTAGGCTTTTGAGGTTTTCCGGCAGGTGATTGGCATCGCCCAGGTCTTCCAGATGCAGTGACATTTTCTGCTGTATCTGTACCAGCGTGTCTGTCGCTTCTGCCTGTATAGCCAGCATTTTAACATTGCTGATATCGGACTGAATGAACTGTCTGAAAAATGAAGTTTTACCCGAACCCTGCGGGCCTTCAATAATTAACAGCAGGTCACTGAACTGAGCCTGATGAGTTAAGGTTTCAGCGACTTTACGAAGTGACTGATTATCGAAATAGTTTTCTTTAGTTAGAATCTCTGCATTAAAAGGCTGTTTTTCGAGGCCGAGAAACTCAATGCTTTGCGCGCTTAACTCCAGTGGATTCTCTTTGTTTTTATATGCCATAGTGAGTGTGCTTATGGGATCAGGTTAGCGAAAGATAACTGCCGTGGATTATAAATTCGTTCATATTCTACAATTGCGTATCGATCTGTCATGCCGGCTATATAATCTGAAATACCACGTGCAATTCCATTGTCACCTATTTTATCTTTAAGTGAATGACAATGCTGTAAAGCATCAGGTGGCAAAATGCGCTGGTCATTCATAAAGGCATCGAACAGTGAACTGAGAACTTTTTCTGCTTTTGTGGTCATGCGCTGTACTCGGTAATGGCGATACAGATTACTCATAAGAAAACGTTTGAGCTCCAGCGTTTGCTGTTTCATTTCATCGCTAAAGCCAACAATATATTGTGACTGTTGGCGTGCATCGTCGGGATGTTGCAGGTCAAGTTGCTCAATACGTTCGCGGCTGGTTGAAATCAGGTCGACTACCATGCGACTGATCATGCGTCGTATTATTTCATGGATCAGGCAGGCGTTACTAATCTTCGGATATTTATTGATAACCACTTCATGTTGTTCACGAAATAACTGTGCTTCCAGAAGTTGTTCAATAGTAATTAAACCATAGCGCACACCGTCGTCAATGTCGTGATTGTTGTAGGCAATTTCATCGGCGAAATCACAACCTTGTGCTTCCAGGCTGGGCTGGTGTTTATTAAGAAATCGCTCGCCAAGTTCTCCCAGTTTGCGTGCATCTTTATGAGAGCAGTGTTTGAGTATACCTTCACGGGATTCAAAACTTAAATTGAGGCCGGGGAATTCAGCGTATTTTTCTTCCAGCTCATCAACCACTCGTAGTGACTGTAAATTATGCTCGAAGCCGCCATATTCTTTCATACAGCGATTTAATGCATCTTGTCCTGCGTGGCCAAACGGCGCGTGTCCCAGGTCGTGAGCAATGGCTATGGTTTCTGCCAGGTCTTCATGCAGGTGTAACTCACGAGCTATTGAACGTGCAATCTGTGAAACTTCCAGTGAGTGAGTTAGTCGAGTACGGAACAGGTCGCCTTCATGGTTGACAAAAACCTGGGTTTTATATTCCAGGCGACGGAATGCCGCAGAATGAATAATGCGATCACGATCGCGTTGATACTGGGTGCGGTGAACTGGGTCAGGCTCTGAGTGAAGGCGACCTCGAGAAGTGGCTGCACGACAAGCATAGGGTGCCAGGTTTTTTAAATCATATCCATTGTGCATGTTGACCCTCTGTTGTTTACCCCAAGATACCTTGTGATTTAGTAGCTCTCGTCAATGGCTTCTTTCAGTGCGGATTCGCTATAGTCTTTTGTTACAACAGCATGCCCCACAGATTTGTAAAGCACCAGTTTTAAAACGCCATCGGAAACTTTTTTATCGACAGACATGAGCTCGAGAAAACGCTCAGGCGTCATCTTGCCGGGTGCATGCACGGGTAAATTAGCGCGTTCTATAATATCAACCACGCGATCCACATCGGCACCACTAATCCAGCCCAGTTTATTTGATAGGCGCGCCGCCATGATCATGCCGGTTGCTACTGCTTCGCCATGTAACCAGACGCCGTAGCCCATACCTGCTTCTATGGCGTGACCAAAGGTGTGGCCTAAATTAAGCAGAGCGCGCTGGCCGCTTTCACGTTCATCCGCAGCCACTATTTCGGCTTTATTCTGGCAGGAGCGCTTAATCGCATAAGCCAGGGCTTCCGGATCACGATCCAGTAATTTATCAATATTCTGTTCCAGCCAGACGAGGAATTCAGGGTCTCGAATCAAACCATATTTAATGATTTCTGAAATGCCGGACGAAAGCTGTCTATCTTCCAGGGTATTCAATGTATCGGTATCGGCGATTACTGCTTTGGGCTGGTAGAAGGCACCAATCATATTTTTACCCAGCGGATGATTCACCGCAGTTTTGCCGCCCACCGATGAATCAACCTGAGATAGCAGGGTGGTGGGTATCTGAATCAGGTGTACACCACGCTGATAGCTGGCAGCAGCGAATCCGGTGATGTCGCCGATCACTCCGCCACCCAATGCGATGAGTGTAGTGTTGCGATCGAAGCGGTGTTCGAGCAGGCAATCATATATTCTGTTGAGGATATCCAGGTTTTTATATTCTTCACCATCGGGTAACACCAGTGACTTATGGCGGAATCCCTCCAGTGACTTTTCGACTTGGGCCAGATACAGCGGTGCCACAGTTTCATTGGTGACAATCAGTGCGCTATTGCCGGGAATATGCTGGGTTAGTAGCTCGGCCTGCTCAAGCAGGTTGTGCCCAATACAAATTGGGTAGCTTCTGTCGCCAAGATCTACTTTTAATGAAATCATTCAGTTTTGCCCTGAAATGCCTTAATTTTGTCTAGGATAACGTTAATTACACTGCGAATCGACTGTTGGCCAGTATTAATCACAATATCGGCAGTTTCGCGGTACAGTGGTTCGCGAGTTTTCATAATCTCACGAAGTCTTGCTTCCGGGTCAGCGGTCTGTAATAACGGTCTGTTTTTGTCGTGACGTACACGCTCCATTAGGTGCTTAATGTCACTGTGTAGATAAATCACAATGCCACGGGATTTTAAATGCTGACGATTGGTTTCTGCTAGTACCGCACCACCACCCGTTGCCAACACTAGATTAGGTCGTTGGGTCAGTTCATCAATCGCCGCCTGCTCTCGCTTGCGAAAACCTTCTTCACCTTCTTTCTCAAATATCAGCGGAATATCAGCACCGGTATGCGCTTCAATAGCATGGTCGCTGTCCTCAAACTGCATATTCAGACGTTTGGCTATCTGCCGACCCATGGTGGTTTTGCCTGCGCCCATGGGGCCAATGAGGAAGATATTATTCACGGCGTATTAAGTTGTCTCAATAGTGTAATGTACGGTTGTTATAAGTATTTGGCGCTATGCGGCCACATTATTACAAAACTGGGTTTATATGTGTACCAAAATCTTGTGGTGTAGTGAGAGTGCATAACATGAGATTAAAAGAACTAAAAGAAACGCAGATTATAGGTGATTGAATACTTGTTAGTTTGTTGATCAGATCAGAAGTCTAAAATCTGTTTTTGGTTGAATGCGAGTAGAGTTGATGATTTTTTTAAAACACAACAGACCGATATTTAATCGGGCTGTTGTGTTGGGTGCTGTCAATTTCGCTTAGGGCAAGTCATCAATAGCGATGGGTGTAAAGTTCCAGACTGGACCATCTGTGCCTGATTGAACCTGAATAGTCAGGCTACCATCTTCACTTGGGGTTGTATCCGCAGCAATTGTTATTGGATAGGTAGCTACGCCCAGGTTAGAAGGGTTGCCAAGCAAGTCATAAGTGTTACTGTTGGTATTTAGAACGGTGTATGTATCTGCACCAACGATCTTGCCGTTATCCACTTCAAAGGTAATAGTACTGCCAACCGGCAATACCTGATAGTTTGTATCACCAACGAACGTGAAATTTATTGTCCTGCTACCTGTAGTTACATCAATCACTGATGGATAGTTAGCAGTTGTAGAGCAGTCGCCTGGTGTAACAGTTTCATCACAATCTGAATCTGCGCCTGTCACTTTAACAATAGCGGCACCATCTTCCGACATCACTAAAACAATGGATTTGCGAACGAAGGTTGTCTGGTTGGTTCCGCATTCGGTTGAGTGGATACAGCCAACGCCATTGAACTGTGTGTCAGCAGTGTCATAGCTGCCATTGGTGTTAAAGTCTTTATAGGGCTCTGAGGCACCAACCGCATCCTGACGAATACCGTCTTCATTCTCATCGACAAAGGGTTCAGGTAGATCAGTAAATGCACCGCCAGCGAGGTTGCCATCGGTGTCGCTGTAAACGCCATTGCCATCTACATCATTGAAGGATTCTTCACCGACTACATGAGCCAGAATGGTGGTGCGTCCAGCATTGGAACCCGGGCCAGAGGTGCCTCTAGGGTCTTGACTGCGCCAGGTGACCGAACAGGCACCATTAGTTGTAATGCAAGATGAGTCAATTGCTCCCAGCTCGGTGGTGAAGTTGATATTGGTTCCATCCTGTATCGGGTTCTTAAAGCGATCAGCTAGCAGCGCTGTAATAGTGACCTGTACATTGTCATGATTCCAGGCACGTGGATTTAACTCAGAGGCTGATAATGAAATGCTGTCCTGATGAGGTAAACCGGTGGAAATAACAATGGCAGTCGACTGTGTTGACAGGCTAGTTGTATCCACTGTTGCAGTAACACGTGCCGAAGTGGCAACGGAACCAGACTGTACAATTGTTTGAACTTCACCATTGCTATCACTGGTATCAGTACTAGGCGTTAGCGTAATGCCGCCGAGTGTAGTGTTAAGTGAGAAGGTGACATTTGCGCCAGACAGTGGGTTGCCTGCGCCATCAACCACGGTAAAGGTGACGACTGTCGTTTCACTTAGGGTTGAAGTGGCTCCTGCACCTGCTAGAGCAATAACATTATTTTCTGTTGAGGTGAACTCAATAGAACCAGGTGTAGGCGATGCAATAGTAACATTTGCCGTTGCGCTGCGCTGATTATTGCTAAAGGGGTTTATAATCGCTGTAATGGTGTCGTCACCAGAGCAGCTGCCGCCAGCAGTGTAGGTTACATTAGCGACACCATTAATGGTGGTTGTAGAATCTGTGTCAAAAGTTGAAAAACCCTGAGTAACACAGTTAGATGAAAAATCAACTGCTACTGGTGTTGTGATGAGCTGGTCTGCCGCATCAACAACGCTGGCACTGACTGATGTTGTTCCGCCAGAGCTTAAAGTGGTCAAGCCCAGTGTAAGTGTGCTATTAACAAAGGAGGTACCACTTCCAGTGCCGATTCTTAATGGAGTAATCGTTATTGTATTGCTTGCAGTTGGGTCTATAGCGCTGACTGTGTCAATCGTGGCAGTGATGGTATCACTAGGACAGCCTTGATCCTGGTAGCGTGTGGTGGCTACACCGGATACCGTTGCAACTGTTGTGTTGGTAAAGCTTGCAGTGGCTGGCGAGGCAGTCGCACAAGTCGAACTAAATTGAACTGTCACAGGTGTGGTATAAAGTGTGCCAGTTGAGTCAACTACATTCACAGAAATATCGGTAGTTTCACCTTCGCTGATGCTGGTGGGCGTCAGGCTAATATCCCCCGCAACAAAGCCAGTACCGCTACCCGTACCAATCTGTAATGGCGTAATATCAATCGAGCCAGTGGCAATGATAGATGTGTTACCGGCTGAAAGTGTCGCGGTGATAAAGTCAGTACCGATACAGCCGTTATCTGTATAGAATGTTGAAATGGTTCCCGATGCACTGCTATTAGTAGCCGGTGTAAAGCTAGCCAGTGATGTGTTTGAGCAGGTTGAGCTGAAGGTCACGGTTTGCAGGCTAGTAACCAGAGTATTGGTCGCATCAACAATATTCACTGAAATATTCGCTGTGCCGCCGGGTACAATCGACGTGGTTGACAGCGTAATGCTGCCTTCGGTGAAGCCTGTACCTGAACCAGAACCAATTTTAGTAACTGGAATTATCGAAATACCGCCATTGGCAACCAGCGTTTCACCTGAGTCTAATGTGGCTGTCGCAGTGATGGTATCTGTTGAGCAGCTAATATCATTATAAGTGGTTGTCGCAGTGCCGGAAGCAATAGCAACGGTTGCTGATGAGAAGCTGGCGTCTGAGGTGGTTACACAGTTTGAGCTAAATACTACATTGCCGGTGACATTGGCGGGTAGATCGCTGTTATCGACAATATTGACAGTTACAGAGGTGGAGCCACCTTCCGTGATTGTTGTACTACCCAGGCCGACTTCGCCTTCTACAAAAGTAGTGCCTGTACCTGAACCAATGAAAAAGCCATCTGTGGTAATAACCTGATCTCTAGAGCTGTATGGGTCTTCATTATTTGCACATGATTGTGTCAGTAAAAGACACAGTAATCCTGTGCATGTCAGTAATGGTCTCATGGTACTTAACCTCATTTCCTGTCTAATTCGGCACTATGCTCAAATGGTTAATGCTTTAAACGTGTCTGTCTATGTTTTTTTCGTCAGCTGCACTGTTTTTGAGACGAGTGCAGCATTTTTATATTGCGGGCAAAGGTGGCAGGCTAACTAGCCTTACAGAGCCAGCGATTCCTTAAGTATTTTCGGTGTTACGAAAATCAGTAGTTCCTGCTTTTCGACGGCTTCAGATGAGTTTCTGAAAATACCGCCAATCAGAGGTAAGTCGCCTAAAATGGGCACCTTGTTTAGTTCATTACGGGTTTCTGTCTCATAGATACCGCCGAGTACAATGGTGTCGCCATTGTCGACCAGTACCTGAGTGGTGACTTCACGCGTATCGATACTAGGAATATTCGAGAAGATCTGGCCAACAGCATCTTTTTTAACCGACAGGTCCATGATAATTCGGTCATCTGGAGTAATTTGTGGCGTTACTGTGATGCTCAGAACTGCTTTCTTGAATTCAACCTGTGTGGCACCGCTTGAGGTGGCTGACAGATAGGGAATTTCAACACCCTGTTCGATAAAGGCTTCGTGGCGATCAGAAGTCACAACGCGAGGGCTAGATATAATTTCACCATCTTCTTCTGCCTGTAGAGCTGACAGTTCAAGGTCTAGTAGATCACCGCCACTGAGTACAGTGAAGGCAATGCTGCCTGTTGCACCAATAACCGGTAGATTAACATTTAGTCGATCGCTGCCGCTGGGGGCGTTTACCGGGAAAGGTGTATTTAATGTTGATATGTTATCAAGCGCGCTATCGGCCATCGTGTTGCTGCCAGAGAAGGTACCGGTAGTGCCTGAGATACCATTGGAACCATTGGCCTGAACCGACGTGGTACCAAAACGAACGCCCATCTCTTTCTTGAAGTCATCTGTTGCGATCACGATGCGAGATTCAATTAGCACCTGACGTATGGGGATGTCGAGTTTTGCCAGGGTGCGACGAATTTCCGAGATAACATTATCGGTATCTTTAACAATCAATGTATTGGTACGCTCATCCATTATCACGCTACCTCGTGGTGATAACAGACTAAGCTGACCTTCACCAGCTTCAAATAATTGCGCCAGGTCCTGTACTTTTGCGAAATTAATTTCGAAGAAAGCACTGCGAATAGGTGCCAGTTCGGTTACTTGTTGCTGTGCTTCCAGATCCAGTTTTTCCTGGGCTGCAATTTCTTCACTTGGCGCAATCATCATGACATTGCCGGATTCGCGCTTCGATAAGCCCTTGGCTTTTAGAATAATATCAAGCGCCTGATCCCAGGGGACGTTTTTCAGTCGTAAGGTCAGGTTACCATCAACACTGTCACTAACAACGACGTTCAGGCCAGTAAAGTCTGCAATTAACTGCAGAACGGCACGTACTGGAATGTCCTGGAAGTTGAGGGAAAGTCTATCACCAACATAACCAAATTTAGCTTTGTTCTGTTCTTCCAGCTCTTCCTTGGAAATAGGAATAAATTCGATTGTAAACAGGTTGTCAGTTTGATAAGCCAGGTGCTCATAGTTTTTATGAGTTGGTTCAATCAAGATGCGTGCATTGCTTTCAGACTGGAAGCTGTCGATGGATTTAACTGGCGTTGCAAAGTCGAGTACATCCAGACTCTGGTGTAATTCTTTAGGTAAGTTGGTGTTGGAGAAGGAGACGGCAACTTTGCCAAACTCTTCGCTGATATCAACAGGGATATTGGCATCTGAAAGATGCAGTAGTACACGGCCTTCACCCTTTTCACCGCGACGGAAGTCAATTTTTTCGACCGCCTTACCTGAGCTATGTGTTTTTTGAACAATGCGATTAATGGTGTCAGTGCTTGGGGCTATGCCACTGGCATCGCTATCCAGAGTGATTGAAACCACATCGCGATTAACCTGTACATTATAAGGTGTCATCTCGGTAAGATTTAGAATCAGTCGGGTTTTATCTTTTACGGTAACCGCAGTGATTGATTGTGCGTTACCAATATTGATTTGCTGCTTCTTCTTCGGCAGTTTGCTTATAGTGTTTTTAAAATCGAAAGCAATGCGAGCAGGATTATCAATGTTAAAACTCAGTGGTTTGTCTGTGATATTGCTGAGGTGCACATTAAGCTGGATTCGGTTTCCAGGTAATGAGGTGTAGGTTATCTCATTAATGCTGTTAACTTCAGCAGCCTGTATTGTTTGATAAAAACCGGACAGCATCACGAGTATCGTAAAACTTATTAAGTTTTTACATTGTGATCGTTTAAAAATGGTTAGTATGTATTTCATGATTGCTCCATACTCTTTATTATTCTGAACCTATGGCTAGAGAGGCTGTTCTTTCAATATAGCCACCAAGTCCATCCGGTATAATTTCAATGATATCGATTGCGGATTCTGTAACGGTAATAATCTGGCCTTCGTTCTGGCCAGCATAATTTCCTACCTGAACACGATGTACTACATTGTTAGGGTCTTTAACCAGACCCCAGGTGTGTTCATTCTGTTCAAGTATGCCAACCATGCGAAGTGTATCCAGTGGATAGGTTTCCAGTGGTTCCTTGGGTCGGTTGGTATTAGGTCTTAAGCCGCTAGCGCTGCTTTCTTCGCTTACTTCTGCTTCAAATGCTGCTTCGAATGGGTCACGCATATCAGAGGCAGAGTATATAAAGTTTTTATATGGCTGGAATGTGGGGAGTGGTTCCACACTTCCTAGATGCTTGGATTTGGTTTGTTCGATGAACGTTTCCAGATCAGCGTTACTCTGTGTACAGGCAGCAAGGCTCAAGCTCAGGCTAACTAATAAAATATTATGTTTAAAGGACACGGTTAAATATCCTCGCTTTCATCAAGATACTGATAAGTGACGGCGGTTACTTCCATTTCCAGTAGAACGCCCGAATCTTTCTCTTTCGGTTTCTTTATGGAGATATCTCGCATAGTAACGATCCTGGGTAAGGCTGCGACACCACTGACAAATTTGCCAAACTGGTGGAAGCGTCCAGTGACTTTTAGTTTGATTGGGAATTCGGCATAGAATTCCTTGGGCGATAATCCTTCTGGTTTGAAGAAATCTATTTCCAGTCCACTGGCAATACCGGTTTGTGAAATATCCGTCAATAGTGATTCGATTTCAGTTTTATTAGGTAGCTGGCGAAGTAATGCACCAAAGGAATGCTTCATTTCTTCCAGTTGTTGAGCATAGGCTTCAAGGTTGGCGGCCTTGCTCTGTTTTTTATCAAAGGTATCGCGCAGGGTTAGTTCTTTCTTTTCTTCTGTTTCAAGTCTTTTAAGTTGTTCAGTGGTGCCAAAAAAGATAGCCGCACCTATAACGATTAAACAAAGTACAACAATCAGTATGACTTTGACAGCAGTGGGTGCTGAACCAATTTTCTTGATGTCATTGACATCAATGTCATTTAGGTCAATTTCATTTAGCTTAGATAAATCCATCAACTACTCCTCAGCCTTGTTGTCATTTGAGTTAGGGGCTGACTGCTGAGCCGATAAGGTAAATTGGCTGCCTCGTCCATCCTTACGAGTGCTTTCGATAATCTGCAAGCGGGGTTTAGTCATCCAGTCTGAGTTATCTATGTTACGCATATAAGCTGAAACACGGCCATTTGATTCGGCGATGCCAGAAATGGTGATATTGTTACCGGACTGTTTGATACTGCTGAGGTGAAGCCCTTCGGGGATGGTTTTAACAACCTCGTCAAACAGGTGAACGATCTGCGGCCGTTTTTGCTGTAGCGACTGGATAATTTCCATACGTGACAACAGGCTGGCTTTTTTCTCTTCTAAACCTTTAATTTTTTCGAGCTCTTTATCAAGTCTTTTAATTTCGTTATCGAGAATTGTGTTACGCCCTTTCTGGTGGTCGATCAGGCCTTCGAAATGCATGTGTACCACAATCAGAATTGCAACGGTAACAGCCATTGCCATACCCAGCATGGTCAGGAACTGATTAGTTTGCTCTTTTCTGAGTTCTTCGCGCCAGGGTAAGAGGTTGATTTGTGCCATTAGTCGAAGCTCCTCATGGCAAGGCCACAGGCAATCATGAGAGCGGGTGCATCATTGCTAAGTGCCTGAGAGTTAACTTTATTCGAGAGATCCATATTGGAAAACGGGTTTGCAATAACGGTATCTATACCCAGTTGCGTGCCGATTAGTTCATCTATACCCGGTATGGATGCACAGCCACCGGCAAGTGCAATCATATCAACTGACTCATGCTGGCCAGCGGTATAAAAGAACTGCAGGAATCGACTAACTTGCTGAGCCATGTTTTCTTTAAAGGGTTCGAGTACTTCTGGAATGTAATTATCTGGAAGTCCACCGACCTTTTTGAGTCGTCCAGCTTCTTCATAGGCCAGGCCATAACGGCGCATGATTTCTTCGGTTAGCTGTTTGCCACCAAATGCCTGCTCACGGGTATAAATCAGCTCACCGTCTTCAATAACATTGAGGCTGGTCATCGTGGCGCCCACATCAAGAACCGCGATTACGAAAGGAGAGGCTTCTTCATCTTCTTCTTCGGTGGTCGTCTCTTGTGGAACGAGCAAATTAGAGGCTTTCTCAATGGTGTAGGCTTCTACATCAATGATTTTAGCGGTGAGTCCTGACATTTCAGCGACTGCCGTGCGCATTTCTACGTTTTCACTGCGGGATGCAGCGAGCAGCACGTCGACTGTGTCTGGGTTTTTATGGGTTTCTCCCAATACCTGGAAGTCCAGGTTAATCTCTTCGAGTGGATAAGGTATATATTGATCCGCTTCGAGCTCAATCTGGGTTTCCATCTCGCTATCAGATAAACCCGTGGGCATGGTAATGACCTTGGTTATAACTGATGAGCCAGGAACAGCCAAGGCAGCCAGCTTGCATTTTGAGCCGGATTTCTTAAGTGCCTTAATGAGCGTGTCGCCAACGGCTTCCGCATCCTGGATATTTTTTTCTGTGACCGCATTAGCTGGTAATGGTTCGACCGCCAGGCTTTCTACTCTGTAGCCACTGTCGCTCTTGGAGAGCTCGACTAGTTTCACAGAAGTTGAGCTGATATCGATTCCCAGTAATGTTGGTTTCTTGCGTTTCATTTGAAACACGTCTCGTTCCTCTTAATCCACTTTTAGTAAATAAGTAGTTATAGATCTTTTATGTGTATTTGCATTAAATATTAGCCGCAAGTATCGAATAATACTAGTCTATTTTCAAATTGATGTCGCCTGAAATTGCTTCAGAGACTATAATTTGATGCTCAAAATGCAGGATTTGCTCTCCATTTAATTTAGCAGAACGGGATGATATTGCAGCAAAGGATTAAGTTTTATGTGATAGGTGTTTGATTTTAATATAAAATTATGTGCCATCCGAGACAATCGTTAAGTGCTCATTTTGCTCGATATTGATACTATCCCTCCACGGAGTGGATTAGAAGGTTAAAATAAAGAATATGAAAAAATTTCTAAAAATTCTTCGAATTGGTTCGAAAATTTTCTTTGCCATGACGGCATTAATGCTTGCTGTGCTCATTGGCTTGTATCTTTATCTGGAGCCAAAGCTACCCTCTATTGAAGGTTTAAGTGATGTTCAGTTGCAGGTTCCACTGCGTGTTTATAGTTCTGAAGGGGCAATGATTGCGGAATATGGTGAAAAAAGACGTTCACCCAAGTCCATAGATCAGATACCGCTACATTTACGACAGGCTTTCCTGGCAGCTGAAGATGACCGTTTCTATGAGCATCCTGGGGTTGATTATCAGGGTATCTTAAGAGCCGTAATGGTGTTGTTGACTACGGGTGAGCGTGGTCAGGGGGGCAGTACCATTACCATGCAGCTGGCGAGAAACTTTTATTTGAGTCGGGAAAAAACCTTTGCGCGTAAGCTGAATGAAATCTTTTTGGCTCTTAAAATAGAGCAGCAGCTTAGCAAGGATCAGGTGCTAGAACTCTATTTAAACAAGATATATTTGGGTAATCGTTCATATGGTGTTGCGGCGGCGGCACAGGTTTATTACGGCAAGTCACTTGAGGAGCTCGATCTTTCTCAAATTGCCATGATTGCTGGGTTACCGAAAGCGCCATCACGCTATAACCCAATTGTAAATCCTGATAGAGCCGTATTACGTCGTAATTATGTGTTAAAACGTATGCTTGAGCTGGATTATATTAGTGAAGCGGATATGCGATTTGCTAAAGCTCAGCCGGTGAGTGCGGGTTTGCATGATTCTCCCGTTGAGGTTTCTGCTTCATATGTTGCTGAAATGGTGCGCTATGAAATTTCCAGGCAATTTGGTGATGAGGCCTACAATAAAGGCCTGAATGTATTTACTACGCTAGATGGGAGGCTACAGGAAGCGGCTAATCGCAGTGTGCGCTATGCATTGCATGCCTATGATCAGCGTCATG
Source organism: Gammaproteobacteria bacterium (assembly GCA_041589455.1). Classification (GTDB taxonomy): domain Bacteria; phylum Pseudomonadota; class Gammaproteobacteria; order SZUA-229; family SZUA-229; genus SZUA-229. The sequence continues at coordinate 1,838 of JBFHVQ010000031.1, read as the reverse complement.
GTTACCGAGGGCCAGAGCGACAAGTGGATTTAAATAAGTTGTTGACGGATGCTGAAGGCGGTGTGGATGCCGAGGTACTCTGGGAGGAGTCGATCGAAGATCTGTCGACGACGGGGGGCTTGTATCCTGCGTTAGTGATTGAAGTAGAGGAACAGTCAGCCAGGGTTTATCTGAAAGGTGGTCGCCTGATTAGTCTGGACTGGCAGGCAATGAGCTGGGCCAAACCATTCATTGACCGTAACAGACAGGGAAAGGCGCCGGAAACCGCGGCTGAAATTATCAAGCTGGGTGATGTTATTCGTATTTATAAAGAAGATGAACGTTGGATAATGGGGCAAGTTCCTGAGGTACAGGGTGCATTGGTTTCACTACGCAGTAATGATGGTGCGATTCAGTCATTAGTGGGTGGTTTTGATTTCCATCACAGCAAGTTCAACAGAGCCATTCAGGCAAAACGACAGGCAGGCTCAAGTTTCAAGCCTTTCGTTTACAGTGCAGCACTGGATAAAGGGTATACGGCAGCAAGCATGATCAACGATGCGCCAGTGGTGTTCCATGACCCGGTGTTAGAAGGTACATGGCGTCCTGAAAACTACAGTGGTAAGTTCTTTGGCCCCACCCGCTTACGTGAAGCACTGGTTAAGTCGCGAAACCTGGTGTCGATACGCATTTTACGTTCTATTGGTATTAAGTATGCGACCCGGTTTGCTGAGCGCTTCGGTTTTGATGGCAAAAATTTACCTCATGATTTGTCTCTGGCCCTGGGCAGTGGTGAATTAAGTCCGATGGAGCTGGCAACGGGCTTTGCCGTTTTTTCAAATGGCGGTTACCGGGTGAACCCATATTTTATTCAGCGTATTGAAGACCTAAATGGCAATGTGTTGTTTGAGGCAGATCCTGAGGTGGCCTGTGTCAGTTGTGAGTTAAAAGCGCGTGGTGTTATTTTGCCGCAACAAATGCTTGATAGTCTTAACCAGACAGAGGAAGAGAAGCAACTGTTACGAGAAGAGCTGTTATTGAGTCAGGAATTGCAGCAGGCTGGCCGTGGTGCTGCGCTAGAAAATACAGATGAAACAATGGAAACAAGTCAGGGAGGGCTTGGATATAAACTGCCCAAGCAAGCCGAGCAGGTGGTTGATGAACGCGTTATTTATATTACGCGTACTATTTTACAGGATGTTATCAGTCGGGGAACCGGCGTTCGTGCACGTGCCCTTGGGCGTGCTGACCTGCATGGAAAAACCGGTACCACCAACGATCAGAAAGATGCCTGGTTTAATGGGTTTAACGATTCACTGGTTGCCACCGCATGGGTAGGCTTTGATCAGCAGCAGCTATCTCTGGGGAATTATGAAACAGGCTCGAAAGCGGCCTTGCCTATGTGGATTGAGTATATGAGAACCGCTCTACAGGGAGTGCCGGAAAATATGATGGCGCGCCCTGAAGGCCTGGTAAATGTAAAAATTAATGCAGAAACCGGTGAGCTGGCCAATGTGAATGATGTAGATGCGGTATTTGAAATTTTCCGTGCAGAACACGCACCCAAAGCGATTGCCGCAGAAAAGCTACCTACCAATACAGGTGACGGAAGCGTTATTCCAGAGCAATTATTCTAGCCCTGTTATTCTAGTTCAGTTCATCTGGGCTGCCATTATAATGCCCTGGCTGTCATCGACTGATGGCCAGGGTGTACAATAGATAAATATTCAGATTATTTAATCAAGAGCAAAACTATGTGTGGTATTTGTGGTGAGTTCCGTTTTGATAGCCAGTTACCTGACCTGTCGCTGACCCATAAAATGATGAGTCGGCTGGAGCGACGAGGGCCGGATCATGGT
>JBFHVQ010000030.1:0-31437 GCA_041589455.1 Gammaproteobacteria bacterium | reverse complement strand
GCGATCACGTTGGTGGAAAAGTCGGTGCATAACAAAGCACAAATTAATAAATTAAACACACAAACTACAATTTAGGAAATATACACATGATAAATTCAATAAAAGTAATGGGTGCGGCTATGGCAATTGCAGCAGCGGGCATGTTAAGTGCAACTTCACCTGCATTTGCAGAAGGTTCATCTAGCAAAAATGTTCACTGTTACGGTGTTAACAAGTGCAAAGGTCATAATGACTGCAAGACAGCAAGCAATGCCTGCAAAGGTCATGCTTCATGTAAGGGCCAGGGTTTTGTATCCGTGTCAGAGAAAGCCTGTGATCATCTGGGCGGTAAAGTTGGTAAATAATGGCTGAACCCTGCAGACATGCAACCCGCAGTCTGCACTAAAATTAATACAGCGAGGTAAATCGATTATCGGTTTGCCTCGTTTGTATTATTGAATAACCTGACGGAAGTACACTATCATGACACGCCCATTTCTAGGTTTTGGACTTGGTCTTCGCACCGAGCACTACCCGACTATTATTGAACATAAACCAAACGTAGACTGGTTTGAAATACTAACCGAGAATTATATGGTAGCGGGTGGTAAGCCACATTATTATCTGGATAAAATTCGTAACGATTACCCCATTGTTATGCACGGTGTTTCACTGTCGATTGGAAGTACAGATAAAGTCGATTCCCAGTATTTGAAAAACTTCAAACAACTTATCCAACGCGTACAACCAGAATGGGTATCAGATCATCTATGCTGGACCGGTGTAAATGGCACCAATAGCCACGACCTCCTTCCATTACCCTACAATGAAGAAACCATTGCGCATGTTGTACAACGCGTACAACAGGTACAGGATTATCTGGGCCGACGTATTCTGCTGGAAAACCTCTCAAGTTATGTTACCTATAAAAATTCCGAAATGACTGAATGGGAATTTTTAAATGAAATAGCTCGCCGTGCAGACTGCTATATCTTGCTCGATATCAATAATATATTTGTCAGTGCACATAATCATCATTTCAACCCGCTTGATTACATCAACGGAATTGATGACAACAGAGTCATGCAATTTCACCTGGCAGGTCATAGCTACAACGGAGAGATGATCATTGATACCCATGATCACGCCGTCTGCGACCCTGTTTGGGCACTCTATGAAAGCGCGTTAAAACGCTTTGGTGCCGTCAGTACAATGATAGAACGCGATGATAATATCCCGCCGTTCGACCAACTACGCAACGAGCTTGCGATAGCTGAAAATATTGCATCAAATACACTATCAACAGAGGCGTTACAGTTAAGCACAACATCATACAACAATACTGAATTAAGCTATGAACACACTGCGTAAACTACAACACGAATTCCAAAACTATCTGCTAGATGATAGCGAACAGCATATTATCAGACGCGTTAAATCCACATCACAACGCTCAGCTGAACAGCGTATGTTAATATACGGCAATGCCTATACACTGCGTTTAAAAGAAGCACTGAGCAGTGATTATGAACGCCTGCACAGTTATCTGGGAGATGAACTCTTCGATAACCTGATGCTGCAATATATAAAATACCATCCATCACAACACCCTAGCCTACGCTATTTCGGACAATATATGGTGCAGCTCGTAAAACAGCTGGAGCCCTTTAAAGCATTAGGCGAAGTTGCAGAAATCGCAGCCATTGAACAGGCGTTCGCACATAGTTTTGATGCTACCGATTGCCACTGCGTCACCCAACAACAGCTCGTACAGATACCTCCTGAAGCATGGGCAACTTTAACTCTCAAGTTTCATGATTCAGTTCAGTTACTGCCGCAACGCTATAACAGCTTTCAAATATGGCAAGCACTGGATAAAACACAAGCTCCGCCACAAAAAACACCAGATAAGTGCACCTGGTTAATATGGCGACGCAATTTAGTTAGTCATTATCGCGCACTGGAAGAAGCAGAACTCAGCGCATTACTAACCGCCACAACAACCGGCAGCTTTGCCCGTGTATGTGAAGTATTACTCGAGCATTATAGCGAAGAAGAAACACCCATGAGAGCCGTGAGTTACTTACAGCAATGGATATATGAACAGATGGTATGTGAAATAGACTAATGCCATACGTGACTACACAACACCAGACTTCTAATCCCTTTAATTCTGAGTTAAGAGCTAGAGTGTAATCATATCAGGAGAATCAAGATATGAGCGATATTATTGTTTTAATAACATTGATAATAAAGAGACAGCAAGAAACAGTAAAGATACCAATTCTCAGCTGCCATCCTGAATAATCTGAACAAATTAAGGCATGCCAACCTTGATAATAAAAGCATCCGAGTCTGACGTGCTATCAGATGTATCAAATGAGCCCTGTATATTACCGCCGGTATAACCTGCGATAAAAATATTACCAAGTGAGTTAATCGTAATATCATGAGAGCCATCAGCTGTACTCGTTGTAAATGACTGAGAACTCAGAAGTGTACCGTCTGAAGCCTCATACTTAGCCGTGTAACTCAGTATATCCTGCGTACCTCCATTAAGCTTTATCTGCTGACCGGTAACTAGAGCATTACCATTATTATCAGCGATCAGTGCATTAGGTGAGCTAAATGGTAGTGTTATATCCCAAATATTAACACCATCAGAACTTAGTTTTATCAGAAACTGTGAGTTGTCTCTGACAATAGCTCCATCAAACGAAGACCCATAAACTGTACCCGTCATGTATATGTTACCCACTGCATCAGTGGTTATACTGTATGGGCTAGTTTGAACTGCAGGGTTATGTACTAATTTTTCCCAGATCCGAGTAGCGTCTGTTGAAAACTTTATGAGGAATGAATTCCTACCAGCCAGACTGCTCGCATGATTAAATAAATCACCAAAACTTCCACCTGATAGTAAAATATTGTCATATGAATCGATACTTAAATCTGGCAAAAACTCATTTTCAAGTGTAGAGACAGCAGATTCCCAGATAAAATTACCGGATGTATCAAATTTTCGTAGATAAATGTCTTCATTTGTTAAAGCTGAATTATTAGTGCTGGCAATATAAATATTACCAGTCGAATCAAGTTCTATGGCTTCACCTTTATCCTGAAAAGCATACTGCTTTTTCCAGAGTAAAGTGAAGTTAGTATCAAACTTTGCCAAAATCAGATCAGCACTACCATTTTTAGGACTAGCATAGTCCCCAATCGTATAACCCGTAAGGTAAATATTTCCACTAGCATCAACCGTCAGATCATTGAAATAAACAGGCTCTATTAGAAAGTCGATCTGTTTAATCCAGATTAGATCACCTGCATCAGAATGCTTTGTTATAAAAGGGTGGGCATTAAATAGTGACGTTGGCTCAATGCCCGTGGCAGCGAGGTCCCCAAGAGTTTCACCCAGTGTATAGATATTACCTGACTGATCAGAAGCAATCGCAACGGCAGTGTCATCATGTTCACTATGCAGCTGCCTGATCACACTTCCACTAGGCGTCTGTTGAAACTGACTTGAAGCAGCACTTTCACCAAACTGATTGGTTGCAATCAGCTTATAGTAGTAATCTGTATGTAACGTAAGGCTTGTATGACGATAAGGAGAAACAATATTTGAAATCCTGCTCGCAGAAGATAGATCACTAAACGGTGCGATAGACCAGTAAAGATCAAAACCTTCTGCACCAATTGCTCCATCCCACATAATGATATTGGCATCCAGTTCGCTATATGATCGTATATTGGCTGGTATACCCGGCGTTACTGATACCTCTCCTACTATAACGCTTTGTACAGGTGTTGGAAGGCTTTCTAGACCATCTACCACAACGGTAAGCTGATAATAATATGTAACGTTTGAGCTCAGGTTAAAATGGATATACTGGGTATCATACACCTGAATTTTACTGGCCGATTCAAGTGATGTATCTGGCGTTGTAGACCAGTAAAGATTGTAGTGCAAATTGTCATAAGGCTCTGCGAGCAATGCCGCGCTCCATGACAGCATACTTGTTAGTGGCTGACTAATTGCATTTAAGCCACCTGGTGTAGGCGGCAATATAACAATCGGCGCAGGCGGTTCGGTAACAGTTAAATTAACCGTGAAGTTATGGGTCACGAAAGCCGATTGATCAAATGGCCCCGTTTTATACTGGATCACTGCTTCATAATTTCCAGGCGTAAGATTCGTCGTTAAGATACTATATTCAACAGTAAAGGAACTTGTCTGAGTATTGATAGTTTCGAATGATAGCCAGCTCACATCGGTCGTTAACAACTCAAAACCAACTGCTTCGCCGTTATAACTCACGGTAATCGTCTGTGGTGCAGGCACAGTCGTACCCTGCTCCACAGTAAATTGCAAATTATCCGGGCTAACACTAATATTAAGTGGGTCTGGATTAATTACTTCCGAGTTATTTGTATTGGTATTATTGGCTGTAGAAGAAGAACCGCCCGAACCACATGCTGTCAAAGATAGCGTAAGAATAGCAAGTACCAGAATACGAAACTGCATAAAATCAATCCTTTCCTATATTATTATAATTTTTTATTAATATTATCATCGAAAAACAATTGAACCAATGATTAAAAAAAGAAAAATAGCTAAAATGTGAACTGCGAGCTACAAATATTCATATCTAGTGTTAGTACTTCATCAAATTCTTGATCTAATAATCTTCAATTCGCAACCAACATAAACGCCTCATTAGCGAATCATGACAAGCATACACCTTTTTTTCTTCTCAATTATTTTCTATAACTAGGAACTGACTCGGGCTGGTCAATTATTTCGACGCTATTTTCTCTCGATATAATTTATTACTTTTCATATCTAATTTTTATCTTAATTACGCATGAATATATAATTAATTGATTATATATGTACAAATATATATTGGCATAAACAATGTTTTCAAAACGTTAATATATATTTAATTCTTTTAGTAATTCTCTGAAAAAAATGATAAAAATAATTAAAGCAATTAAAACACCCATTCAGTTTTCCTGTTTGTTATTTGTATAGGGCAGAACCAATTTCGCTTCGGCTGCTGTTATTCAAGTTGATAGTACCAGTAGTGGAATTCATACTTCAGGTGCGTTTTCAGGTAGTGGTTATGATGTTTTACCAGTTTCCGGTTCATTCAATCTTGAGCTGGAACCCTTCAGTTTATCAGGATAGGATCAACTCCATATTGCGGATATTGATCTCGTTGTAGATCTCGGCTTTCAATCACCCACTATCATCTCATCTCTTCCAGAAACAGCTTTATATAATGGAACTAATTTTAACAATAGTATTTCCTGTATAGCTTTGGTAGGTGTTATATGCCCCAAAGACAATATTGATGAAACATATGATGGTATTATTTTTTCGATGACCAGAACCAATTTCAGCGGCAACCCAGATGATTATCGTTATGAAATCATTATCAACGGAACTGTCTCTAGCGTGGCTTTACCCGCTGCAGTCTGGTTGTTTGGTCCTGGGTTTATAATTCTGGCAGGTCTATTAAAAAAATAACTTAAAGGTTATTTAGCTGTGCAATCATATCAAAAGTTTCAAACTGTGTGATACCAGCAAAGTTCGAAATAAACTCTGCTGGTATTTAAATCGTTTGTTTTACTGGGCAGCTTATGTGGATACACTGTTGAATCATAAACTTCTATTCACGCTCATGTCATTCTTCTCGAGTATAAGCAAAAACTGGGTTCTGACCCGGGTTTAATAGCCCGGGTCTTCACTAAATATTATTTAATATCATACCGATCAAGCATCATCACTTTACTCCATGCTGCAACAAAGTCATCAACCAGTTTCTTACTTGCGTCATTTGATGCATAGGCTTCTGCTATGGCACGTAGTTCGGAGTTAGAACCGAAGATGAGATCGACCGGTGTTGCTGTCCATTTTAGTTTGCCGGTTGCACGGTCACGACCTTCGTAAACACCTTCAGCTTTTGACTTAGACCATTGTGTAGACATGTCGAGCAAGTTCACAAAGAAATCATTACTCAACTTACCAACATTCCTGGTTAGTACACCGTGCGTTGAACCATTTGCGTTTGCACCAAGTACCCGCATACCGCCAATGAGTGCTGTCATTTCTGGTGCTGTTAATGTTAACAGGTCGGCTTTATCAACCAGCATTTCTGTGGGTGTTCCGTAACTGGGTCGGTAATAGTTTCGGAAGGCATCCGCTGTGGGTTCCAGCACTGCAAACGAGTTAACGTCGGTCTGCTTCTGTAGCGCATCCATTCGCCCTGCTTTGAATGGTACTGTTACTTTATAACCGGCATCTTTGGCTGCTTTTTCGATAGCGGCCGCGCCACCTAATACAATCACATCGGCAAGTGATACTTTTTTACCACCGCTTAATGATTTGTTAAATGATGACTGAACGTCGGTTAATTTATCTAACACCTTATTCAGTGTTTTTGGATTATTCACTGCCCAGTCTTTCTGCGGCGCCAGCTGGAGTCGAGCACCATTGGCACCACCGCGCATATCTGAACCACGGAAAGTCGACGCCGAGGCCCATGCTGTTGTCACCAGATCTGAAATACTTAGCCCCGTATCCAGAATTTTAGACTTAAGCCTGTTTGCATCCCGAGAATCAATTAATTTATGATCCACTTCGGGAATTGGATCCTGCCATGTGAATACCTGCTCAGGTACTTCAGCACCGACATAACGTTGACGTGGACCAAGGTCTCGGTGAGTAAGTTTAAACCAGGCACGGGCGAAGGCCTGATCAAATGCTTTGGGGTTTTTCAGGAAGCGTTGGGATATTTTACGGAAACCCGGGTCTTCACGTAATGCAAGATCCGTAGTCAGCATAATCGGTGGATTACGTTTACCTTTTATATGGGCATCCGGTACTGCACTATGCGCCGACTTGTCTGTGGGTACCCACAGGGTGCCACCGCTGGGTGATTTTTGCTGCTGCCATTCGAATCGGAAAAGGTTGTCGAAAAACAACATCGACCAGGCTGTCGGCGTTTGTGTCCAGGCGCCTTCCAGGCCACTGGTAATCGTATCTTCTGCATTACCTTTGCCGCAGTTATTTTTCCATCCAAAACCTTGTGCTTCGATTGCTTCTGCTGCGGGTTCCGGGCCTACACAATCCCCTTTTCTTGCACCGTGTACTTTACCCAGAGTATGACCACCTGCTACTAGCGCGACGATCTCTTCATCGTTCATGGCCATGCGACCAAATGAGTCCCGCATATCCTTTGCTGCATCGAGGGGTTTCATATTGCCACCCGGGCCTTCGGGGTTTACATAAATCAGGCCCATTTGAACTGCGGCTAATGGCTTTTCAAGTTCACCGGTTTTATAGCGTGCTTTATTTTCCAGCCACTTTGTTTCAGAGCCCCAGTATACTTTATCCGCTTCCCAGTCATCGACACGACCGCCAGCAAAGCCCAGTGTTTCAAAGCCCATGGATTCCAGAGCCACATTACCCGCCAGAATCATCAAATCCGCCCAGGAAACATTCTTGCCGTATTTCTGTTTTACCGGCCAGAGTATTCTACGAGCTTTGTCCAGGTTGGCATTATCAGGCCAGCTGTTTTGTGGCTCAAAGCGTATCTGTCCGCCATCGGCACCACCACGGCCATCGTAAATACGATAAGTACCCGCACTGTGCCAGGCTGAACGAATCATCAGGCCACCATAGTGCCCCCAGTCGGCTGGCCACCAGTCCTGTGATGTAGTTAATGTTTTTTCTATATCGGCTTTTAAGGCTTTCAGATCAACACTGGCAAAGGCTTTTGCATAATTGAAACTTTTGCCATAAGGGTTTGAGTCTGCATCGTGTGCGCGCAGCTGTTCCAGATTAAGATTATCGGGCCACCAGAACGTGTTGTTTATCGGCCCTTTATTTGCGTGCATCGGTTCAGCGGGTTTGATCTTCATTTCAGATGGGACACAGCCACTAGACAATGCCAGTGAAATAGAAATAGCAAGTACACTCAGTACTGGTTTGGTTTGAATTTTCATACAGCGACTCCTTCGACATTTATCAGGCCACATTTCTATGGCCCTATTTTTTAAATCAGATATGTTTAATATCTGTAATAACGAGCATTAGCGTGAAAGTGCCTTTATAAGCAAGTGCTTAACTAAAAGACACGGTGTAAATCAGGGCTTCTTAGTCTTACTATTAAATAGGGCAGGGAGTTTGTATAATTGTTATTTCAAATTAGAACGATAGTTTTTTACTATAGTATAGTGTAATAGATGTGATAGCCAACTGATTTCAAAGTTATTTTTGACATTTATTAATGGCCTTACAACGACACATTACAGCAGAAAGAATAGCTTATTTCCCTGATAAAATTAATTAATGCGTTTTTAACTTGTTGGTTTTTATATTATAAATTAGTTAATTATATATTTCTGTTATAGAAGATGCGTCATTAATAAGGCATCATAAAACTACTGCAGATCGATTTAGCCTGTAAAAAATAGTGTTATTGACGGGTTAAGATTTATCTATCGTGATTTTTAATCAGGCTTATACTATTTTTATAATGTTTTCTATCTAGATTTAAGTCATCACAAAAGGCATTGTTTTATACAGTATTTAATAAATAGTTTATATGAATCTAGCGTCGTAGGTTTAGTAATTACACAGAAAATGGTTACTCATTTCATAACAACACTAAGACGAAAAATAACAGCGTACTCTATCCTTTGCACATATTTTGAGCACCACAATCTGCTTATTACTTTCTACTACGTTTACCGATATTAACTTGTCTTGTTGCCATACCGAGCAGATAATCATAAACAATCAGGTAACAGCTGGCATAGTTACTGGCAATGTAATCACTGCTAACCAACTGATATCAAGTCATATAAGCTCATCTCAAATAAAACATGTTGAGGTAGATCAAAATCAAACCAACGCTAGTCCGGGCACATAGATCAATGCATTTATATCAACCACTATATGCACAATCAAATTAGTTTATTAATTTTGAATAACTAGACGTACATCCGTGTCGGTATCGATTAAGTCAATCGTAATCCTTATGGCATTAGTAAAAACACCGGTTCCGGAATGGCAATAGCCAGCAATCGAAAATCCGCTTATGTCATCTGATATATGTTAATATAGCGGTCTTACACACTGGCAGACCTGCTGGATATAAGTCACTTTAACCTTTTAACTACTACTACCCGAAACATATAATGAGTAAACAGACAGATACCCCATTAGCAACCCTTTCAGATACAGAACAAGCCGCCCTATCCAATGCTCTGTCGATACATTACATCGTTATGGCACTGTATCTTATTGGCACCATCGGTGGCAGTATTCTGGTATTGATATCCTTACTCTCGAGTTATACCGACGATAGCATTCTTAAATTATCAGTGTTTACTATCCCCCCTCTGCTTTTTACCCTACATTTTTATGTAGCAAATAGCTTAAGAAAACTCCAGCCCAGTGGTTACAAGTTATCTATTTATCTGGGCTATTTTCTGTTAATACTGTTTCCTTTCGGTACAGTATTGGGTGTCATTTTATTACAGCAACTATCCAGATTTGGGGTTTCACCTGAAGCATAAGTCTTACTCTGTTCTTGCTGTTTTAGAATAAATAGATGCAATATGGTACTGAGTTATTATAAACTAAAGCAAAAATAATCAGATAACCGTCTTATCCATATTAACCAATCTGTTATCTCTATGGCCTTAAATTATAACAACTCGTAACATTACGCTTAATGTATTATTCTTTTACTATCTTTATTGCATAAGCTACAGCCATGCACTATGAACTTCTCGCCACGCTGACAATTTTTATCCACTTTGCATTCATTGTTTTTGCGATCCTTGGCGGATTATTAAGTTTGATAAATTATCGATGGTGCTATCTACACCTACCCGCACTATGCTGGGGAGTACTTGTTGAAGTGAATCATTGGCAATGCCCACTCTCCCCACTGGAAAACTGGTTCCGTGATAAAGCGGGACTCTCGATCTACGAAGGGAATTTTATCGATTATTATTTATCAATTATTGTTTACCCTCCTTCCCTTACACCGCAACATCAGGTTGCAATGGGTGTAAGCTTGCTCTTAATCAATCTGGTAATTTATGGGTTTGTCTGGAAAAGACGCAGAAAATAAGCGGGTAAATAGCTGTGATCCAAGATCGCTTAATTGAATAGTATCAATAATCTGCCTACTGACAATTCATGTGATTATTTATGGTGTATATGGTTCAGGCCAGATACTATAGAATTTTAGAAACAACGACAAAAAAGGCCTCTTAAATGAGGCCTTCCTATGTGAGTTATAATAGCTTTCTTATAAAGAAAGCATTTAACAACTATGCGCTGGCTTTTCTTCTTGCAAAAGCCGCAAGACTGATCAATCCTGATCCAAATAACCATAAAGCAGCAGGAACAGGGACGGCAGAAACAGATGTGACGTGCATACTGTTTCCACTACCAATATCAAAATACGCTTTAAAACCAATAAATTCTCCCGAAACCACACCAGCACTATTTCCGGTTGCCGCCATTGGTGCTGCACCTTGTCGATTTGCAGGATCTATCTGAAGCGAGTCTGAGTATGGTGTAGCACTAAATATATCCATAATATACTCGCCAGGATCCTGGACACCATTACCGTTACTATCATGATACAGATCAGTACCACTTAGTACATCACCTGCCTGTAAACCATAATTGATCGCATTAAATAAACCTGTCGCATTCCATTCAATCTGTATTTCCTGGTTAATCTGCGAGTTCCAGTCAAATAATACTGTACCATCAATAAACTCTGTACCAGCACGATGTTGCATTGTGATATCGTGAAAAGTTGCCGGAGAACCTAAATAAAAGTCATTCATTGTTATTGAAAGAGCACTTCCGCCAATACCTGAGACTGTATCATAAGACAGAGATGCTGCTATTGGTGTATATGCTGGTCCTATAATGCTCCCAGTCATATCAGCAACCACTAATCTTCCAGTAAAATCAAAATTAATTATCGTACTATGAGCTGGTAATGAAACAACAAGAGCACCTGCACAAAATATTTTTGTTAGGATTTTTATCATTTGGTAATCTCCGTGTAGATTTATTTTTATACAGCCATGACATTAACAAATCATATATAAAGCAATTTTTAGACCAGATAATTATTACTCTATATATCAGTGATTTACAAAACGATTAAAATACTTTCATCGAATAACTGTTAAAATAATCGACGAGTACCAATTTAATTAAATCAAACTTTACAATTAGCAACAGTATTAGAAAAGTATAATAATTGAATGAAATAACGAAAGACTCATCTAGATACAAACAATGAGAGAAGCTGATTTACTTATTGAGAGATTGTTTAGCCTGCCACTCGCCTGACGGATACTGACATATAGCGTAAACAAATGATGGTTTTATTTTCGGCAATATAAAACGTAAGTCAACAAACCAGTAGCACCTGGCATTATTTAACTGAGTTGTTTCTATAAATGCTGGATATTGGGCAAAGTGCCTGAAATTCTCAAACACTGGCTGATGCCAGGCTTTCTTCACTTGATGGTATTCAGGGGCTTGACCGTATCGATAATACGTTTTCCAGTTAAGTGCATCAACTGTACGATACTCATTAGCCAGACTTGATAATATTTCCGGCAAAAATACCAGATCGGCTTTCTCTGCCAGATTGAGATATGCTAAATGATATACCTCCCCTGTATCTATAATAATTTTCCAGTGCATTGGTGATAAGGGTTGTGGCATTGTAAAAAGTGTTTCAATTTTCCACTGTCTTTCAACTGCAAGATGCCTGGCAATATCATTTGCCTGTAGTTTAAACACTGCCTGAAGCAATAGATAACAGACCAGCATAATTAACCCTAATCTGCTTACCCATACATTTTGACGCATGACACCGATTATTAGGGCGGTTAAAACAATAACAGTAAGATAAGGATCAATGACAAAGCTGGTTGCAAATGCATAGGGTATTTCACTGAAGGGTGCAAACACTTGTGTCCCCCAGCTGGTAATAAGATCAGTGCAAATATGACTTATAAGGGAAAGGCAACAAATGATAAAGGCCTCAGGAATTTTTTCACGCTGCTGCGTCAGGCGTGTAAATAGCCATGCCAGGAGTATCGCCCAAAGAGGTAAAAGAATTAGCGAATGCGTTTCTGCACGATGCCAGTCACTGATAAAAAGCAAGGGGTCTATAAGGTATGTAGCATAATCTATATCAGGAAAAGCAGCCGCAAGTGCACCCAGGCTAATTCGTTGGCCTGCTTTTAGACTTGTCGCTTTATCAGGACCAGGTTGACTGGCATGTGCGATCGCAGCACCAATCAACGCATGGGTAAGTGTATCCATTTCGCATTTAGCTGGCAGTACTAACGTTTATATCAACGACCTTATCTGATGTACGTGTTTTCTGGTGGATATTAAAATCGAAAAACTCGGCAATATACCGGCTTTGCTTGAGTCGACGCTTGAGAAATTGACGAGTATTCTTCTGCTTTTCTGAGCGATCCATAATCCAGTAACTAAATGTCAGCAGGTAAAGCGAAGTCAGTCCTGTTTCCTCTGCAATGCGAGATACATGCGTGGTCTGGCTGTGGGCAGCTTCAAGGAACCACTGAACCGTTCGACTCACCCTGAGTAGCCCCAGTACCTGTAAGTGTAAGTGCAAGGGCTCAAACTTATACAGCAACATATCTCTGGATACGGTTTTATGTCGAGCCAATTCATCTAACCATGCCATAATCAGCTGATGCAGACGACCGGCTTTATCCATACTGAGAAAGTCACTGCTATTAGCAGCTTTTAACATGGCTCTGTCTGCTCGATCAAACCAGGCTTCGACCAGATCGTCCTTCTGCCGATAATGCCGCTGTATCCTGGTCAGTGAGACCCCCATTTCCTGAGCCACATCATGAAGGCGTAATGACTCCCAGCCGCAATTTTCTGCTAATAACAGTGCTGTATCCAGAATTGTATCTGCCTGATGGGTTGTTTTGCTCATATCAAAAACCTCCTGTTCATACCTATGAGAATAGCTCATCCTGGCAGTATATACATATAAGCTAGATCACTTGTTTTCAGGAGGGGAAACTCAATACTGCTCTATACACATGTGGCATTTACAAATAAACATCAAAGCTATGTAGAATTATTATTTAATCTAGACGAATCCGAATCAACTCAGTATTTCTGCTATAAATTACCAAACAGATTACGAAGTCTATTTATCTAACAAATAAGACACAATGACACTAATCTATGACATCACGTTATATTGAGTTACTCAGAATAGTTACACCTTCTGACTTAACTGTCATCTCACAAACGAAAAAACGATTTGTAATAATAATGCTATTCCCTCTCATGTCATTTACTGGATGTAACTATTCTGAGCTAATAATTAAAAATAAAATAAAGGCAGACTAATCCTTATCAGGCGAATAATCATCATTCTCTATATCGATCTCTGAAATACAAATATCTCCGACGCCATTTTGAATAGCAGTGTTATCAATAAAGTTAAGCTGACCCTCTGCGATAATACGGGAGACTACATTTTTATATTTACCGGAACCATCAATATAAGTAACTTGCTGTGCATTTGTGAAAATACCTGCAATTTCAGTTGGCGAGATGATACCCACAGCCACTCCAGTTATTGTATCTCCACCACCAAAATCGTAGGCCAATTTAGCAAGTGTTCGCTGAGTACCATCAGACTTAACTTCTGGTGGTGCCAAAAAGTTAACAGTAACGCCTGCGACTGAGGGCTCACCATTAATAACAAAATAGGCAGTACCAACAATAGGCCCAACAGGACTGAGAATTGTAAGTTCTGCATGGGCACTTACCACATTACATTCAATATCAGCCCAGGAAACCGGGACATATGTAGCTAATAGAAACATAAGCAGTGACATAATTCGTTTTACTACTAGTGATATCTTTTTCATTTGATATTTCCTTTAATAAATTTTTCAAGGTTTAAAATCATATAGACACATCAATCAGTATGTACTGATCTGTAATTGAGGCTATCGCAAATTAGAAGTGATGCGTATTAGCCAATAGTAGGAAATGAGGTATATACTTTGGTACGAGATATCACTATAAAAACGCTATTCAAACGTCATATACGATAGCTATAACTCTCATATTTTCAATTGGTATATTATAATTTTAGAAAAAGCAGCGTATATAGAAAAGGCATATGTGATCCAGATATAAACTCATAGCACAGAGCTGTTTAATAGTTACAAAGTCCCTCTATTCGTACCTGCCCAGTTCGAATGATTTACTTTTAAGACATCAGGAAAAGGATAGTTTTTGTTCACATTTTTCGAGAATAATTAGTTTTCACCATCAAGTATTACTCGTCGATGTATCATAAAAAAAGCCCGCTTCTGCGGGCTTTTTTTATGGAGTAATTTAATAATTTAGAAAGTTAAAACCAACCACCAATATCATCAATGACCCCACCGACACCATCTCCAATATCATCAATGAGCCCACCGGCACCATCAATAAAGCCGCTTGCTATTGCATCTGCTTCAGAAATAAAGCCATTTGCAACAGCATCTGCTCCGGAAATAAATCCTGATCCAATAGCTGAACTTACATCAATAAAGCCACCCGCTACAGCATCTGCTCCGGATATAAAGCCTGACCCAATGGCTGTACCGACATCAATAAAGCCACCTGCTACAGCATCCGCTCCGGATATAAACCCAGACCCAATGGCTGTACCGACATCAATAAAGCCACCTGCTACAGCATCCGCTCCGGATATAAACCCAGACCCGATAGCTGTACCGACATCAATAAAGCCACCCGCTACAGCATCTGCTCCAGTTATAAACCCTTCCCCAATGGCTGTGCCTACATCAAGTCCAAAATCATTAATACCCTCAGCAACGCTAATGAAACCTTCACCAACTGCTTGTGCTGCTGTAATGAAGCCTGTGGCTACGGCTGTACCAACATCAAGACCGAAGTCTGCAAGCACTTCTGCTGCTGTAATTACGCCGGCTCCTACTGCTTCTGCACCAGTAATAAAACCTGACTCAATTGCATCAGTTGCTGTGATTAAACCTTTGTTAATTGCCGTTACTGCATCCAGACCAAAGTCATTAATTGCTGTACCCACATCAATCAGACCCAAGCCTACCGCCTCTGCTGCAGTAATAACACCTTCACCAATCAGCTCACCGGTTTCAGCTACATCATTGGTATCGATTACAAGTTCTACATCAAGTTCGATACCGATCAGCAAGGCTAATTCACCAGACACTCCCAGCGTGAATTCACCATTGTCGAACTTTGCTGTACCACCGGCACTGGCACCTACACCTAAACCAGCAGATACGCCACCTTCAGCATTTCCACCTACGCCGCCGACTGAACCACTGGTGTAGCCTGTTGCTGTTGCCATAATTCCAGCTTCTGCTCCGGCTTCTCCGGCAGCTCCGTATTGACCATCACCATAGCTAATTTCATTGTTTGCTCCAACACGCGCATAGGTTGAAACACTTACAGTACCTTCTGCACTTGAAGCTGTACCTGGTATGATGTCATTTTCGACGCTAACATTTGCGCTAGTGGAGGCTGTTGCTTCTACACCAGCACCAACTTCCTGCTGAAATTGCGTATTTGAAATTTCGAGTTGTGCACCGACTTCAGCACTGACTGTCGCTTCTGCTGCTACACCGGCAGAGACTGTGCCAACACCATCAACAGCAACAGATCCGCCAGCAGTCGCTACTGCACCTGCGCCAGCGTAAGCACGAGCTTCTGCACTCACACCATCTGGTCCTACCACCAGAGACGATTCAAAACCTACTTCTGCCAACACTTCGGCATTAGCATAGCCTGTGGCACGCGCCTGACCGTTTAGAAATTCTATTTGTTCATCAGTACCTGCATAGGCACTAACACTAATATCTGCAGTAAATTCTTCATCAATTGTTGAATAGTCAATATCGACTAAGCCGTTGACAATATCTGTAGCGGGTATAACAAATGCACCGTTACCCAATTCAATCGCGTTATTAACAATTGCATCAGCCGGTACATTATAAACAACCACCAGCTGGTGATGAGCATCACTTAACTGATTAGTGACATTGGAAATATCAACACTAGTAACAAAATCAGAGCTAGATACAAAAGCATCGTCAAAACGAATGTGTTTCACCTTTATCATGTCAACTCGTACAACATGAACAGGATTTTGTTTTTCAGTGATAACCAGGGCATTTGCAATACGCTCAACAACGTATTCATCTCGGTTACCGTTTACCAGTAATTGCTTATTACCATTAGCAGCTTCAGTAAACTCTGCTACCTCTATATAAACTTCTTGTAATGCACTAACTGGTTTTTCTTCTAGAAAAGTATTTAGTTCAACGTTGAGGTAAAAACCCTGAGAAACATTAGAAACATCTACACTGAGGCCGGTTATAGCGGTTATGGGCAGTTCTACACTACCTGATTCTGACAATTCAATCAGGTTACCATGACGATCAAACAAACGAGCATTTTCATTAAATCCAGAGATATTCACAACACCATTGCTATCCAGTAAAGGATTAACAATAATATCCAGCGGAGTGGATGTATTGCTGCGTTGCACCAGGCTAAATTGCCCTGACGGCTCAACAGCTACAGTGGAAATGACGGGAGCAAAAGGAAAACCAAGATCAATTTCAGGAAAATAGGTATTAGTAAGATTCGCATTTAATCCGGAACCACCGTTATCATCAGCGACCAGATAATAACCGGTGGATGTTCTGAAGTTAACTTTTCCATCACCTAATTCTATCAGCTCAAACTGTTCCCAGGGACCGACTTCTGAACGGTTTGCATTTACAGCACCACCACCATTATTCTCTGCAACCAGATATTTACCACTTGCAGATTGCAATGCTACATAACCGTTTTCGAGATCAATTAGCCTGAAAGTTTCAGTACTACCAATAACTTCACTTTGTGCTGTTGCAGTACCATCGGCATTAGCACTGACATAATGGTTATTACTGGTTCGAAGTGAGACGTGTTTTACTAAGGCATCATCATCAAACTGAACACTACCGCTCTGTGCGAATAACATGCCATTGTTGGTTGGTTCAATATTGAAAGTTCGAACAAAATCAAGCGTATCCATCGCATCAGGATCACCGTGATAAACGCTTATCGTAATTTCGAGATTGCCCATAAAACCTTCGGGCGTATACAGCGTAAGCTGGTCATCTTCTAAAGCTTCGACATCAACAATTTGGAAATAAGTACCATCACCAGTTGCTTTAGGATTTTGCGCTTTACCCGTTACATAAACTCCTTTCGGTAGTCCTGTAATAACGGTAGCACGGTAATCAACCAGTGCATCAGCATTGATGCCTTCGCCACTGATAACATTTAACTGTGATTTTACTGGTATTGATGATGATGTATCGTTACAACCAGTAATCTGTGTTGCCATGAACACTAATGAAACAAATAGCAGCAGACGCTGCAGTAACTTCAAGCCAAACATAATTCTCTCCATAAATTAAGTAGACGCAACTGCACCGTCGTGTTTAGCCGGGGAGTTAAACATCCTTGCTAGCAATAGTCAAACAGGGATTTGATTTATATTCGTTATATTGGTTAACTGAAAACAACTGATTCTACTTAGATGCATAGATAACTAGCTTAATCATTACAGCATTATCGACTGACGCTTGGATATAAACTGTGGAAATGATTTTACTAAAACATTCTGAGTGTATAGATATACATCTTCATGTCGTATTTATATTACCTTAATAAACAGTTAGATATAGAGGAGCACTTCATACCAACAGGTAATATGTAATGGATTATTGTATATTAACCAGCACACAGAAATCTGGAGATAAATAAATGCTTCATTATGACTCTACTAGACATTCTGTATCATTATATTATTAATCGTTAAATATCAAACAATACCTCGATTATTAACTATTACTCTAACTTGCCCAATAACCAAATGGATTAGTATAGGTAATCTGACTCAAAATAAATCTTGATGGCGCCATCGCCTTCACCCTCGATAACATAAACGCATTCTCAAGATCGGTAACATCGTTTAACGTAATAGGATCAAGTGTGTGTATATTCATTTTTACTAGCTTCGGGGTTGTAATGAGTTTACTATTTGTAACACCAGACTGCATAAACAGGATCTGACACCTGTGTTTTTGAATAATGAGGATCATCTTTCGGGCGGCGCATGCCGCGGATTGAACAACTATTCACTGGTTTACTCCAGTTAGACTTTCTAAAATATTCCATCACTAGGCCAATCCGCTCGAAGTCATGTATCTCTGACCAGAGCGAGATTGCCTTAGTCGGAAAAAATCGATTTGAGAATGTCATAATGCATACACCGCCAGGTTTTAACACACGGTATATCTCATTAAAAACTCCCAGCGAATAAACAAGATATTCAACGGATGCTGTACATATAACAGCATCAAAACTGTTCGCTGCATAAGGTGTTATGGATTGTAGATTAAGATCATGAACAAGATAATCAGTCATATCTTTGTTCATACGAAGCTCCTCTTCATTCATACCTAGGCAACTTAAATGCACATTCGATAATTCTTTTGGCAGATGAGAATCCCAGCTAGCCATTAAATCAAGAACATGGCTTTGCGGCTTAATTAACTGTGCATAGAGTTCTGAAATACTTTTTCGAGCATTTTCATCTAGATGATGCACCTTCCTTAGTACCTGGTAAAACTCCTCATCTTTATCTTCATCTATACGTTTAAATGCAGAATCAACAAAAAAATTAGTTCCATAGTAGCTGTTTTCTAGTTGCATACCAGGACCATTTGAAAGCAGTGTTTCAATCGCATCACTGCATCGACCTCCATGCTCATCTGCTGGTGGAAATATTTCGACAATTTCTACGCTGACATCAATTGCATATTTTGAAAGCGGATGGTTGTAATCTACAGTAATCATTTTGTCATCAATCTGTATAACACGCGCTGGAAACATATTATCGCTATAGATATCATCTACCCCACTAAACCATCCCATGGGATAATAGCGACCTTCTCTTAGAGTCACTTGCTCTCCGTTATGCGAACGACCAGTAAAACTTGATCTGGGTATTTTTTTCAACAGGCTTGATTGCCAGTTACCTAGCAGTTCACCTTTAGTAAAGTGATGCTTTTCACCACGACCAACTCCATGATGAAGAATATCTTTCATTATCTCATCCGGTAACAGATCCATATCACGCCAGACGTTAAACTTTTCAATATGTTGAATAGCCGCATGTTCGCCTTTATCACCCTTCCACTTTGCGGTTAATTTAAGATGAACATTACTGTGCTCATGTACGACACATTCATTAACATGTAATGCCTTATTCATATTACTGACCTCAATGCTAATTGTTCTGGATAGGGGTTCAGATAATGTTGACGTGCTATATAGTCTTGTGGATTCACCCTGAGGTGATGTCGTAATAAAGTTAAAGGTGTAATCAGTGGCGTCTGCTTTAATCGATAGGATTCAAACACAGATAGTAATTCCTGTTTATCAGCAGAAGTTAAATGATTTTTCAGATACCCCATAATGTGCTGTAAAACATTAACCTGTCGACCTGGCTTGCTGAGCATTTGCATCACTTCCATAAATCGCTTAATGTATGCTTGACGACGAGTTTCCAGATTTTTTCTGTTTACACCTGAAACCATTTGACCCAATTGCTGATAGTATTCACTACCACGAGCCATCAACATGAATTTATGTTGCGCATGGAATTCAATAAATCCTTGTACATTCTTCTCAGGTGATCTAACTGCCTTCCATCTTCGATAGGCATATACGCGTTCAAAAAAGTTTTCTCTTAATGCTGGATCATTTAGTCGCCCCTCTTCTTCTACTGGAATCAATGGAAATTTTTGCTGGAAATTCTGTGCAAATATGCCCTGACCAATGCGTTCTCGCATACCATCTTCATGCACAACAACAGGTACTCTAAACACTCCACAACTCGGAGAATCTTTCTTAAAAATAAAACCATCCAGGTGGAATAGCTGATTCAGTTTAGTTTCAGAATACTGGATAAGCTGTTCCGTAACATCGACATTATGCTGCTTGCTAAACACTAACCTGATTTCATTCTGCCGCTTTCTCAACTGCATTGTTGGACGTGGTAGACCAAAACCAGCCTCAAGTTCAGGGCACATTTCAACGAAATCCATATGCTGAGCAAGTTCATCAAGAATATATGTATTCTTCTTATGGCCTTTATCAAATCGTACAGCCTTTCCTAGCAGGCAAGCACTTACACCAAGCAATGGGCGCATATGTTGTGTGTTACCAGTTGCAGCTTTTACACTACGGTTTGAATCCTGATTTAGTTCATAGGACATCATTTCATCACCTGTTTTCAACAATGTTCTTCTGTGATTTCTTGTACAAATACTTGTACAATACATAAATTATTATACACTTTACTTGTACATGTCAATATTTCTTGTACAATAGAATCATGAACTCAAACAACATAGACACTAAAACGAATCATGCAAGAGCAGCTGAAACCCTGACAGATAGGGCTCTACAGAGATTTCCCATCCGACTTCTAGCCGAGAAAACAGGGATTGGTACATCTACATTAAGAGCCTGGGAAAGGCGTTATGGTCTGCTAAAGCCGGAACGTACACCTAAAGGCCACCGACTGTACGGTGAAAAAGACGTCATCAGAATCAATAAAATACTGCGCTTGCTGGACGACGGGCACTCTCTACCTAAAATTGCTGAGATGATGCCCTCACTGGATAAGGGTGTAGAGCTAGCTAGTGAAATAGAGACTGGAGCGGCCGCCAGTGATGACAATAGTCTAAGTGATACCTGGAGCCACTTTATAAATAAAACACTTGAAGCCACTAGCGACTTCAACATAGAGCGTGTCGATGCTGTATACAATGAGGCATCATCCCTCTACCCGGTTGATATGGTGACTGATCGATTGATACAGCCAACCATAGAAATTCTTGGTAAATCCTGGAAAATACACCCAGACAGGGGTATCGCAGAAGAACACTTCTATACCAGCTGGCTAAAGAACCGCCTGGGTGCTCGATTCCACCATGCTTATAACCAAGCACGGGGTTCACGTATCATTTGTGCCTGCGTACCTGGCTCATTCCACGAAATAGGCTTGATGTTATTTGCGTTATCAGCATTAGCCAGAGGCTATCGAGTACTTTATTTCGGTGCTGACCTTCCGCTTAGTCAGATTCCGTATATTGCACAACGTTCTGCAGCAAAGGCAATTGTCCTGGGCGGGCAAACTGAGCTCGACCCTTCTGTTAATACTGAGCTTCCCGTTTTAGTAGAGCAACTTGATACACCTGTATTTATCGGGGGACATGATGCATTAATCGATACCAGTAAATTTGAAGAGGCCGGAGGCATTCTACTTGGTAATAATGTTGCCGTTGCCTTAAAGGTTTTTGAAAGCCATGTACCCGTTTATGCATCTACAAAACAACCAACTTAACAACTGAGTAATCAAGATGAAAACTCTACTCTGGTTTCAACGAGACTTACGCATACATGACAACCCATGTCTGAAATGGGCACTGCAGCAGGAGCAACCGGTGGTTGCCGTTTATATACATAGCCCTGGTGAAGACTCACCCTGGTCTGAAGGTGCCTCATCAAAATGGTGGCTTCATCATAGCCTTCAGAAACTTTCTGAACAGTTACTTAAACTAAATATCCAGCTCCACTATTTCCATGCCGATTCCCGTGAAGTTATGAAATCCTTATTTACATCGGGTGAATATAACAGCATTGTATGGGGCAATCGTGTAGAACCATTTCGCAGAGAACATGAAAATACAATTGTACAATATTCGACTGAATACGGCATTCAAGTTAAACGTTTTAAGCATGATCTACTAAAAAATCCAGACTCTTTTTTAACGGGTCAAAAAACACCTTATAAAGTGTTTACACCTTTCTACAGAAAGTTTCGTTCTGAACTCAATATCGCTCCTGCTATAAACAAAAAACTGAAAGCTGCGGTAACATGCACACAGAGAACATTGAAAGGTTCCTGTTCACTCGAACAACTTAATTTACTTGACAAACATAACTGGCACCAGAAACTTCACCGGTACTGGTCACCTGGTGAGGAATCGGCACTTAACCAGTTAGAACACTTCATAGAAACCGGCCTTGAGAAATACAGCAAACAGCGCGACTACCCTGCAATTGATGGCACATCAAAACTATCTCCGCATTTACATTTTGGCGAAATCAGTCCAACACAAATTGCGCAACAGTTAATGCCTTTTATTTATAACTCTAACAACAAAGAACACGATGAAGCAGAAGCTTTCTTACGTCAGTTAATATGGCGTGAATTTGCAAGATATATATTGTGGCATTTCCCTCACACAATAGAACAACCTATGAACCACAGGTTTACAATGGACTTCTGGGTTAATAATACTGAAGCACTACAGGCATGGCAGCATGGTAAAACAGGTATTGATATTGTTGATGCCGGTATGAAGCAATTATGGGAAACAGGCAGCATGCATAATCGTGTACGTATGCTCGTCGCTTCACTACTGACAAAAAACATAGGCGTTGCCTGGCAACTAGGCGCTCGATGGTTCTGGGACACGCTGGTTGATGCTGATCTGGCCAACAACAGTATGGGATGGCAATGGGTCGCAGGCTGCGGCGTGGATGCTTCACCCTATTTTAGAATTTTTAACCCAGACACACAGGCACAGAAATTTGATCAACAAGCCACTTACAGAGAATACTGGTTAGATACAGACAATCGATCGATTACACCTATCGTCGACTTAAGCTCTTCACGTAGATACGCATTAGAACGTTATACAGCTATTAAAAATAGTTAAGTACACTTTTTAAACACATATATATTACTTTAAACCATTACACTATTCTTCACTCAACCATATTAACTGCCAAGTAATGAAGAACTTACACAATGAATGTAAAACCGAGCTTTAATATGAAAAATTATCGTCTGTGCGTAGAGACTGCACATTAATGTACTCCGATGATTACCGACACAATGGAATCCCTTGGTGTTTAGTTGAAAATAACAAAGACAGCAAAAAGAAATAATCATGGCACTTAAAATTTATTATGACAGTAAATGCCCACTGTGTATGTGGGAAATGAATAAACTTAAACAACAAGATCATGATAACAGTATATATCTAATCGATCTTCATGATGAATACTTCGAAAATAATTTCCCGCACATAATAAAACAGGACGCCATGAATTTACTCCATGGACAGCTAGATACAGGTGCAATGATTTACGGACTCGATGTTACTGTTAAAGCCTGGCAACAAGTTAACAAACATAACTGGTTAAAGATTTTAAGATGGCCATTTATAAGAACTATATCTGATATTGTCTATCATTTATTTGCCAGACATAGAAGTAAAATATCATATTTATTCACTGGAAAGTCTAACTGTAACTGTTAATAACCGGAGAAATATCATGACAGATCTTCTTATGAGTAAAATTATCCAGCACATCAAAAAGGATGAAACCACAGATTGCTGGATATGGCTTGGACAGATATCTAACAGTGGTTATGGCAAGTTAAAGATCAAGGATGAAAATAACCGGATAGTCTACAAAGGTGCCGCTGAACTAAGTTACATGGTACATATAGGCCCAATACCAGCAGGCCACATTATTATAAACACCTGCAATAACCGTTTATGTGTTAACCCGGAACACCTGAAGGCAAATCAACTTCCTAAAAATACTACCTAATGCAAGAAGTAGACTAGTAAAGACTAGTTTCAAAAGTCCTTCACGATTAAACGTAAATTACGCTGACTTTCATTACATTCTAAGTAGCAATAAGAATGCAACATACTCAATTTAATGGGATTTAGATTAGAATCTATTGATAAGCCTGGTAGCAGACATAGAATCGAATAGGCACGCTAGTAGAGGCAAAGAATTCTAAGTCAATTAATTATTTCTTATATAACAAAGACTTAGTCATATCAATTACGCGAATACTTGGTTAATAGTAATTGATTAACTGCCGTTTGGAATTGTATTTATTGCGTGAAAATTCAATAAATTAACCATTAAAAGACAATGTCACCATATGTTATTGATACCGCATATGTTGAAGATTATTCATTGGATGATGCCAGACTATACTTTCATATTAAAATTAATACTATAGATAGATACTAGTATTTACTTTCAGTGGCGCTCTCTAACATTTCAAGTAGCCTTGCTCATCAATTAATATGATTCGCTATTTAGTCGCAATAGGCGTAAAGTATTTTTCTAACCATCCCCACATTCTTTGCCTCTATCTAGCAATCTAATAAAAGAATGAAGTATCCGCAGGGAATAATGCATAACGCATTATCTTACAAACGGCTGGCGATGTGTAATAGGAGAGCCACATGATTACTCCACTCAAACCCACACCCGTCTCTAGCTTACAACATTTCAACTGGCATGCGACAGAAGCGTTACAACGTGATAAGGAACAGAGTCATCATATACATGAGCCCAAGTTTCGCATCATGACTACAGACCCCATTACAGGGAATGATGTTGCGAACTATATGGATCATTGTTCATTATCAGATGGTAACCTGAGCATTTACTTCGAAACAGAAGAAAGTTGTAAGGAATACCAGAATATAGAATTTGATCATCCAAACAGGCGCCTGCCATTTGCAGCATCTATTGATGATGATCGAGGCGGTTAAAAGAGATATTATACCTTTATCAGATTGCAAGGTGTGTGGGCTATTGGTTTGTAGTATAACCCACAGACCCTACATCATTACTCTTTATATGAGGCGCTAAAGTATTATTACTCTATTTGAAAGTGATAATGACAAGACAAATATTATGAGACAAAATAGTATTAATACATATAATTCCGAAATCATTCAGTTTAAATATAGATAAATGACGATCTGATTTAACCACTACAAATGTGGTATAGTGATCAGTTAAAGAAGCCAGAAGAATCTAAAGACTTTGTCTTAAATGATGTACCTTGAGTGTTAATTGATAAGCTGAACAACCACACATTGAAACACGACACACCAAGATATGCACGGTCAATTGCCACAGGTATTAATCAAAAGTA
Organism: Gammaproteobacteria bacterium; assembly: GCA_041589455.1. Taxonomy (GTDB): domain Bacteria; phylum Pseudomonadota; class Gammaproteobacteria; order SZUA-229; family SZUA-229; genus SZUA-229. The sequence continues at coordinate 6,223 of JBFHVQ010000030.1, read as the reverse complement.
TGCAATATAAGAAGCCTAAAATAACAATCTCATCCTAACGTTTACCATACCATGTCTTATATGCAATGCTATTTTTAGAACTATTTTTAACACTATACATTAAATCATCTGCTATTTTTATTGCTTCATTTATATCCTCAGGCAATGACTCAAAAGTAACAATGCCGATACTAAAAGTCACTTTCCATTCTTTCAATGCCATTCTTTCATTTAATAGTTTACTCATTTTCGAGAATGCCAATTTTGCATTTTCTTGCTCAGTCTCTGGAAGTAAACATGCAAATTCGTCTCCACCTAATCTTGCAACAGTATCTGTTTTACGTAGTGTATACCTTAAACATACAGCAACCTCTTTAAGCAATTTATCGCCTGTTGTATGACCTAATGAATCGTTAATTTGTTTAAAATCATCGACATCGATGTACACTAATGTAAAAATATGGCCAAATCTGGATGATCTTAATATTTCATTTGCAAGTGATAAATAAAAACATCTAGTATTACAAATACCCGTTAACACATCTGTATCAGCTGCAACATTTTCATGGATAAATACGTCCTTAAAGTTAGTAACCAATAGAGCCAGCACTATGTAAGTTAAAAAGTGAGGTATGCCATAAAAAACAAAAATAGAAAGATCAAATGGAGATTCATTAATAATATTGATAGCTATTAAAACAACTGATGTTGTAAATGCAGAAAACAACAATACAACCTGCTTACTGCTATACCAGGAAACCATAATAATGGGCAAAACAAATAATGGTTCAAAGTATGAAATATCCCCAACAACTATACTACTGATCAAAATAACACATAGAATTAAAGATGAACTAAGCAATATAGTAGAAGGTGATTTTTTTTCAAAAATATATAATATCGTCCTCATAATTTATCCTGGATATGAATACAGACATCCAAATCTATTACTTATAGCTTAGCATAATAGATGTAACACACCGATCAAACCTTGATAAACCTGGCTAGAATGATACAAACTAATCTATAGACCACCTTCTCACTCAGTTAAATATGCGTTATTTGCACCAATTACATTAAGTATCAACATTTCATTGACAGATGTAATTAAAAGAGTATAGTTAATATAGCTTGAAAGTAATACTTACATCTATGCAATACCATCTCGTGTCACATCTATAGTTTCTCGACCTGTTTTTCATATTTATCAGCAGCGCCTTCTCGCCAAATGGCATCATGGCTTTTTATCGCCAGGCCAAACTACATTTAAAATATATTAATAGGAAGTAAATTATGTCTACAATAAATGGCACCGTAAAATGGTTTAACGAATCTAAAGGCTTTGGTTTTATCGAACAAGAATCTGGTCCTGACGTTTTTGCACATTTTAGTGCGATCTCTGGCTCAGGATTTAAAACTTTAAACGAGGGACAAAAAGTTGAGTTCACTGTCACACAAGGAGCCAAAGGCCCACAGGCAGAAAACATCGTAGCACTTTAATTATAAATTGCGCATAAACTGTGATAGATTTCATATAGATCAGATTCACATATTATATACGTTGTGAACTATAAGGTAAGGTCATAAGATCTTACCTTTTTTGTGGACACACGATTTAGAACAATTATACAGCTAATCAGTAACTGACATTCAAATTCTGAGAATTACAGAAATAAAACTATATCTGCCACTCAAGTCAAACAGTCATTAGATTATATCTTCACAAACAAGTAAAATTATCAATTACTTATTGCAATATGCACTTACCCTGGCTCTTGATGTATGGCTTGTTACATTCCCATGCTTTACCAGAATAACCAATATGTGCATTCTCTGGCACCTTCAAAGCAACACAAGCCGCATTTTCCACACGATAGCCTCGCTCACATTTCCAACCAGGCCCATAAGAAGTCTTCTCAAGGTATGCGTTGACAGGCACTGTGATTACTACGCATAATTCATTAACCATTTGATATCCACGATTACATTCAACCCTGACTCCGGAGTAATCCAGATAGCCATTGTTAGGTACTTTGACAAGATTACAGGTTTTATTCATTTCCCGAAATCCATAATTACATTGCCACCCTTGTCCATAGGTCTTATTAGTTGGGTAAGCATTAGCAGGCACCTTAACAAAAGCACAGCGTCCTTTAGATTCTCGATAACCGATATTACAGCTCCACCCTTCTCCGTAGCTGTTCGCCGTTGCATTATCAGGCACGTCAATTGACACATCCTTAGCGACTGCAATACCAGGAAAAACTGTCCATAGTGCTAGAAAAATCAGAATATAACCTGAGATACATCTTTCTGATAGATATATAGCACCCGGTGAGTTGTTTATAAATTGTAATGGATTTAACTGCATATTTAACAACCAGTTAGCAGTTATGGATTGACATTTCATCATGATACTTCTCAATATTTTAGGAGATCTTTATGATTAATAGGCGAAGATTAGCATTCAAATTGAAATTTGAACCACTAGTCTGAAAGTTTCATTGCTTTGTATCAGCATTAACAAACTGAGCGCCTGTTGAAACCAATAGAGACAGATATGAAATTACATGGTACACCGAGAAGCACATACATCCTAAGGTTTAATCAGATATTTATAGCCTTATGCAATACGTAGCAATTATTGGCATTTTGAAAATAAAAGAATCTACTTCAATTGATGTATGATATCCTTTACTAATCAGTGTATCTGAGCGCCACTTTCAACTGCTCACATCATTCCCGGTATATTCCCCAGACATTGCCCACTAACTGATTTATCTTCAACAATTAATACAGCGCATATCATTAAGACAATCCTGGGCTTGTTCTTAAATTTGTATACTACTGTCTACTCTGGATGTTTATTTATCTGGTGTATGTCACTTATCCAATCTAATTTAATATTGAACCTAAGGAAATATCATGCACTTAGAAATAATTACAACACCAAATGATGCGTTAAAAGAAAGTGGATTTGGATCACTTAAAGCCTGTAAAAGTGTACTAGCTTCCATCCAGAAAATGCACCACAACGTAAGGCTTAATGTGTGCAAATCAGAAGATGATCTGGAAGATGTAGTCAAAAGAAATCCCGACCTTGTAATTCTGGCTGTAAAGTACATACCTATTAAAAATAAAGATGATGGACTTCAGAATGATATCTGGTTATCTGAATATTTTTCTCAACATAGTATTAATTACACAGGTTCATTAAGAGACGTACTGGAATTTGACTCAAATAAAGTAATCGCAAAAACACATTTATGTAACAAAGGAATCAAAACAGCCAGTTATTTTTTAGCTATTCCTGGAGAACACAAAAACGAAAATGATTTGCCGATATCTTTTCCACTTTTTTTAAAACCTTTAGATGCAGCCAATGGAAATGGCATTGATGATTCATCATTTGTAATGAACTTTTTTAGTTATGAAAAAAAATTGGCATCGTTATATAAAACATTCAAACAACCAATTTTGGTGGAAGAATATCTCGATGGACGTGAATTCACCGTAGCCGTTATAAAACCAATGAATCAAGCTTTGATTGTATCGGCGATTGAAGCTGTACCACCAACATCAACTCGTGGTTTAAGAATCTTAGGTAATAAAACAAAAACTGATGATTCAGAAGATCTTATTGAAATAATTGACGAAGAAATGAAAAACAAAGTGGTAAACATGGCAATTGATGCATTTTATTCATTGGGAGCTAGAGATTTTGGTCGCATTGATATTAAAACTAACAATCAAGGAGAATGCTTCTTTATGGAAGCCAATCTGGTACCAGGCATGACGAGAGGTTCGAGTTACTTTCCACAAGCCTGTAACATTGCACATGCATTCGACTATGATGAAGTTATTAAACTCCTATTAGACGGCGGACTTGCTAGAGCCTCCTTAACCATGCCTCCTCTTATTCGTCCTGACACAGACAGAAAGATAGTTTCATCTGTGTAAAAAAGTAACGTTATTATGAATATGCTACTACTGCGAGAATTGACACTGCTTGTATATTTTTACGCTCGGCGTTAATTTTATACAAGCATATATTTATCAAAAAACATTTATCATAATACGACTGTATTTAAGAGCACTAGTCACATGTCTTATAAGCTTATTATTGAAGTAACACGCAATGGTATTGTAGAAAGCCAACATTTTGGCGCTGCTGTTATATGTAATTATAAGGGTGAAGTTGTAAAAAGCTGGGGAGATATCCATAAACTGATCTTTCCACGCTCAGCGCTAAAACCGATGCAAGCTATTCAACTTGTTGAGAGTGGCGCTAGTAAACATTATGCATTAAGCGATGCCGAACTGTCACTTGCGTGCTCCTCTCACCAGGGTGAAAAAATTCATCAGGATCTAGTAGCTTCATGGCTAACACGTCTTAAATTAACAGAAAATCACTTAGCCTGTGGTCCCGTACTACCTGAGCACACAGAAAGTGCTCACCAACTGTTAGCTTCAGGGCAACAAGGCTGTCGAATTCATCACAATTGTTCAGGTAAGCATGTCGGTTTTTTAACTATAGCACTGCATCTTGGTTTGTCATTAAATGACTATCACCTGGAAGATCACCCTTTACAACAATTATCACTAAATACACTTTCCGATATAGCCAATGGTGACCTTACACAGTTCCCTATTGGTATTGATGGCTGTGGTTTACCTGCACCGACAATGCCTTTACTGCAACTTGGTCATGCTATGGCTCGTTTCGCCAAACCTGTAGATTTATCATTGCGCCGCGCGCAGGCAATTTACTGTCTTCACAACGCCATTACCAATGAGCCTCTTTATATAGCCGGCAATGGAACGATGGTAAGTGAGTTAAATGAGGTAACAAAAGGTGCGGTTCTCGCTAAGACCGGTGCCGAGGGCATCGTTACCGCAGCAATACCTGAACGTGGCTTAGGTATTGCTCTGAAGATATCCGATGGCAGTGCCCGTGCACGTTCAGTTGCTTTATTGGCAATCCTTGATTATTTAGATGTTCTAACTTCTGAAGATAAATACAAATTACAGGCTTATATTCGCCCGCCAATAATTAATTCTAGAGGACTTCACGTAGGCGAAATTCGCCCTGCCGCATCCTGGCTTTAATTACACAATCGTGATTTATTATGCATGATTAAAAAACAAATAAGGCTTAATTAGACACCATTAAAGAACAAATGTCGACAGGGTCGAAATCAAACGGGCACAGTGTTGTCACTGATAAACTCAAAGCCAGTCTGACATTGCATATAAATCAATATATACGGGTAAAAAAATCTTAAATATGTAATTTTTTTTGATTGTAGTAATAATAGATAATCGGTAGTAAAAACATTGAAACCAATGGTGCTGTTATCATTCCCCCAACCATCGGCACCGCAATAGGTCGCATGACATCAAGACCACTCCCATTACCAATCAGAATAGGTAATAGACCACCAATAATAATCGCTACAGTCATTGTCTTAGGTCGCACACGCTTCATAGCACCATCAAGTACAGCCTGCTTTATTTCTATATCAGTTTTTGGCTTTGCTTGGTTAATTTCAGCTTTTAGATAAAGCATCATCACAATGCCAAATTCTGTCGCCACACCCGCAAGAGCAATAAAGCCAATAGCAACTGCTACAGAAAAATCTATTTGAAGTATGTACATTAACCAGACACCACCAATAAGTGCAAACGGCATGGTTAACATCACAATTAATGATTCAATAATGTTTTTAAAACTTAGATAAAGAAGCACAAATATAATTACTAAGGTAAGAGGAATAATATAATATAAATTTTCCTTAACTCGTTCGTAATACTCAAACTTACCTAGCCATGTCAAGCTGTAACCTGAAGGGAAATCAATTTTCTCAGTAACAGCCAGTTTGAGTTCATCTACGTATGAATTTAAGTCACGACCTCGAATATCAATATACACATAAATACTCAGACGCCCATTCTCACTCTTGATCATCGCTGGGCCTTCTGAAACTTTAATCTCTGCAAACTCACTCAAAGGCACAAGATCTCCATGCATAGTAACGAGTGGCAAGCTGTTTAAGTCTGAAATAGAATCACGAATATCCCCTGGATATCGAACACTAACAGGATAACGTTCTCGCCCTTCAATAGTCTCAGTTATAACCTTCCCTCCAACTGCAGATGAAATAATTTGTTGAATATCTGATACGTTATATAACTGTTGACCTGCATTGTATCGATCAATATTGATATCAATGTAACGCCCTTT
>JBFHVQ010000029.1:0-32516 GCA_041589455.1 Gammaproteobacteria bacterium | reverse complement strand
CGTTACTCACCCGTCCGCCACTCGTCGCCTGCTAGCAAGCTAGCATCGTTACCGTTCGACTTGCATGTGTTAAGCATACCGCCAGCGTTCAATCTGAGCCATGATCAAACTCTTCAGTTCAAAGTAAGTCTGTTCATAACTGTATACTATAAATTAACGTGTTAATTTGTAGACAAGTTATGTGACACCCATCTTCATGGTTATGTGTCATATTTCTTGTCTTTGTGTTCACTAACGTAAGCACCCACACAAATTATCTAATCTCTGTTTGTTAAATATCATCGCTTAAAGCGTCTGCTCAATGTTGTTTGAGCGAGCCAGATATTATAGAAAAGTTTTTTGATTTAGCAAAGCACTTTTTTACTTTTTTCCGTTCCGGCTATCCTGCTAAGCAGGCCGTTCTCCCTAACGAGGACGCGCATTCTACAGATTTGAATCAGGGCGTCAACAACTTTCATCATATTTTTTTAATATTTAATTCCAGCTTTACTTTCAATAACTTACATTTGTTCATTATTCGACCATCTCTTAAATCTAAAACCCCACCATAGCGCCATTTAAGCAACTTATATTCGTCTACTCTCTGAACCATGATTATTTTGATACTTCTTTCGACATCACACCTACCTACTCAAAACACACAATATACTTCATTACATTTCTTCAATTATTTAGCGCTCTATTCACCTCCTGTTTATCACGTCAATCTTGTCAAATTTATTACGCCTTGTTATTTAACCTCTCATTTTTTACGCGATTATTCGAATTAACCGTGACACTATACAGACATAAACAACACCACTATTAGCCAATGAATATGAACAACTCTGATAATTTACTTAAAAACGAGACCAGTCCTTATCTTCTACAACATGCAGATAACCCGGTTAACTGGTTTCCATGGAATGAAGACGCCCTCAACAAGGCCAGAGACGAAAACAAGCCAATACTGCTATCAATAGGTTATTCAGCATGTCACTGGTGCCATGTCATGGCGCATGAATCATTTGAAGATGAAGCGACAGCGGCTCTCATGAACCAGCACTTCATAAATATCAAAGTAGATCGCGAAGAGCGACCTGACCTGGACAAGATTTACCAAACGGCACACTCCTTACTGACATCTCGGCCTGGTGGCTGGCCCCTAACAGTGTTTTTATCACCACAAAATCAGATGCCATTCTTTGCTGGCACTTATTTCCCTAAACACAAGAAATACAATATGCCCACTTTTACTGAAATCTTGAAGATGGTGTCTGAGGCCTATCACAACAGACAAGCTGATATCGAACAGCAAAACGCCTCCATTAACAAGATACTCAATCAGATGTCCTCCCCCTCACAGGAACCTGATCAACTTAATTCACTACCACTCGATCTTGCACGCAAACAACTTGGCGCTGCATTTGATCGTCAGCATGGCGGCTTTAGTCAGGCACCTAAATTTCCGCACGCCCCTATGATTGAACGCCTATTACGTCACCATTTATTATTAAGCTCACAAAACAACCCCGATATAAACGCTTATGATATGGCCACTTTTACTCTTGATAAAATGGCATTGGGCGGATTTCAGGATCATCTTGGTGGTGGCTTCTTCCGCTATTCAACAGATGACTACTGGATGATCCCTCACTTTGAAAAGATGCTGTATGACAATGCCCAGCTGTTCGCCCTTTACGCACAAAGCTTCGCATTAACCGATTCACCACTTTATCGCCAGACTCTGGAAGATGCTGCTAACTGGCTCATTCGTGAAATGCAAACATCACAGGGCGGCTATTGCTCAGCACTTGATGCTGACACTGATAAGATCGAAGGCAAAACATATGTCTGGACACCTGATGAAGTTAAACAACGACTGAATGCCGAGGACTACAAGATATTCGCCAGCAAGTTCAACCTCTTTGAGAGCGCCAATTTTGAAGACAACTGGCACCTGCACAGCATCATCTCTAACCAGTCGCTGGCTGAACAGCTCGACACCTCTGTCGATAACATCAACCAGAGCCTGAATAAAGCACAACACTCATTACTTGCTCATCGCAATCTCCGCAATCAGCCAGGTCGAGATGACAAAATCCTCTGTTCATGGAACGCCTTGATGATTCGAGGAATGAGTCTAATCAGCAAACACCTGAATAAGCCTGAGTATCTAGATTCCGCGTTTCGCTCAGCTGAATTTATTAAAAACACGCTCTGGAAAGACCAGCGACTTCTCGCTAGCTTTAAGGATGGCAAAGCCCATTTAAATGCATATCTCGATGATTACGCTTATCTTCTTCAGGCATTATTAGAGCTATTGCAGTGCAAATGGAGGCCGGATTATTTCAACTGGGCACTGCAAGTTGCCGACAGCCTACTTGAAAACTTCGAGGATCAACAGCATGGTGGCTTCTATTTCACCAGTCACGATCACGAGAAATTACTGTACCGAAGCAAAACCTTTGCCGATGACGCCATGCCTAACGGTAATGCAATTGCTAGTTATAGCCTGTTACAGCTGGGACTATTGTGCGGCGAGACTCGCTACATAGATGCTGCTGAACGAACGCTTAAATGCGCTTACAGCGAGCTATCTGAACACGCAATTAGTCATTGCAGTTTACTCAATACTCTCGAGCTATACCTCAACCCCAGAGCAATCATTATTCTGCGAGGAAGCGAACCTAAACTACAGCAATGGAAAGAACTAACAGATAACATCTATGCTCCAGGCTTGTATTGTCTAGCAATTGAAAGCGAACAACCATTACCCGCTGCCTTAAGAGACAAACAGCCCGTGGGTGAAATTTGTGCTTACATCTGCGAAGGCACACAATGCCTGCCCGTCATCAATAAACTGGATAGTTACAAATCTTTTCTGACAAAACTAAACACACATGAAAAAAATTAGTCACTATAAGAACCTTAAAAGTTATCGAACCCGCGATGGCTCAGACATCAGGGAAATCATGCACCCAGCTATCCAGGGCAACCAGCTACAAAGCCTGGCCGAAGCCCGGATATTATCTGGGCAAACCACTCAACTGCATAAACACCTGAAAAGCGAGGAGCTTTATTATATTACTTCCGGCACAGGCCGCATGCGTCTTGGTGGAGACACATTCAATGTTGAAGCAGGCGACTGCATTTGCATCCCACCCGGCACAGAGCATAATATATGCAATACTAGCCAGGACGATCTGATCATATTGTGCTGTTGCGCACCCGCCTATTCACATCAGGACACGATCCTGCTTTAAGCTTTGACAAATGCTGAAACAGAAAATACACGCACACAAAAAAGCCCCGCACCAAGCAGTACAGGGCTATGGTATTTTTTAGAGCATCACACCAGATCCGTTATCAATTGATAATCCGGAGCTTTAACTCGCTCGACTAGTTCTTCATTACTGACTGAACTGAACCCACCGTACGAATCCATGGCTGGGTATTCAGATCCTGAACCGAAACCAAGGCCTGCTCTGCATCTACCTTACTTGGATAAACACCCAGCATTAACACATACCAGAGCTTACCGTTAACCGAAGTTTCAGCCATCCATTCGTCAGACAGCTGATTTACTTTTGCAAAGTCTTTTAGCTGCTCAAGTGAACTCGATGCAACCACCTGAACTGCATAATAGTTAGCAGGCTGAGACGCAAGACTACCGCTTACAACAGCAGGCTCCATAACTGTTTCAACAACCGGTGAAGACTCTTGCATCATGACGGGTTCCTCCATCATGACCGGTTCTGCAATCATTTCAGCCTGTGCATCAGCTGGCATGACATCCTCTTCCATTGATACAACAGGCTCCATCATAGGCGCCTCAACGACTGGCACCACTTCTTCATCCATCACTACGGGTTGCACACCACTTTCTTCGGCTCGATTTTCCCAGGGTGATGATGAATCAGTCCAGGGAGCTGGTTTCGATGAACACGCTGCTAGTGCAACACTACCTGTAAGCACCAGCACCATTTGCAATGTTTTTGTATTTAATAAAGTCAATGCTATATCCTCTGTCGTATTTGATTATTATTAAACCCCTGAAAATCTGGAGCTTTGACTTAAAACAACCCTAATTCGTTATTTTATATACAATAAATACCGAGTCTAGCCCAATAACGCCACGGACAAAAGTAATTTGTTTCCAAATATTTTCCTATTCGATCACATTAATATAATTATTATTCTATGAACAGCAATAAATAAGCCTCAGAAATTCGGACATAATATATTGCGCGCACCAGGGCAACACTCACTGGGCAAACCATCATACTACCGAACGATTATTTTTAACTGGAACCACTCTGCATCAATCACACTGTTATTGGCACTAATATAGACCTTAATTAAACCGTTTTTTTAACTAACTCTTTCATTAAAAGCCTTAAAAATTGCATAGATGTTAAATTTTTCTCTCACGAACAGTGCTTTAATACATGCCGATTGAGTTTATAGTCATTAGACATTTTTCAACCACCGAGACTAGAAAACTACATACACGCGCTAAGAACTGGATTAACAATTGGGCATTCTTTCAGGCCAATGCTAAACTCCATAACGCTTTATTAAATTAACCATTGAGGATGAGAAATGAGCAATCCAGAGTGCCCTAAAAAGTCACCCTATGTTGTGGAACTGGAACCCGGCAGTTACTGGTGGTGCTCCTGCGGCCGCTCTAAAACCCAACCTTTTTGTGATGGCTCACACCAGGGCACCGAATTTACACCATTAGAACTCAAGATTACCGAAAAGAAAAAATACGGACTTTGCGGCTGCAAACACTCAAAGACGGCACCCATATGTGATGGCACTCATCGCGAACTAGATTAAATAGCAAATATAAAAAAAGCCCTGAACACGCTGTTACTCACAGAGCGATTCAGGGCTTCCAGCAAACAACATCCATTCCAGACGTCTTTTACTTCATATGATTACTGCATTAGTTTCTGCACAGAACCAACACTTCTAATCCAGGGCTGTGTAGAGAGCACAGGCGCAATCTCATCTTTAGCCGCAACAGCTGAGCTATAGTCTGGATAAACACCCAGTAACAGCACATGCCAGATCACCCCGTCTCTTATGGTTGCCGTAATATACTGAGTAGTCACTGAGTGTTGATCAGCAAAACGAAATACTCGATCCACATTATTTGAAGCCATTAATTGCACCGTATAGTAATTTGCAGGCACATCAAGCAATGACGAAGCATCTGCAACTACTGGCTCATCGACAATATCAACGGGTGGAACTTCTTCTGTCACTTCCTCAATCACTGCAGGCTCTGCTTCTGGCACAATGCTTTCAACTGATTCAGCCTGATAACTCAAATCAGAAGCGCTTGGCTCAGTCGCCATTTCCAGATCGAGCTTATATTCTTCCGCAGAAGGCGCTTCAACAACCTGATTGCGACGCTGTTCCCAGGGGGAATCCTTTTTATCCCAGGACGCCGGATCACTGGAGCAGGCTTGTAAGGTCACAACCAGCCCAGCCAGAGTGAATAGAGTTGTTAATGATTTCAATTGCTTTTTTTCCACGGCGACACCCTCTCTAAAGGTCATTTTTATTTTCATTGAAGTCTATCTGGTCATAGCCAACACTTAAAGTTGCACATTAACTATAGAGCATAATACTATGTTTTTCATTATTTAAAATCACTGATTGTTCACCGTTTCTCTGACACCAGGCGAAAGCCTACTACCTCATATCGCACTTCTGGTCTGTTAGCTGAGCGATATCCAGGTCGAAGCAGATGCAGCGGGCAATGATATGAGCCACCTCGCCGAACCCTGGAAACCCCATCAGACGGGCCTGTTGGGTCAGTTCGCACACTTTTCGAGTAAGTATCTGCGGCATACCAGTCGGCAACCCACTCCCAGACATTACCCAGTATATCGTGCACTCCATAAGGGTTAGCCATCAGCCCCCCAACCGGCTGTGGCTTATCCAAGGAATTTTCGATAAACCAGGCATATTCGGCCAGCTGATCAATAGACACCGGCCGTAAGTCATCTTTACTTGCACCACCCCAGGCGACATATTCCCACTCTGCTTCCGTCGGTAAACGATAACGATAAGCCGTATCCAGCCGGTTAATTTCCTGCAAAAATCGCTCAACCATAAACCAGCTTACAGATACCACTGGCAGCTGCTGCCAGTCATCCCGCCGCCAGTTCGCCGCCGGACCCGGGCGATTCTCCATAATGCTTAGCCACTGTTGCTGGGTAACTTCTGTGACTCCCATATAGAAAGGCTGGCTTAATGTAACGCTGTGTCGCGGCAGCTCATCTAGCAAACTGGATGGCGTCGCATCAGGCACTTCCATAAGCGCTTCATCACGATCATGCAGACCCATCTGAAATTCACCCGCAGGAATTTTGACAAATTTCATACCCCATTGATTATGCAGAGCATCTGCAGCCTGCAATGCAGGCATTATTAACAGATGAGCACAAATGATCAGCACTCTACTCATCATCTCTATAGACCTCACAAGCAAGCTGTCCCTGATTATCAATCTGCACATTAAAATTTATCGGCTGACAACACACCTGACAATCTTCTATATATTGCTGCGCCTCACCGCAATCATCGATGGTAACCTCGATTACTTCCCAGCAATAAGGACACTGGATCGACATGTTATAAAGCCCTGTTTCCATAGTGTTCAATTCCTAGCTGGTTTCTTCTGTTTTAACCTCAGGCAAATCTTCCAGAGTCAATCCACCTTCGCTAGCACTCTCTTCTGCTACCTCTTCTTTGGGCTCTTCCTTTTCCAGTAATGATAAACCACTAAAAGGATCACTCTCACTGCTTGCGCTTTCTTTAGGTGCATCATCACCCAGCTCAATTTTTAAGCGTAGATTGTTTTCAGAATCTGCATTTTTCAGCGCTTCTTCCATGGTGATTTTTCCCCTTCGGTACAGCGCCAGTAAGGCACTATCAAATGTACACATTCCTATACGCTCCGATTTTTCCATCACTTCCTTAATTTCTGACACCTCACCTCGCTTAATAAGCTCTTCAACACGCGGTGAGTTCAATAACACTTCAATCGCAGCACAGCGTTTTTTGTCTACGGTTGGAATCAAACGCTGCGATACAAACGCACGTAAATTGAGGGATAGATCCTGCAATAACTGATTATGTCGCTCTTCCGGGAAAAAGTTGATAATTCTATCCAACGCCTGATTTGCATTGTTTGCATGTAAGGTTGAAATCGCTAAATGGCCTGTTTCAGCAAACGCCAGTGCATGCTCCATCGTCTCCTGATCTCTGATCTCACCAATCAGAATAACGTCAGGCGCCTGTCGCAAGGTGTTTTTCAGTGCGTCCTCAAAGCTATCTGTATCCACACCAACTTCACGCTGGTTAACAATGCAACCTTTATGCTGATGCACGTATTCAATCGGGTCTTCAATGGTAATGATATGCCCCTTACTATTTTGATTCCTGTAATCAATCAATGCGGCCAACGAAGTTGACTTACCCGAGCCGGTGCCACCAACAAACAATATAATGCCGCGTTTGGACATAATCACATCTTTCAGCACAGGCGGTAGACCCAGGTCATCCAGATTAGGAATCTCCGCCTTAATATTACGAATCACCATAGACACTTCATTGCGTTGCTTGAAGATATTCACCCTAAAACGCCCAACACCTGTTTCTGAAATTGCCAGATTCATTTCAGGCTTATGCTCAAATTCTTCACGCTGATCATCATTCATTATTTCTTCAGCCAGAGACCGCACCCACCCAGGAGGTGCTGACTTTTTGGAAAGCGGCGTTAATACACCATTAAATTTTGCACTGGGTAAGGCACCTGTCGACAGATAAAGGTCCGAACCGTCTTTCTCTGCCAGAACTTTTAAATAGGGACTGATTTTCATTACTATTATTTTCCTGAATCAAACTGAAGGCTTACTGGTGTAACTATAGATAATAGTCGTTCTGGATTAAAATACCGACTTAACCAGTGACAGAGCCCGCAATAGCATCAATCATGACAAAAGCATTTCTACTAACACGACAGGCTCAGGACACCCCCCAGGGAATACAGCTGGAGTTCTGGTTTAGCTCAGAGACAGGGCCACTTAAGGTATTGATTAATCAACAGTCTGCTGTCTTTTTTATTTTTCAGTCTGATACTCAGTTAGTGCAACAACTACTCACGACACTTGGCCCACACGCCCACAACGTCGATATCAGGCCACTTCAACTAAAGCACTTTAATGGCCAGCTCGTTGCCGGTGTATATTGCTCTAGCCTGCAGGTTTTTTATCGCCTCAAAGAACTGCTACAGACCAGTCATTTAAAAGCATTTGAAAGCGATATCAGACCTGCAGAGCGTTATCTAACCGAGCGCTTCTTAACCGGCCCTGTTAGCATTCAGGCCAGACACGAACACACACCCTGGATTGACCCCATTATCAAACCGGCAGAATATACCCCTGATCTGCGTCTGATGTCTCTGGACATAGAAACTGCCTATGATACAAATCAGCTGTACTCCATTGCCTTTATCTGCAATCAGCAAAAACGAGTATTGATGCTGAGTGATAACACTCAGACAATAAGCCATGACGACACAGAATTTCTGGAAAGTGAATCCGCTTTATTAAAGCGTTTTATTGCATATGTAAGTGAACTCGATCCGGATGTATTTATTGGCTGGAATGTGATCAATTTTGATTTCAGGTTTTTGCAGAAAAAAGCCGATACATTAAACATTCCATTTCGCATCGGTCGCAATAGCAGCCTGCCAAGATGGCGTCAATCCGGCAATGATTCCAGCCAGTATTTTTTACATATTGCCGGACGCGTAGTACTCGATGGCATTGACACTCTAAAAAGCGCCACCTGGTCATTTCCAAGCTTTTCTCTAGAACACGTAGCAAACAGTCTGCTTAATCGAGGTAAATTAATCCAACAAAATGACAGCCACGACCCATTACATAAAGCCAAGCAGATAAAACAGCAGTTCCACAATGATAAACAGGCACTGGCACGCTACAACCTGGAAGACTGTCAGCTGGTACTGGATATATTCGAGCACGCACACCTGATGCATTTTGCCATCGAGCGAGCACGCTTAACCGGCCTCGAAATGGACAGAGTTGGCGGCTCGGTTGCCGCCTTCGACAACCTTTACCTTCCACGACTACATCGCAAAGGATATATCGCACCCAATATAGGCGACTATGGCTCAGGCAATACAGCCCCCGGCGGTTATGTGATGGACTCAATTCCAGGTTTGTATGACAGTGTACTGGTACTGGATTACAAAAGCCTTTATCCAAGTATTATTCGCACCTTTAATGTCGACCCTTATTCACGAATTGTCGCGAAACAACTGCCAGACAATGAATGCATCCCCGGTTATGATGGTGCCAGTTTCTCCAAGCAGCAATTTATTTTGCCCGAAATTATTGCAGAACTGTGGAAAGCACGTGACAAAGCAAAGCATGAAAAAAATGCCGCGCTATCACAGGCAATTAAAATCATTATGAACTCATTTTATGGCGTACTTGGCACACCGGGCTGCCGTATTCATGATGCCCGCTTAACTAGCTCCATAACCAAAAGAAGTCATGACATTATCAAGCAGACAGTCAGACTAATTCAGCAGCAGGGTTATAAGGTTATTTACGGTGACACTGACTCTGTATTTGTGTCACTAGGGTTAGCTTATAATCAACAGGATGCCGATAAAATTGGTCATCAACTCTCAACTCAAATCAACCAGTTCTGGAAGGAAACACTCATTAACAAATATGGCATTAGCAGCTTTCTCGAAATGGAATATGAAACCCATTTCTCACGTTTTTTTATGCCCACCATTCGCGGCTCCGCGAAAGGAAGCAAGAAACGTTATGCCGGCATTGTCCTTAAAAATAATCAACAAAAATTAATATTTAAGGGCCTGGAAAGTGTTCGTACTGACTGGACTTCACTGGCTCGAAATTTTCAAAATGCGCTTTATTTAAAAGTTTTCAATAATGAACCTTATAAAGAGTTTATACGCCTGACAGTAGACTCACTCATAAAAGGAGAGATGGACCAACAACTGGTGTATCGAAAGCGACTTCGACAATCTCTTCAGCAATATCAGAAAAATATTCCTCCCCATGCCAGGGCTGCCATCAATGCGGAAGCCTTTTTCAAACAGCAGGGGTTACCCTCCCGCTATCAAAACAAAGGCTGGGTAGAATACATTATGACCAAGGCAGGACCACAGGTTTTAGAGTGTCAAACTGAAAAATTAGACTATGATCATTATATTGAAAAGCAATTAATACCCATTGCTGATAGCATCCTGAGTGTAACTGGCGAAACAATGGCACAGGTATTAGACCGTCAAATCAACCTTTTTTAACTGGAGCCTTGATATATGACATTCGTAGTTACGGAGAGCTGCATCAAATGCAAATATACCGACTGTGTCGATGTATGCCCTGTAGACTGCTTTCACGAAGGCCCCAACTTCCTCGTTATTGACCCTGAAGAATGCATAGACTGTCAGTTATGCGTTCCAGAATGCCCTGTCAATGCGATTTACGATGAGCAGGATTTGCCCGACGACCAGTCTGACTTTCTAGCCCTTAATGAAGAGCTTGCCAAACTATGGCCTGTTATCAACGAAATAAAACCGGCACCTGACGATGCTGAACAATGGGAATCCATTCAAGAAAAACGGCATCTACTCGAACGTTAATAACTGAAATAAAAAACAACAGAGATAAAGACTTTTCTAGCAGTAAATATGGACAATCCTGAAAAACAGCGTAATGCCACAATAATCAGCCCTGCAATGCTACCCATTGCAGGGCTGCTAATGGGGTGTTTCATATGGGTAATTGACACTATTACCGATGTATATATCCTGGGCGAAGAACAAGGCTTCATGGAAAATCTGACCTCGCCAGATGAGGCCAGTGAACTCTGGATGCGAATCCTGATTGTGATTGTATTCATCATTATGGGTTTTTTTTCTGGCCATATTTTAAAAAAACAAATACTTCTGGACAATCTGCTCATTGGCTACCAGAAGCAGCTTGAGGACACCATTGCAGAGCGCACCCAAAGTCTGATCGAGAAAACAGAAGAACTTGAGTATCTTGCGAACACAGACCCTCTAACTGGCTTATTAAATAGACGAAAATTCACTGAAATCCTGGATTATGAATTTCAACGCTTTAATCGGTACAACAAACCCTTCTCTTTAATAAATATTGATATCGACTATTTCAAAAAAATCAATGACAATCACGGTCACGATGTTGGTGACATGATTATAAAACATTTTTCTCAGCTCATTAGCTCCAACATTCGAAAATCAGACAGTGTTGCAAGATGGGGCGGCGAAGAATTCCTGGTATTACTCATAGAAACTGAAGAAAGCGAAGCTGTACGAGTATCCGAAAACCTTAGAAAACTACTACTCAACACCCAAATATCTCCTGTTGGTGTAGTAACAGCCAGCTTTGGCGTAACCCAGGTCCAAAAATCTGATACCCATGACGACCTTCTAAAGCGCTCAGATAAAATACTCTATATCGCGAAGGATAACGGTAGAAACCGAATCGAGACCCTGTAAAATCTATTTCACCAATTACATCCGTCATATTCTTTCAGTGACAACTTCAATCAAGAGACACGGCAGGCTATAATGCTATTTTATTTTTAGACAGGATTACCCCTTGAGCAAACAAGCCTTTATCTTTGAAGTAAGCCAGCAGAGCTTCGACCAATACGTTCTACTTAACTCACATAAAATTCCTGTCGTTGCCTTATTCCTTGGAGTATGGTCAGAACCCTGCATATTTCTTTCTGATATGTTTTCCAGTTTAGCCAAGGAATTCCCAGAAGAATTTATCTTTGCCAAGATTGACATTGATGAGCAAACAGAGCTTCGGGAAAAATATGAAATAAAGAATGTTCCTACTATTATTGTTTTTAAGGATGGAAAAGTCGCTCGCAATGAAGTAGGACAACTAACCGAAGCAGAAGCACGAAACCTGTTAAAGGATTTTGGCGTTTTCAGGGAATCAGATGCGATTCGCGAGGAAGCCCGTAACAGCCACCTTTCAGGCAATACGACCAATGCCATCATGTTACTCACACAGGCAATACAGAAAGATCCTGGCAATATTCGAATTGCCATGGATATGGTACAGATTTTCCTGGATATTCGAGAACTTGAACAGGCTGAGCAGCTATTTAATAAGTTCCCTGAAAAAATAAAACAAACTGATACAGGGCAGTCACTTGCCGTACAGATAACATTCATAAAACAGGCATTAAAAACAGCAGGGAAAGCAGCTTTACTTGATACGTTAGCCAATGAACCAGATAACCACGACGCCAGATTTGATTTATCTATCTGTATGCTTGCAGATTTCGAATACGCTGAGGCAGCCGATGAACTATTTACAATCTTACAACAACAGGCAGATTACAAAGATGGCGCCGCCAGAGAAATGATTGCCACGATTAGTAATATGCTGTCTAAAAACCAGCCAGAGCTATCCCAGAAAATTCGACGCAAGCTCTCTAACCTATTGTCTAGCTAGTTCTAAATAAGCGCACTTATCAGCTGCAGTATTATCAATGCACTGCAGCTGATAAAACCAAAAATCGGGAAGCCAATCGAGTAAACAAGAACACCACTTTCAGCATCACCTTTTAGTTTTATTCTTACTAAAGCAAGATTTACCATTACAAAAACACTCAACACGAGATAATTCGTCATTTCTGCAAGCTCATCCAGATCAAGCAGTAGCGCAAGCACTAACATTATTGTTGCTGTAAGAATAATACTGTTTACCGGTGTCCGTGTTTTGTAATTAACTTTACCTAAACTTTCAGGCAGCCAGTTTTTATGTGCCATACCATAGAGCAAACGAGATGCCATAATCATTTGTATAAGAGCACCATTAATCACTGCAAAAGCACCAATCAAACTAATCACAACGGGATCTGCCCCGGTTGCTGCTCTATAGACTGTTGCTAATGGGGCAGCAGACTTTGCCAGCTCAGTCGGCGATACAATCATTACTGACACCAATGATACAGCAGCATAAAGAATGGTTGAAACAATGACACAATAAATAATTGCACGCGGCATATTTTTTTCAGGCTGTTTAACTTCTTCAGCCACATTAACCATATCTTCAAATCCGATATAGGCATAAAAGGCAAGAAAAGCACCGGATAATACACCTACATAGCTAAATGCAGATAAATTTGAAAGCGGCAAAACAATTTCCTGGTAACTCAATTGTGAATTATGCAGACTATCTGTACCTGTATATACAATTAACACAAGTCCGGCGATTTCTATTATGGTCAAGGCCGCAGCGACTCTTGCAGACTGTTTAATACCCCATATTGTCAACAGACATAACACCAGAAACAATAAGCTCAGGATAAACCATTCCGGCAGATTAATGAAAACGCGAAGATAGGCCGCAAAACCATGTGAAATGACAGCTGATGAAACCATACCTGAAAACGCAATCATCAAACCAACCAACACAGATAGCGCCGGCTTTGAGAAACCTTCATCAATGTACGCTGCACCTCCCGCGCTTACTGGATATCGAGAAGACATTTCTGCATAGGTCACTGCAGAAAGCGCAGCTATAATTGATGCGACTATAAATGACAATGGCGCAAAATACCCCGCCTGACCCGCCACTTTTCCAACTAAAACATAAATACCGGCTCCGAGAATATTCCCAAGCCCATAAAAAGTAATGAGTGCCAGCCCGATACTACGCTTTAGTTTTACTTTATCTTGAGCCATGACTACAACTGTCTATAAACCAGTTAAAAAGGAATTTTGCCCATATAAATCAGCCTGATCGATTGATAATATTCAATTGCTTTTTGAAAACCCCTTACCATTGAGTAAGTGACAAAAATTGTCATAACCCCGGTATACTCGGGGTTCTTTTTTCAAAACTTATTTAACCTCATATCTAAGCAACTGTTTATTTTCGAACGCCTCTACACTTTGCAATGTTGTATCTGCGATATTCATTAATGCTTGCTCAGTAAAAAATCCCTGATGCGCTGTGATTAATACATTTGGAAAGGTTAACAACCTCTCAAACACATCATCATCTATAATTTCACAGGACTTATCCATAAAAAACAGGTTTGCCTCCTGTTCGTATACATCCATCCCCAGATAACCAATTTTTTTACTCTTTAATCCATCAATTAATGCACAAGTATCTACAACTGCACCGCGACTCGTATTGATCAACATAACGCCATCTTTCATTTTATCGATGGCTTTTTGATTAATGAGATACTTCGTATGATCGTTTAACGGACAGTGCAGCGAAATAACATCCGACAATTCATACAGCTCATCTATTGAAACATACTCCACACCCAGATTTATGCATTCCAGGTTCGTAAATGGATCATATGCAACAACTCTCATCCCCATAGCAACAACAATCTTTGCAAGCACGCTTCCAATCTTGCCGGTACCAATTATTCCTATTGTCTTGCCATGAAAATCAAACCCTAGCAATCCTTGTAAAGAAAAATTTCCATCCCGAACTCGGTTATATGACTTATTTATTTTTCTATTAAGTGACAACATCAAACACAGCGCATGCTCCGCAACTGCATACGGAGAATATTCAGGAACTCTGACGACTTTTATTGCTTTTTGCTTACAACGCTCAATATCTACATTATTAAAGCCCGCACATCGCAATGCAATCAGGCCGACATCCTTTTCAGCTAGCCCATCTATTACTTCCCGATCAAGGCAATCATTTACGAACACACAAATTGCCGAGTAACCCTGAGCCAGATGTACCGTGTTATTATTTAATTTTTCTTCAACATACTTAATATCATTTTGCGCTATTTTATTTGACTCATTAAAGGTCTCAACATCATATTCTCTTGCACTGTAAAAAAGTATTTTCATTCAATTCTCAGAATTCATTAATTTACTTTTTCTCTGATTCCCTCGACCACCAGGAATAGCTCCACTTCTTTTGAGGCAGGCCCAAGGTCTTTCTTTATTTTATAATCCGACATCAGGAATTTAGTTGTGCCTTCAAAACCTGCTCTGTAACCGCCCCAGGGATCAACGCCTTCGCCTGTAAACTTAACACTAATACTTATCGGCTTGGTTATACCACGCAAGGTAAAGTCACCATTCAGGATACCACCTCCATTATTATCAGGCTGATAAGAAGTACTGACAAAGCTTGCTTCTGGATACTTCTTCACATCGAGAAAGTCATCACTACGCAAATGCTTATCACGTTCGGCATGATTCGAATCTACACTGTGAGTTTTAATCGTTACATTCACCGTGGATTTTTCAGGTTCCTTACTATCATAATTAAAGCGACCTTCGAATTCATTAAAGCGCCCCCATAACCAGCTATACCCTAAATGTGAGACTCGAAACTGAATAGATGCATGCATGCCTTTCTTATCTATTACATATTCATTCGACTGAGCCATGCTGGGTATTAACAATAAGCTCATTAATACTATTTTATATAACTTCATTATTTATCCTCCATCAATCCAGGTTGTATTATTCGTTTTAAGGTTAAATCCCGATCTATATAGTGATGTTTCAATGCTGCCAGGCTATGCAATATCAACATCAGCATCAGCATATATGCCCCCCATTTATGCAGTTCTCCAAGTAAATCAACTGTTACTTCATTTAACTCCATCAATGAAGGTAGATCAGCCAAATCAAACAGTTCGATTGCAGCACCCGATGCACCGGTCATCAGATAACCTGTAGCCGATAGCATAAGAACAACCAAATAGAATAAAGCATGCATCACGCGCGACAAGATATGCTCGTAATACCGTGAGTTGTTCAATGCCACGGGCTTACCTGAATATAATATCCAGCAGTACCTGATGATATAAAGAAGCACAACAATTACACCCAGCCCCTTATGCAACCATGGTGCCGTGTTATACCAGGTATCATAGTAGTCAAGTTTCACCATATACCAGCCGATAAGAAACAGTAGAATAACCAGCAAGGCACCAGTCCAGTGCAGGCAAATACTAAACAGGCCATAGCTATTAACTGTATTCTTATACTGCATCAACGCCTCTTTATTTTAAATGTTGCCTTATTATAATTTAGCTTGAAAAAGCATCATCCGGCGATTACAGGCTATTTTTATTCATCCATACTTAATTATTTTTTTAATATTTCACTCTGAGGCACAGCTTTTCAGACATATAATTTAGACATAAAACTAAATTAAATCAGTCAATTATCTAAATTTTTGTATAAACACTCGTTATTTAGATATTGCTTATATATATTGCCCCCACCTAAATGAGTGATTTATTCACTGGCGTTCTATCCCATAATTATCTCTAAGATGAAACTCTCCCTTGATGAGCAGTGTAACAAATATCACATACTGCATGGGGTGACATTTCTAAAATAACAAACAGCCAGCATTCTAATTTTAACTTAATGGCTTGAAGTGCATATAACACTTCTTTTTCAGGTAATACGGGGTATCGGCATGCAGTTTTTTCACACAGTCAGTCCGCAGGACGAGGGCCGTTCTGATGACCGCTTTCATCAGCTCAATAAAATCTACCCAGTGCTTGCGGGTATTGATGATGCATGCTGGACCGAAACTATAGACCAGGCTAAAAGCATGTCTATCAAAGCCGACACAACCCTGTTCAGTGGTAGTTCAACATGCAATAACTTTATGCTTATTCTTGAAGGCACCATTCGCCTTTACCAGAGCGCCGAAGATGGTCGTGAAATCACACTTTACCGTGTGCAGGCAGGTGACCTATGTATTCTTAGCCTGAACAGCCTGATGAAAAACCAGTCATTCAATGCGATTGCGGTGACTGAGTCTGACGTCACAGCGCTGGCGATTAGCTCAGACCATTTTAAATCCGTTCTAAGCAGCTCCGCCACATTTCGCGACTACGTATTAACAACGCTAACAGAACGACTTTGTGAAACCATTTATCTAATTCAGGACACGGTATTTAATCACCTGGACATGCGCCTCGCCTGTATGCTTGGCGGCCTCTTTGAACGCAATCAGGACCCAGTTCTTAAGGTCACTCATCAGGATCTAGCGCATGAGCTTGGCACCACACGTGAGGTCGTTAGCCGAATACTCAAGGAGTTTGAACGAAAAAATTGCATCAAACTCTCTAGAGGCCATATCGAGCTAACATCATCCGAAGGATTACGCTGGTTTTCTACTAAAAAGACAGCTTAAGTGAAAATATTTCTCTTTTTGCATTATTTTGTATGTTTAGTTACAGACCTGCACTCAGTACTTACTTAAGATCTAGCCACAAACTTTTAGGCGGAGAATTCTCAAAGAAGAACCTCCAAATCCAATATTAGAAGTTTGTGCTTTGACAGCATAAGGACATGCTGTGATTTTCTAGATTCGTTTTGAGGTTTGAAGATATGAAATCATTTACAGAATACCAATGGCATGGGCACAGTATAAAGATTGAAGCCACATCAAGCCCTCGCTTCCTGTGGATGAATCACACCTTTGAAGTCACCGTCGACAATCAGAAAACCAGGCATAATAACGAGCGTTTTCTGACCCATACAAAAACTCGCTTTACCGTTAATCATGGTAAACAAAAACTCAAAGGGCAGATTGTCTCCTATGGTTTTCCAGGCTCACCCGTGGTTTCTCAATCGACTATTATCGACGACACAATTGTTGGTCACAATCAGTTATTGGTAAAAAAGCGCTATTTAACCTATGCCTTTCTATCAGCAGTCGCGTATAGCATCCTCTAGCCGATCACCCTGTTAGTCATCTTTTAATGACAGGCCACTGGTATCGGGTGGTGGCGGCGCTTCTTTCTTTTTCATTTCCCCCATATCACTACCAACGGGCGCCATATCCAGCTGGCTAATATCCAGCTCTGGCTCTGCCACTTGCGGGATCTCATCTTGTACCTGACTACCCACAGGCGCCAGACTGGCCGACAACTCCGAAATATCATCCGCAGTGATGCCCAGCGGATCAGTCATTGGGGCCTCTGGAACATCACCACTTATCACCTGACGAGAAGCATCTGCCACTGGCTTTGCCATTTCTGCTGCCTTTTCCTGGCTCGCAGCTGCAACAGATGTATCACCAGACAGAGATTTAATTTCACAAACCGCGCCAGCATTGCTCAATGCAGCCTTATATTTATTGGCTGTGGCTTGATTGATATTTTTTTTAATCACCACCCGCTTACCAGAGAACAACTGCTCCAGCTTGGCAGCATCGGCCTTAAACATAGCCCCCACTTTCGCCTTTACCTGCTGTAGATCAGCCTCATCGACAATTTTACCTTCGAAGGCGACTTCAAATAACTCTTCACTCATGGATCAACGACCTTTTGATATTCTGAAATTCCAGGATACAGCTTCATCTTTTAACACTATAATTTCATTATAACCATAATTAAACTAAACGCATCGAGTTGTGGCTGACATACAAAAGAAACAACTAATTAATAATATAGCAGCTTATTGATTGCGATAATCCTGCTATTAAAGAGTGAATTAATGAACAAGCACACAGAATTAGCACGTATTAGCCCCCGCGGCCGAATGGAAACCCTGTCTCACGCTGAAGTTGAACTCCTGAAGAAGGTTAGTGAATCAGGTGACTGTTATGATATTTATCGTCGCTGCTCACTGGCAGTTCTTAATGTCGGTAGTATTGTTGATGACACTACCGCAGTGCTTGAAGAGTACTCCGACTTTGATATTCGCGTGGTACAACAGGAACGTGGCATCAAGCTCGAACTGCAAAATGCACCTTCCAGTGCTTTTGTTGATGGTGACATGATTTATGGCATTCAGGAACACCTGTTTGCTGTGCTCCGCGACATTCTCTACGCCAGAAATGCACTAATGAATCCAGCCGTTTTTGACCTTAATTCACAAGCAGGTATCACAAATGCTGTCTTTCATCTCCTTAGAAATGCCAATACTCTGATCCCAAATGTAGATCCTAATATTGTAGTCTGCTGGGGTGGCCACTCGATCAGCCGAGAGGAATATGACTACACCAAAGAGGTTGGTCACGAATTAGGTTTACGCGGTTTAAATATCTGCACCGGCTGCGGCCCCGGTGCAATGAAAGGCCCAATGAAGGGCGCTACGATTAGCCTGAACAAACAACGCATCAGCAATGGCCGCTTTATAGGTATGACCGAGCCCGGCATTATTGCCGCCGAATCACCTAACCCTATCGTTAATGAACTGGTTATCCTACCGGATATTGAAAAACGTCTTGAAGGCTTTGTGCGCACTGGTCATGGCATTGTTATATTCCCGGGTGGAGCAGGCACAGCTGAAGAAATTTTGTATATCCTAGGCGTGCTATTAAATCCTGCCAATAAAGAGTTACCTTTCCCGTTAATTTTAACTGGTCCTAAAAGCTCCGAAGAGTACTTTAAACAGATTCATCATTTCATAGAAATGACTTTAGGCTTTGAGGCACAACAGCGTTATAAAATCATTATTGATGACCCTTCACTGGTTGCTCGTGAAATGAAAAATGGCATGGAATCTGTGAAAGACTTTAGGCGAGCAAACAGCGATGCCTACTACTACAACTGGATTCTACAAATTGACAAGGAATTCCAGAACCCATTTGAACCCACACATGAAAATATGGCAAAGCTTGAGCTCAACACCAATATGGAAAATCATCACCTGGCAGCAAATCTGCGCCGTGCATTTTCTGGAATAGTCGCAGGCAATGTCAAAGAAGACGGGATTAAGTCAATCAAGGAGCACGGACTATTCGAGATTCGTGGCGAGAAAAAAATCATGCAGCCTCTGGACAGACTACTCGAATCATTTGTAAAACAGAACCGGATGAAATTACCTGGCAGTAAATATACGCCCTGTTATAAAGTTGTCAGCTAACTGTAGTTTTACGCGCATCTCAAACCATGACTATACTATTGATTTAACAGGTTTTTTATAAAAAACCCGCTATACTTATAGTAAGTAGTAGTTAATTTTAGAAACACTCAGAGGAGTCGTTTTTATGCAAGCTGGAGAACTCGCGCCCTTAATACTGACACTGGATAATGCCGGACGCCCGATTGACTGGATTAACTGGCAGGAAGCAGTCAACCTGTATGTAAGACAACAGGTCGCCTGGACTGCCAGTGATACCACCCTTCGAATACTCGGTGGCACCTGCCAGAAAACCGGTTTACAGTCCTATATTGATCTCAGCACCATCATTGCGGTACGTGGCGCTAAAGCCAAACATAATCAGGAAATCACCCCCAGCCTGACCAATCGTGCCTTATTTGAGCGCGACCGTCACACTTGCCTGTATTGCGGCAATCAGTTTAAAACAACACTACTTACCCGAGACCATGTAAAACCTCGTGCACAGGGCGGCAAAGATGTCTGGCGAAATGTGGTGACTGCCTGTAAAAGCTGTAATGTCAAAAAAGGTTGTTACACGCCGGGTCAGGCACATATGCCTTTATTGGCCCTGCCATATACGCCTAACAAGGCCGAGTCCATGATTTTATCTAACCGTCGCATTCTTATTGACCAGATGGATTTTCTACGCAACCATGTTCCCAGAGAACGACGCGACACATTTAATTAATAATCGCTAGCTGACTTGCTCAGGCAAAACAGAAATATTTCTTTACCGCCTTCTTAATGTTCCAGCGACAACTCATACCTTTGGGAAAGGTCACCATATCACCTTTACCCATTGCCACTGGTTCAGCTCCGTCCGGCGTCACAATGACTTCACCTTCCAGAAAAAAACAGGTTTCCTCGGCATCATAGGTCCAGTCAAATTCTGAAACTTCTTTTTCCCAGACACCCCAATTTTCTACACATAAAGCATCGAGCATTTTTTTCTCAGGGTTATGTAATACTTTTATTTCACTCATAACACACCTTTACTTTAAATCTTTTAAACCGTGTTTCAGGTCAGGATATTTACAACGTGTTTTAAAATTCATCAGTAGTTTTTCATTTGAAATTCGTTTCGATTCTGCCAGATAAGACAACATACCAGATGACAATTGTTGCTGTGCCTGTTGCAGTGTTATTTCTTCTGGCCGAGGCAGACCTTTGGCGTCCGCCACGCACATAAAATAATCGTTCATGGTTGATGGCTCACCATCACAGCAATTATAAACTCCTGGATTCACATCACACGTTAATGCTTCAACGCAAAATGCCACCAGATCTTCCGCATGAATACGATTTGTAAAACCTGAATCTACTGCTCGCACAATCGGCTCACCTGACGTGATTCGTTTCAGTGGCAATTTATCTGCACCATAAATTCCTGGCACTCTTAAAATAATCAGCGGCACATTATTTTTATTACAATACTCACTGAGTTGCTGCTCTGCACTCAAGCGACGATGCGCTCTATCTGCCTGTGGATTTACTTCTCGATTTTCATCAATCCATTCACCCTGACAATCACCATAAACACCCGTGGTACTGATTAGGATAATTTTTTCAGGCACTTGTTCAAGCAAATTTAACGACTCAATAAATTGAGCAATACGTGCATCCGTTTTTCCACGTGGCGTGGGAGGCACTAGATAAACCCAGCGGGTTTTCTCACTTATCGTGTTTATTACAGGCTGTTGCTGGTCGAAGTCACATTGTATTGTTTTAAAACCCAGCACTTCGCATTGTTGGCGTGATGCTTTCGACTGCACCATACACTGTAGTGCAATATTCCTGGCGCTTAACTGTGCCGCTATTTTTTTTCCGATGTAACCACAACCGACAATCTGAATTGAATAATCACTCATTTAGATATTTCTCAAAAGAATAAAAACGTTCGACCTTGCTGATATGTACCTGATAATTTTCATACCATGCTTCACGACCTTTCTGTTGTGCTTGCTGATGATCGATCTGCAGTTTCCAGTGTGCGATTGCCTGCTCACTTTCCCAGTACGAAACAGTAATACCCCGTGAGCTATCTCGTACCGAGTCAACCCCCAGGAATCCCGGCTGTTGTTTCGCGAGCTGTAACATTTGCTGTGCCATGTCATCATATTGAGCATCCACGATTGTGCGTCGCGAGACAAAAATCACTGCAAAATATGGTAGGCTGAATGACTCTGCTGGTTTGTTATCCATAATGAAATACTAAATGTACGAATACCAAGATACAAGTTATCTCAGTAACAGCATGGCGCTTTCTTGCCCACAAAAAAACCCCACACCGAAGTATGGGGCCCTCAATCACCAGGCAATTGATGTATCACCTGCAATAACTCATCTAATTCAGCATACAGAAAACATCCGGCCTTCTGAGCTGACGAGCTATAAACTTTCGTTAGAAATTTTTATCGCAATGCCCCACACGCGCATCATAAAAACGCTCACAGGTATAGGCATCACCACCACGTGCATAGCACTGGCCACGCTGCTTGTAGGCAAATTCACGACAAGCACCCCATGAATTACTCATTTCTAGCATGCGCTGATTATGCTCCTGCTGTTTACTGCGCTTGGCTTCCCATGGATTATTATTAAGCTTCTGGAAAGCACCTGACTTACTTCCACTGAAACGGCTTTTAAATTCTGCCTTCAGTTTATTTTCTTCCCAGTCACTTAATTCATGCTGTTTTTGAGACTTGCCCTTAAACACACCGCGCTCTTCAGCAACCGCCGTTTGTGTGGCAAAGAGGGCTAACAGCACAGTGAATATTACAGTTTTAATCTGGCTCGGTTTCATAATGATTCCTGTCAAATTGTTTAATTTCATTACACATTTCCACATGTAAACAATCGGCCTACGGCATCATTACGGGTAAAGGGAAATGTCGCTAATCAGGGAACCCTGACAATCTTGATCATTTGCAATAGCACGGGTGTTTCTAAAGTGCTGATCGTTATTCAGAAACCAATGTACCCGAAGAACGATCAGTATTTTAGCAAGTATTAATACTCTATTCAACCACCTGCCCCGGCAAAACCATTGATATATCAGGCAATTTTTCACCCATTTGGGTGATTCTTCCGACTATTCCGGCATAATTTCCAGAAATGAGGATAACAAGTGGTAATGATGGTGTTGCTTCTCATCCTGCTGGCTATCTGGTTGCCGAATCGCTAACAAGTGCTCTATTCCGTAATTTCTGGCCGTATCAAGAACATTAAAATTATCATCGATAAACAGGGTGTGCTGCTTATCAAATGATTCACACTGCTCCAGCTTTTGCCAGAAACCCAGGTCCTCTTTCGGTAATTGTAGTTCATGGGAGGTATGTATGTGGTTAAAGTAGCGGTTCAGACCCGTTTGCTGCATTTTCACCTCAATACTGATGGGGTGTGCATTGGTCACCAGCACCACACGCTTGCCATGCATATGCAAAGCTTCCAGAAACTCCACCACATGGGGACGAATCGCTATCTTGTCACAGATGCTCTGCTTCAGCTCACCAATATCCAGTTCCAGCTCTCGACTCCAGTAGTCGACACAATACCAGTTCAGGCTGCCATAGACTGCCTGATATTTCTGATCCAGTTGACGATGGGACTCTTCAAGGGAAAGCTGATGCTTATCTGCATAACAACGGGGTACATATTCCAGCCAGAAATGATTATCGTAATGCAAATCCAGCAGGGTGCCATCGAGATCGAGAAAAACACTGTTAATTTTTGACCAGTCAATCATAGGAATCCAGACTCAGGCCTTTTACAATAGGCCAATATTAAATAAGTGAAGCTATGAATAATAAACCCAGAATCCTCCAGCGCAAAATCCATAGTCAGAGCCGGTTATTTACCATTGAACAGGTCGACCTGGAATTTAATAACGGCGAACAGCGTCAATATGAGCGTATTATTGCACCAGGTGCCGGTGCGGTACTGATCATTCCCGTACTGGATGATGAGCATGTTATTATGATTCGTGAATACTCTGTCGGCACTGAGCGCTATGAATTGGTCTTCCCCAAGGGCAAAATCGATCCGGGCGAAGACATACTTGAGGCAGCCAATCGAGAATGCATGGAAGAAGTCGGCTACCGCGCCAGGCAGCTAAGCCCGTTTGGAGAGATGACCATAGCGCCAGGCTACCTGGGCTTTATTACCCATACGGTTCTGGCGCAGGATTTACACCCCGAAAGCCTTCCCGGTGATGAGCCTGAAGAGCTTGAAAAAGTCATTTGCAATATCCACCAGATCGAGCAGCTTCTACAGCAGGAGACGCTAAGCGAAGCTCGCAGCATTGCCGCGCTCTATCAGGTCAGGGACTTTCTCATTAATCGTAAACAGGATCCATCTGCAATATGACCAGAAACCAACCGCTGAATTTACAGTACCTTTGTCAGAATACACTGGGCATTGCCAGACAGGCCGGACAGAAAATCCTTGAGATATACAATTCAGAATTTGCCATTGAACATAAACATGACAATACGCCATTAACCACAGCTGATCTGGCAGCGGATCAGATTATTCGTCAGGAATTAAAACAACTGACACCCGATATTCCCATACTGACCGAAGAATCGGAAACGCCGCCGTTTGAAGAACGTCAACGCTGGTATCGATACTGGCTGGTTGACCCACTGGATGGCACACGGGAATTTATCAAGCGCAATGGCGAGTTCACCGTGAATATTGCACTGATCGAAAACCACCGGAGTATTCTTGGCGTAATTCATGCGCCGGTATTTGCTACCGACTATTTCGCCTGGCGTAATGGCAACGCCTATAAACAACTGCCTCACCAGCAACCCCAGCGTATTCAGGCTCGCAAGGCACAACGCGACAAACTGGTCGTTGCCGGTAGTCGCTCCCATGTTTCCGACAAACTACAGAGCTATCTGGACAAGCTGGGCAAGGTAGAGCTATTAAGTGTCGGCAGCTCGCTCAAGTCATGCATGGTAGCCGAAGGTGCCGTTGACCTCTATGCCAGACTAGGCAAAACGGCCGAATGGGATACCGCAGCGGCACAGTGCATTGTTGAAGAGGCCGGGGGCCAGATTACCCAGACCGACTTATCTCGACTACGCTATAACACTAAATCAAGCTTACTTAATCCGGAATTTTTTGTGTTTGGCGATGCCAGCATACCCTGGGACCACTTTTTATAAGTCATTATGCTACTTCATAAAGACAACAGCTTTATTGGTTTACTCATCGGCCAGCTGGTGCTGATTTTTATTTCGCCGTTTCTGCAGTACTTTGATGTCAGCCTGAGCAAGTACATATTACACATGGCCATTATCGGCATGATGCTAGTAACGGTACTGGGCAACCGGGGCAACCAACCCTGGGTTAAATCCGTGTTACTGCTGGCAGGCATCGAGGTCATCATACTGGCACTGTCTGCTCTGTTTGATGACATTCTACTATTGTATCTGGCCATCTCTATCAGCCTTTTCTTCCTTTTTACCAGTACTGCTGTGGCGTTTAACAGCGTCTTTTTTAGTCGCAGCATCACCATTAACCAGTTGGTAGGGGCTTCCTGTATCTACCTGCTTCTGGGTATTATCTGGACCATTCTGTATTCCAACCTGTACTTTTTTGAACCAGACTCCTTCTCTGGTCTTGAAACCAGCCACGAGCTGCATTTTTCCGAATTTATGTATTACAGCTACGTCACCCTGACCACGCTTGGCTTTGGTGATATTACGCCGCTCTCAGCCTTTGCCAAAACACTGTCATTCACCCAGGCGATTACCGGCCAGCTCTACCTGACCATTATGGTCGCCGGACTGGTGGGCAAGGCCATTAGCCTGCACAGAGACCATCACCCAGACAACTAACACCACCAGTCGTCGATAAGCGCGATAGCTCTGGGGTTAATTTCATCGCTAAATGTGCTAAATTCCCCGCTATGAATGCCCCCAGCCTAGCCATACAATCCGGTCGCCCTTCAAGCGAAATACAGATCAGCCAAGAAGCACAACTTGATGTGCATCAGGCCTATCTGATCAATATGCGTCAGCGTTTCAAAACTGAAATCAACCGCCTGACCCGTGGCGACATGCTGGACATGCTAAGCACTAAATCTTCTGCACCGGATGACGCTGAAAATCTCAGTTTCTTAATGACCTATGTCTACGCATGGCAATGGCTGCAGCAAAATGTTCACACAGATTTCCAGACAGAAGTTCTCTCGGCATTTCTCAAAGGCCCACAGGCTTTTTTAATGCAGTTAATTCTGGAAAGCGAATCGACGGCGACCTTTATAGAGAGCTATATTGAATACTGGCAACAGTACCAGGGCGAACCCCAGCTGCAACAACACCAGATATTACAGATTGCACAGCGCTTTTCAGATATTGATACGCTGGTATCACACATTGATACAACCTGGCAGTCGCTACACTTGTTCAGTAAAAGTTTTGCCATCGGCTATAAAGACCTCGCCAAGCAGGAAAAAGATCGCTATGCCGATATGCTGGCCGAAGAAGATAAAGAACGCCTGGCACTGGTTGACCGACTCCCTGATTCTGACACCCTGCCCTATTTTACCAAAGCGGGAATTATTCCAGCGATGGGTTGCCCACAAACCTGTCGTCACTGTATGTTTATTTTTCGTCCGCTGATGAAAAATACCGACGACCCGGATTCACTCTATCAGATGGTCGATAAACTCACGACCTCATTACTGTTTACCGGTGGCGACCTGACCAAACACCTGGATCATTTTTATAAAGCGATCCAGAGCATGCAGCACATCACTACCTTTGCCATTTTGCTCAACGGTGATTTTGCAGATAGTCGTGACGTCACCCAGGACATAATGGGCAAAATGGCCACAGCGATTCGTCGTCGCCCCATAACCTGGCCAAAGGCCAAGGTCATGTTACAGATCAGTTTTGATGAATTTCATCAGGAAGTGGTGGTCGATAAGAAAGGCCAGCTTAAAGAGCGTATCCCGATCACCAAAATTGCCAATATCGTTGAAAGCGCACCAAAGTTTGGTGATGAAATACAGCTTTGCCTGTTACATAAACAGGGGCATTTAAATTTTTCAATGGCATTATTTCAAAAAGGTGTTTTCGCCCGCCTGGCAAAAGAACTGGGACGTCGCGGCCATCAGATTCAGATTATATCATCAGCGCCTTCTTCACGCCTTAAGCGTAACCCACAAAACCCGCAGCAACCGGCACAGTTAATTAAAGACGCAACCTTTGTGTTAACGCAGCATCCTCATGTACATTTACTGCTTACCAGTACCACCATCGATGCCTATGGTCGTGCCAATATGATGGAACTACACGAGGCGGTGAATGAAAGAGACTTGCTACAACAGATGTTATCAGGCAAAGGTACAAGTGGCGAAACTTTCGACAAAGACCTGATGTTCTGGCATAACGGTTGGGCCACATTGTTCTCTGCTGTACACATGTGCCTAGGCAATGTATTTGAAGACGGCATGGATAAAATTCGTCAGCGCCAGGTAAAAGATCCTTTAAGTAATGCACTGAATCGTTTTGATCTGAAATTACTGGAATACTACCGTGAAAAGAAAAACGATCTGGACAGTATTATCGAACGCTCCACAAGCCCTCATCATTTATTTCATACGATAACTGAAGAAGGTGAAATGCGCCTGCATATGACGCAACGCCTGATTGAGCAAAGGCATTTTTAAATCATTCGTATAAACGGCTCTGGTTACGCCCATTATTTTTCGCTAGATACAGCGCCTTATCTGCATTTTGGTAAAAGCTATCCGCATTTAACAGCCCGCCAAATTGAGCAACCCCCAGGCTAATTGTAACCTGACCAACAACATCAAATTCACTTTGTTCAATAATCTTCCTTATTTTTTCTGATAACTGATGCGCACCCTTTGCGCTTGTATCAGGACATACTATCGCAAATTCTTCGCCACCAACACGATATACAGAATCAATATTACGCACAGATGATAGAACCTGATTAGCCAGCTGCTTCAAAACAGAATCACCAACTTTATGTCCGTACTTATCATTTATTCTTTTAAAAAAATCAACATCAAAAAGTATTAAAGAAACGGGCACATCGTAACGTGTGAATCTGGCTATTTCTGAAGCAATTGCAAGGTCATATGCACGACGATTTAAAAGTCCGGTTAATGGGTCATGCGAGGTGTCATACTCAAGTTTATTTCTCACTGCAAGCAGAATAATAACGATGACGACAATTGCACTAATCACATTGAGAAGAATAACAAAATAAAACAGCCTGGAAATACGCTGCACTTTTAATTCCGTCATAGATTGCATCATATAAACAATATCATTCGCCTTACTCCAACACACTTCACTCAGAGTGAGAATCTGCTGCTTTATAGTTTCTGACTGGCTAGACCTAAAACTATGAATCAAGACTTTTAATTGCAACCAGTCATCCTTTAAACTAACAACGGCTAGCTGAAATCGTTTTTCAGATGAACTCTCATGGCGTTTAGATGCCAGCTCTTCGATATCTTTGAATAGATAATCAATTTCGGCTTCAATGGCAAGCTGTGATTCTGCTGGTTGGGCGATAACCAACTTAGATAATCGTTGAATCCCTCCCCTGATATAACCAGCATTATTAATGTTGTTTGCTTCTAGATATAACTTATCAACCGTATTTAATACAAAGTATGCCAACGACAAAGTCAATACCAAGATAAAGACTGACAATGAGACCAGCAAACTGGACGGTCGAAAAAATTTAAGCATGAAAGAAATTTGGTTCATATATAGATAATTCTAGTATAGTGCGCATTTAGACTTTTGATCGAAATCAAAATCAGAAAACACACAGAATCAATAAAAGCATTTTCTTCGTAAGAGATATCCGAGACTCTTTACGAATTCAAATTTTTATATAAAGAACACACATAAAACATCTTTTTTCTTTATAATAAAACACTTATTTCCATGTATATACTATATATGTAATGCAATAGACGGATCAATTCTGGGAATTACTCCTGAGTTGAAGCGATGATAGTAAACGCCTCACTGTAATCTGGTGCATACAACTTAGCGACACAACAGGCACCTGTTTGAGCGACATGCGCTTTGATTAGCCCAAGAAAATCAGCAAGCGGCATTACATTACCCGTATCCACTGGAATAACGTCCGCTTTATTACGGGCATCCAGAGAATAAATCCTGCCACACGCATCAATCAGTTGATCTAGCTCATTATATATGCCCCCCTGTCCCACTTCTTTTTCCAGTACTGACTCATCACGTATCAATATTAACTCCGGTGAGCCACTGTGATAGATAACCGCAGGCCACTCAATCATGATCTTATCCATATCTTCATATATAATCACCTTACATATCGACAAGCTCAGAGACTTCAAGCGCACCTTTAATTTCAAGAAAAGGGCACGACTTTGAAAGCTCAATGACCTGCTCCATACTATCTGCCTGTACCACAGTGTAACCAGACATAAGGCTAGTGCTAGAACTTGAAACTATGCCATTGCTATTAATTGTATGGGTATTTTTAAATGGTACCATTGGTGTTACCACATGATCTCCCAATGACGCTAACCACTGTTGATACTTCACAAAGTTTATACGCCCCTCATCAGGATTCGAGGGCTGCTCACCGCCAAGATATGCAATGACATATTTGTTCATGATTTTCCTTTATTTGAGCGAATTCATACACGGCTGAATTATATATCTGATAAGCCATAAGCATCATCCAGCATACTACATCATACTTAATATTGATAAACTATGCTTGTAACATGCTTCAAAACCAAATATTAGCCATGTCTGTTGAAATATCCTATACTCATGATTCATTGTCGATATGCGCGCTATCATGCACATATCACGTTGAGTTTTCAATTATGATTCACTAACAAATACTATAATGTCAATTATTGATAACGAATTTCAAGCTACAAAATCAATTTGGAAGCACGTGCTGCCGATCCCTGTTCTGCTGATTGTTCTCACGGTCGTTCTCTGGTTATTACTGCCTAAATTCATTCAAGAGAACACCAGAGAAAACGCAATATCTGTAGCTGTTTCTACAGTCAGTCACTTTAAAAAAATAAGAGAGTATTATACTTTAAATGTAATATCTAAGGTTATTAACAATGGAAGTCTAAGGGCATCATATAACCATAAATCAGAACCTGATGCCATACCTCTCCCCGCCACCTTTATTCACGATATGAGCTTATTATTAGAAGAAGAGAACACTCGATTAAACCTGTTTAGCCCATATCCATTTCCAAATCGCATCTCTCGAAAGATGGATGAATTTCAACTAGCTGCATGGGATTTTCTCGCAGAGAATCCTGACAGCATTTTTGTAAAAGAAACATTTGTAGACGAACAGCACATCATCAGAGTGGCACTAGCTGATAAGATGCTTGATCAGGAATGTGTTAATTGCCATAACAGCCGTAAAGATTCACCAAAGACAAACTGGAAACTCAACGATATTCGTGGCGTCCTTGAGGTAACCATAGACACTGAAACTTTAGACTCACAAAGCGGCGCGCTTGAAAAATCATTATCTTATTCCTTAGCTACTGCATCCTTACTTATCCTTGGCGTACTGGGTATACATATAAGATCTATTATTTCTGAATCCAAATACATAAACAACATCGTTAATAAGCGCACCAAGCAACTCCAGTTAGCCACCCAGGAAAGTTATGATAAAAGCGCACGAATCAGCACCATACTAGACACAGTAGTGGATGGCATTATTACTATTAATCATAAAGGCATTATTAAAAGTTTTAACCCGGCTGCTGAACGTATTTTTGGATTTACTGCCGAAGAAACTCTCAACAAGAATATAAAAATCCTGATGCCAGAACCTTTCCACAGCAAGCATGATGGTTACTTACACAATTATTTAACTACTGGTGATGCACAAATCATAGGCATCGGACGTGAAGTAATCGGCAAACGCAAAGATGGTTCCACATTCCCAATGGAACTTGCCGTTAGCGAATTCACCCTCAGTAATAACAAAATGTTTACCGGTATCGTCCGTGACATTACGGAAAGGAAACAGGCAGAATTGATGAAAAAAGAATTTATTTCAACAGTCAGCCATGAACTTAGAACACCTCTAACATCTATAAAAGGATCATTACGCATCATTGAGTCAGATGCAATCTGCCCAGTCCCAGAAAAAATAAGACCCTTACTGGATATAGCAAACAAAAATTGTGAAAACCTTATTGTTCTGATAAATGACATTTTAGATATGGAAAAATTAGCGTCTGGAAAAATGTTATTTAATATGCAGAAAGTAGACCTTATTGAACTCATTAAACTGGCAATAGATAAAAATATTGGTTACAGCAAATTATATGATGTTAATTTTAATTTCTCGACGTCGATAGAAACCGCTTTTGTAATAGGTGACCAGACCCGGTTAGAGCAAGTACTCGCCAACCTTATGTCAAATGCAGCCAAGTTTTCTGATAAAGGACAGAGTGTTCATATCGATATATCTGAGATAAATGATAGCTACAGAGTTTCTATTACAGATTACGGCATAGGTATCCCTGAAGATTTCAAAGACCGTATTTTCGGAAAATTTCAGCAGGCCGATGGCTCAAATACTCGACAGAAAGGTGGCACTGGACTTGGTTTGAGTATCAGCCATGAAATAATCTCACAACATAATGGAAAAATTGATTTTGAATCAACACCTGGCGAGAGCACAACTTTTTATTTTGATCTACATAAGGCAGTTTAATAAATTACATTTAAATTAAATATAGACTCTTTATTCATATTTATGTATTAAATTTAAACTCCATACTGTTAATACCAATATATAGCCTCTAACTCAACAGAAAACCTTTTATCAAATTTAACCCAAATTATTTAATGTATTTACCATGCATACACTAAATACCTTGCCTTTTAATACAGATGCTATACCCTAGAGATACGACTCCGTTTTGTCATTTATCATCGATAGCTGGCTCAACGCCTACATATTAAGGCAGCCTGATGACAAACCTACGCTTACGCTACCAAACCATTGAGTTTGGCAAGACAGACATTCACCTATGCACATTACGTAATAACCAGGAATTTTATGATCCGGCCGGTGAAGCTGAAAAGCTCGGCATATCTTCAGCATTTTGGCCTCTATTTGGCATCATTTGGCCTTCCAGCCTGGTACTAGCACATTATATGTCCGATTATGAGACACAATCTAAACGCATATTAGAAGTTGGTTGCGGCCTTGCCTTATCCAGTTTATTACTCAATAAACAATCCGTAGATGTTACCGCAACCGATTATCACCCAGAGGTTAATACTTTCTTAAAAAGGAATACACAACTAAATCAAGACAGTCCAATTGCCTACGAACAAGTCGACTGGGCTTCTAAAGATGATGACCTCGGACTATTTGATGTCATAATAGGCAGCGATCTACTTTATGAAGATGAACATATCGAACTATTAGCTAATTTTATAGAAGACCACGCCAAACCCATATGTGAAGTTATAATCGTTGATCCGGGTCG
>JBFHVQ010000028.1:0-32768 GCA_041589455.1 Gammaproteobacteria bacterium | reverse complement strand
TGTCAGATGAGGAGGGCTATGGAAATGGCTATCAAATAAAATTCAAACCATATCCAGATATAATGAAATCAGGAAACGACACAGTTCGATTATTACGCGAATTGTACGAGTTAGCTGACGAAGTGATTATTGATGTTGATAATAGTGAACTGCCGGAACTAGAAGATCTTGAGCCAGAAAGTATTTATCAATCTTGGGATATTAAGAT
Source organism: Gammaproteobacteria bacterium (assembly GCA_041589455.1). GTDB lineage: Bacteria > Pseudomonadota > Gammaproteobacteria > SZUA-229 > SZUA-229 > SZUA-229. The sequence goes on along the minus strand of JBFHVQ010000028.1, from coordinate 32,560 downwards.
ATTTGGTGATGAAATTAATAAAAGGGATATTGAAGAAGTATTTGCATGGGTAGAGGATGAGTGTGATCTAGAAATAATTAAAATAAATGAAACAAAGGATGAGTTGTCTTCAGATCTGAAAAAAAATATACGAGCTGATAAAAAAGAAAGTGTACAGCAGGAAAATGATAAGCGGGCTTCCAGGGCTAGTGAATCTGCGTCGATTCGAGTAAATATCAATAAAGTAGATGAGTTAATAAATATGGTAGGTGAGTTAGTAATAACTCAATCCATGTTAAGTCAGTTTGGTGATAGTGAAGACTTTCGGGATGTTCATTTAGAAAGGTTGAAAAATGGGCTTGCACAACTAGAAAGTCATACGCGTGAGCTTCAAGATAGTGTGATGCGTATCAGAATGATGCCAATAAGTTTTGCATTCCAGCGATTTCCGAGATTGGTACATGATTTAAGTTCTGTGTTTAACAAAAAAATTGAATTAATAATGGAAGGGGAAAATACAGAACTTGATAAGACGGTGCTTGAAAAAATTAGTGACCCACTGATTCATCTTATTAGAAACTCACTTGATCATGGTATTGAAAAGCCTGAAGATAGAGTGAAAGCAGGTAAATCTGAAACTGGAGTTATAAAGCTAAAGGCATATCATCAGGGAGGCTCTATTATGATAGAGATTAAAGATGATGGTGCTGGCCTTAATAAGAAAAAGATACTGGAAAAAGCAAGACAAAATAATTTGATTGAGGAAGATGTCCAGCTTTCTGATGATCAGATATACGACTTGATTTTTAAGCCTGGATTTTCAACTGCAGAAACAGTGAGCGATGTATCTGGAAGAGGGGTTGGGATGGATGTCGTTAGGCGGAATATTCGTGAATTAGGTGGAATGGTCGATGTAGCATCAAATCCTGGTGTCGGGTCTGAATTTACTATCAGGCTACCATTGACATTAGCTATTCTGGATGGTCAGTTGGTTGGAATTGGAGATGAGACATATATATTACCCGTTATATCAATTGTAGAGTCTCTTCAGGTAAAAGTGGATAACATTAATGCAGTGGCAGGGAATGCAGAAGTTTATCGCTTACGTGATGAATACATACCCGTTATTAGGCTTTATCAGTTATTTGGTATCAAGCCAGCATCAGAGCAACTAGAACAGGGGTTGCTGGTTGTGGTAGAAGCTGAAGGTAATAAAGTCGCATTATTTGTAGATGATTTATTAGGACAGCAGCAAGTAGTTATTAAAAGCTTAGAAACAAATTTTAAGAAAGTAGATGGTGTGTCTGGTGCGACAATTCTGGGAAATGGTACTGTTTCTTTAATACTGGATATAGCAGGTTTGATTGAATTGTATCAGAAAGACATTGCTGGAATTACAAAAAAGGTAAAAGGTGCTGCTTAAGTGCGGTAAATAATAAAATGTCCGAAATAGCAGAAAATAAAGAACAAGATGAAACACTTAAAGTATATAAAGAATTGCTAACGTTTTTTCTGGCAGGTGAAGAATACGGTGTTGATATTTTAAGAGTGCAGGAAATAAAAGGATGGGATTCTGTAACGAATATCCCTAATACGCCAGAGTATATACGAGGCGTTATTAATATAAGAGGTAGTATAGTACCTATTATAGATATGAGATTAAGATTTAATCTTGAAAAGAAAGAGTATGTTCCAACAACTGTCGTAATTGTATTAAATGTAGTAAATAAAAATGGCACTAACAGAACAATGGGTATAGTCGTTGATGCGGTTTCGGATGTATATAATATTCCAGTTAATGATGTGAAGGCATCGCCAGATTTTGGAACAGCTGTAGATACAGAGTTTGTGACAGGGCTGGCAACAGTCAATGAAAAAATGATTATTGTCCTGGATATTGATCATATGCTCAATGCGGCAGAATTAGAGGTGATAGATAATATTTCTGAATGATAATATTAAATATTTAAAGAATATTATATATGACAAGAAAAGTAGCAGTAATTAATCAGAAAGGCGGTGTAGGTAAAACCACAACCACTGCAAATCTCGGGTACATGATCGCTAAAAGTGGACATAAAGTTACTTTGATTGACCTCGATCCGCAAAGTAGTTTAACTGTTAGTCTAGGTGTTGATTGGCAGGAAGCAGAGGGTATTGAAGATTTATTACTGTACGATGCGAAACTTGAAAATGTCATTGTTCAGTGCCGTGATAATTTAAAACTTATCCCGTCAGGTAATAACCTTTCCCAAGTGGAGCATTTGGAGAATAAGTCATCAGAAATTGCAAATAAATTAAGAAAGTTGGTTGATGAAATTGATGATGACTATGTGTTTATTGATTGTCCGCCATCTTCTGGGTTTCTGATTGTGAGTGCCCTGTTTGCGACAAAAGAAGTTTTAATACCGATCGCAGCTGATTATCTCACGCTGCATGGCCTTTCTCATTTAATGGGTACATTGATGAGTTTTGAAGAAAGACTTGGTCATGTAATTAAGAAATGGTTTGTTGTAACCAGATTTCATCCTAGACGAAGACTGTCGAATGAGGTTAAAGACAAACTAATAGAATATTTTCCTGGAAATATACTACGTACACAGATACGAGAAAGCAGTAGTTTGGCTGAAGCACCTGGTCAAGGATTAACAGTCTATGAGTACAAGAAAAATAGCAATGGTTCGATTGATTATCATAGGTTAGCAGAAGATCTATGTATGGAGAGGACGCTTTGATGGCACGTAAAAAAAAATCAATGATCGGTGTAGATCCGCTAGCATGGCTTACAGAAACAAATGAGATAGAGAAAAAAGATGAGCATGTGGCTAATGATAAGGGCTTGGCAATAGAGAACAATGAAAATGTGCTTGATGAAGTAGATGAGGCGAGACTGTGTCTTAATACAGTGCAGGATATTAGTAAAGTTGTAGCACTTAGAAACGATATTATGTCAATAGTTAATGAAAATGATGCGATAACAATAAACGCAGAACTTGTTGAGAGAATAGATGGCACTTCAATGCAGGTGTTATGTGCGCTTTTTATATACGCAAAAAAACATAATTTAATGATTACATGGCTTAATCCTTCTAAGGCATTAATAAAAACGGCAGAAATAGTGGGAGTTGATTCTATTTTGGAGCTGAACAAATGTTAGGGGTTAATGTATGGATTCTTTAATGAATGTTCAAGTGCCAGAATCTGATATTGGCCTACTTGAAACTAGTTACGATCTGTTAAAGCCAAAAGCTAAAGAATTAGCGAAAGCATTTTATACAGAGCTGTTTTCTGAATATCCAGGTGTTGAAACGTTGTTTGATATGACAACATTGGATATGCAGCAAAATAAACTCACATCAGCAATAGATATGCTTATATCCAATATCAGAAATAAGAACGAGCTTATTGAGATGTTGAAGAACCTGGGGCATAGACATCAGGTTTATGGGGCATTGCCCGATCACTATCCAGCAGTTTCGTCAGTATTGATTAAAGTCATGTCTGATTTTTCTGGTGATGCGTGGAATCAAGGCGTTGAGAGCGCTTGGAAAAATTTACTGAAACTGGTATCAGGTACTATGTTAAGTGCATATGATGAAATAACTGATCAACCAGATACAAATGAAACTAATAAGGTTTCTGGAGCTTTATCTATGAAAAATGATGATTGTAATGAATATGATAAGGAAGAATTGGCAAGATTGAGATCGGCAGTAAGTGGAGCTATGCAGCCGATGATGATGATAGATCGTGACTTTATCATTACTTATGTTAATCAAGCGACAACGGACTTGCTGTGTAAGCATGAATACATTCTGAAGCAGGAATTTCAGGGTTTTGATGCTAGAAATATGGTTGGGAAAAATATCGATGTATTTCATAAGAATCCTGCTCATCAAAGGCACATGTTAAGTGATCCTGGTAACCTACCATATACGGCAATAATTGAAATTGCACATTTATCGTTCAAGCTTAACGTGACTGCAATGATAGATGAATCTGGGAATTATATTGGTAATGCACTTGAATGGGCTGATGTTACTGATGAATTGATCAGGGCAAGTGAGGTGTCGAGGTTGCAAGGCTCAGTAGATAACTCGATGCAAGCAGTAATGATGGTAGATAGAGACTTTATTGTAACCTATGCAAATCAGGCGTCATTGGATTTACTTGATAAATATGAAGTGGAGATGAGTAATGCATTTCCTGGCTTTAAGTCTTCTAAATTATTAGGTTCCTGTATTGATATATTTCACAAAAATCCTGACCACCAAAGGCAACTGCTCGCAGATCCATCTAATCTACCTTACAAAACAGATATATCAATTGGTGATTTAAAGTTTTCTCTAAATGTAACAGCAATTATAGATGCAAAAGGTGAGTATGTAGGTAATACACTAGAGTGGTCGGATGTTACTGAACTGCGGCAAAGAGAGAATCATGTTGCAAGATTGCAGGGTTCAGTAGATGCATCTATGCAGGCTATGATGATGATCGATAGAGACTTTATAGTTACCTATGTTAATAAATCGACTATGAATCTCTTAACGAAATATCAGGTGCAATTTGCTTCGGTGTTTTCTGGCTTTTCTCCTGAGAATATTGTTGGAACTTGCATAGATACATTTCACAAAGATCCTTCACACCAACGACAGCTACTTTCAAATTCTAATAATTTACCCTATCAAACAGATGTTAGAATCGGTGAGTTAATATTTTCACTTAATGTTACAGCAATAATGGATGCTGATAATAATTATGTTGGTAATACACTGGAGTGGTCTGATGTAACAGAAACAAGGCAAAAAGAGCTTGAGGTCTCAAGGTTGCAATCTGCTGTAGATGGTGCTGAAGCAAATTTGATGATATGCAATACTGATTTAGAAATTACCTATGCTAATCCTGCTGTAATTAAAATGATGTCCTCACGTTCACAAGAATTAAGAAAAATATTCCCTGGATTTGATGCGAATAACCTGGTTGGACAAAACATAGATCAGTTTCATCAGAATCCTGCACACCAACGAGCATTGCTTGGCAATCCTGCTAATTTACCCAAAAAAGCCGAGATAAGTGTTGCTGGATTGGAGTTCACTGTTAATGCCACGGCTATTATTGATCATGAAGGTAATATGATGGGGAATATGGTTGAGTGGCGGGATATTACAGAACAGAAAGATGCTGAAAGGCAAATCGAGAATTTGATTATCAATGCGACAAAGGGACAGCTTGACTCACGTATAGATGCATCAAGTTATACTGGTTTTATGATGGGTCTAGGAGAGGGATTTAATCAGTTAATGGATGCAATCATTAAACCTTTAAGAGAGTCTCAACGTGTCATAATCTCATTGTCAGAAGGAAATTTAACAGATCAAATGGAAGGAGTGTATGAGGGTGAATTTGCAGAACTCAGAGATGCAATTAATACTACTTCGGATAATCTAGCCAATATGGTCGATCAAATAATAGCAGGCTCTGAAACAATTCTGAATTCAGCTGATGAGATTTCTAAGGGTAATACTGATTTAAGTCAACGTACTGAAGAGCAAGCTTCAAGTCTTGAGCAAACAGCCTCTAGTATGGAGCAAATGACCTCGACTGTTAAGCAAAATGCAGATAATGCCAAAACAGCATCTCAACTAGCAATAGAAGCTCGTTATCAAGCGGAAAAAGGTGGTGAGGTAGTTAACAAAGCAGTTGAATCTATGGGAGGCATTAATAGCAGTAGTAAAAAAATATCTGACATTATTGGTGTTATAGATGAAATAGCATTCCAGACTAATTTGCTTGCGCTCAATGCTGCAGTAGAAGCTGCAAGAGCAGGTGAACAAGGTAAAGGTTTTGCTGTTGTTGCAGGTGAGGTAAGGAATCTGGCGCAACGCTCAGCAGGCGCTGCGAAAGAGATAAAAGGACTTATAAGTGACAGTGTTGAAAAAGTTGAAGAAGGCACACGACAGGTATACGAGTCGGGTAAAACTTTGGAAGACATTGTGCAATCTGTTAAGAAGGTGAGTGATATTATTGCTGAAATTGCCGCAGCGAATATTGAGCAATCTACAGGTATAGATGAAGTTAACAGGGCGATATCACAGATGGACGAGATGACACAGCAAAATGCTGCCCTTGTAGAACAAGCAGCGGCTGCTAGTGAGTCCATGAATGATGAGGCCAGAGCTATGTATGATCTAATGGACTTCTTTTATCTGGAGGAAGAGGTGCCTGTTGTAGTTACACCGCAAGTAACGAAAAGAAGGCGTCATGACGTCAGTCGTCGTTCACCACGAAATACAGGGAATGTGTCTAATTCTTCTGAGCAATCACAGGATAAAATCAAATCACGTACTAAACATCATAATAGTAGTGATGATGAATGGGAGGAATTCTAAAATATGTGCTTAAGAATTAATATTTCCTGGTAAATTAATGTGAAACATTCATGTGATTATTCAGATAGAGAATTTTCCTTTAAGGACGCTGATTTTAGATATATACAAAACCTTGTTGGTGAAAGGACAGGCATAGTTCTTAGTGATATGAAGCGCACGATGGTGTATAGCAGGGTTGTTAGGCGAATACGCAAACTTGGTTTAAAAGATTTTAAGGAATATTGTGACTTGCTTAGGTCTGGTAATGAGGGGGAGCTTATATTATTTACAAATGCAATCACAACAAATCTAACGTCATTTTTTAGAGAGTCACATCATTTTGATTATCTTTTAGATACTGTTTTTCCTGAAATTGAGGAAAAGAATTTAGATAAACGTATCAGGATCTGGTCGGCTGGCTGCTCTTCAGGTGAGGAGCCATATTCTATAGCAATGACACTTAATGATTATTTTGGTGAAAGGTCAGGTTGGGACATTAAGATCCTTGCAACTGATCTTGATCATGAAATGATTGAGCGTGCATCTGCGGGTATATATTCTGAAGATAGAATTACTGGATTAGATATTAGGCATTTACGTAAGTATGTAAAAAAAGGAAAAGGCAAGAATAATGGCTTGGCAAAAATGAATGAGTCTCTCCGGAGTATCATTACTTTTAAACAGCTTAATTTGCTTCATGAGTGGCCTTTTAGTGGCGAATTTGATGCTGTTTTCTGTAGAAACGTTGTTATTTATTTTAGTAAAGATACACAGAAAGAACTGTTTGATCGATATGCAGATGTAATGAAGCCTAATGCCCCATTGTTTATTGGTCATTCTGAATCATTGTTTAAAGTTACAGATAGATTTAAAAGCATAGGAAAAACGATTTATAGGAAGGTTGGGTAACAATGATAAGGCGTCAAGGTTTACTTAAGAACGGCCCTCATAAACTACCTCCTTGCCCAGTAGGTTTAGAGCATATCAATCGATATTGGGATAAGACTCATGACGTCTTTGCCGCAAAGTTATTACCAGGTGATTTCTATGTAAGTGAACACGGTGAAATGATAAGTACAGTACTAGGTTCATGTATTTCTGCCTGTATATGGGATCATAAAGCCAGAATTGGAGGTATGAATCATTTTATGTTACCTATGGGTGATGAAACAGAGCATTATGGTAGGGAGCATTTAACTTCTGCAACGCGTTATGGGAACTTTGCAATGGAAATACTTATTAATGAAATATTAAAAGCTGGTGGGATGCGTAGCAATCTACAAGTTAAAATATTTGGTGGTGGTAAAGTGCTCGCAAGTATGAATAATATTGATATAGGTAAAAAAAACATAAATTTTGTTAGGCGCTATATATTGCAGGAAGGTTTACATATTATTGCTGAGGACGTTGGTGATTGTTTTCCAAGAAAAATATTGTTCTTTACTTCTACAGGTAAGGTAAAGTTAAAGAGGCTTTATGATGTTAATAATGACACAATAACCAGAAGAGAAGAAAGTTACCGTAAAGCCATTGATACGTTGCCAGTACAAAGTGATGTGGAATTGTTTTAGAATATTATGAACAAGATAAAAGTTCTCATTGTCGATGATTCTGCTTTAGTTAGAAGTATGCTAACAGAGATCCTGAGCGCTTCTTCTGAAATAATTGTTATAGGTACTGCAAGAGATCCTCTGGATGCAAGAGAAAAAATTAAAAAGTTTAATCCGGATGTAATTACGCTTGATGTGGCCATGCCTAAAATGGATGGTATAACTTTTCTGAAGAATCTTATGCGCTTGCGACCGATGCCTGTAGTAATGATATCAACATTAACTGAGAAGGGCTCAGATGTTACTCTAGAAGCGCTAGAAATTGGTGCGGTTGATTATGTCGAGAAACCAAAGATTAATTTTAAAGAAGATTTTAATCTCTATGCGGATGAAATTATTGAAAAGATTAAAATTGCATCCACTGCCAATGTAAAAGAGTATGATAGTAACAGTTGCTTTCATAAAAGACTATCAGGTGATCATTCAACAAAGTTTGAAGTTGGTAAGAAAATAAAGTTTACCAGAACAAATAAGATTATTGCTATAGGAGCGTCAACAGGTGGTGTGGAGGCTATAGGCGAATTACTTTCTAGGCTCCCTGCACATTCGCCTGCTATTATTATCTCACAGCACATTCCGTATGATTTTAGTAAGTCTTTTGCAGAGCGTATGAATCGATCATGTGAATTAAATGTATGTATTCCAAACGACGGAGATGTAATACTGCCTGGCAATGTATATGTGGCTCCAGGTAATATGCACTTACTAGTCGAAAAATATGGAAATGATTATATTTGTAAGCTTAATGATGGTGAGCCGGTTAATCGTCATAAACCTAGTGTTGATGTTATGTTTAGGTCTATTTCAAAAAATGTTGGCTCTAATGCGATTGGTATATTGTTGACTGGAATGGGTAGTGATGGTGCTCAAGGCTTGCTTGAAATGCGACAATCTGGTGCTACTAACATTGCACAGGATGAGGAAAGTAGTGTTGTTTGGGGTATGCCAGGTTCTGCTTATAAAATGGGAGCAGTCGATAAGTTAATGCCTCTGAATAAAATTCCGAATGAATTAATGCGGATATGTAATAAATAACACATTGGTTACTTGTTTCGTCATGATAACCATATGATCAACTCTAATATAAAGGTGTAACTATGGGTGTTTCAGTAACTTCTTCAGATGATGGTAAAACCGTATCCTTAAAGATTGATGGTAGATTTGATTTTAGCTTACATAATGAATTTAGAAAAGCATATAAGGATCTTGTGATTGCAGATGGTGAATATATTATCGACCTATCTGGTACGGAGTACCTTGATAGTTCTGCCTTAGGTATGTTGCTATTACTAAAGGAACATGCAGAATCAAATACATCAACAGTCAGGTTGATTAATTATAACGATGAAATCAAGGAGATTTTGACTATAGCTAGCTTTGATAAGTTATTTTCACTTTAAATATTTATGCTGATCGGACATAAAAATATACTGATTGTTGATGATGATCTAACAAACAGGCTAGTTTTGCGTTCACTTATAGCAGATTTGGGATATGAATCTGTGGAAGTTGAAAATGGCGAGGAAGCTGTTGCTGCAGTCAAGGAACATCGTGTTGATATAATCCTTATGGATGTGATGATGCCTGTGATGAATGGTTATGAAGCAGCTAAAATTATTAAAAGTCATCAAACACGTTTTATACCTATAATATTTCTTACTGCGATGACTGATGAGGCATCGTTAGCAAAATGTATTGAGGCTGGTGGAGATGATTTTCTGACAAAACCATATAATCATGTGCTTTTGACCTCTAAAATAAATTCTATGCTGCGTATTGCATCATTGTATTCAAAAATTGAAGATAAGAATAAAAAAATACAAGATATTAATCTTCAAATGCAACAGGAGATGCTGGTTACAAAAAAATTATTCGATAAGATAACTAAAAATGACATAAGGGGTGAAAAAACAGGTCTGAATTTTGTAATGTCTCCAATGTCAATGTTTAATGGCGATATTATTTTAGCTGAAGAGAATCAAACAACAGGGCTTGATATTCTTATCGGCGATTTTACAGGACATGGTCTTTCTGCGGCAATTGGTGCGATACCTGTCTCAGATATATTCCATGCAATGACTCAAAAGTGCTTTACTTTTGTTGATTTACTTCAGGAGATCAATGTTAAGCTTCTTGATTTGCTGCCTGTTCAAATGTTTATGGCCTGTGCACTAATCAGTATTGATAGAAGTAATAATGTTTTAAGTGTTATCAATTGCGGATTACCAGATATATATTTGTATCGGGACAATAAAATCATTCATACATTCCATTCTAAAAACATTCCATTAGGTATTAACCAGATTTCTGCAAGTCAATTCGAAGTAGAAATGTTACCCGTTCAATATGGTGATAGTATATTCGCTGCTACAGATGGTGTAATGGAAGCAACTAGCTCCACTGGTGAAATGTTTGGACTTAAAAGGATACTAAAGCTATTTAATAGTGGACATGAATCATCACTATTATTTAATAAACTGTTATCTGAGGTAACTGACCATTGTGTTGGCGCAGCGCAGTCTGATGACACAACGTTTCTCGAGCTTAGTCATCTTAAAGAGGTTGAATATCCTTACGATAATAGTTCTAGAGATTCCTGTACCGAGCCTTCTAAATGGGCTATGCAATTTACTATCGATGTTGCAGGTTTAAGTCAGTTTGATATCTTGCCTTATGTTATGCAGGGTATAAATCAGTTACAGCCTCTAGAATGTGGTAGAACCAGTATGCTCACAGTGTTATCCGAGATGTTTACCAATGCACTTGATCATGGGTTATTAAGGCTAGACTCATCAATGAAAAATACTCCACAGGGTTATACGGCTTATTATCAGGAAAAACAGCGCCGCCTTGATGCGTTGAAAGAGGGGTTTTTGCAAATATCTCTTAGCCATGAGCTAAATGATAAGGGAGGTGGGCGACTTATACTGCATATTATCGATAGTGGTGAAGGGTTTGACTATAAACCCGCTTCAGAAGCTGAAACTAACCAGCTCTACGGAAGGGGCCTTAAACTTATTTCTTCCTTATGTGATGACTTTAGAGTTATTGGTAAGGGTAATGCCGCTATGGCCTATTATGAATGGGATAAGCATAACTAACCCTGTTTACCCAGATATTCCACTTGTCCTGTTTTTCTCATATTTTTGCCCTATGCTCTATACTCAAAACCAGTCATAAATTTATTTCATGATTGTAACATATTGAAAATAAAGTAAATAAATTTTACCATGTAAAAAACACTTGCTTTTATACGGTGACTTATTAAAGTGGCTAGCAAATAATGAAACGTGTTGGGCTTTTGGGGTCATATTTAATGAATATATCTAAAGTCTATGTCGACACGATTAACTGGAGAAGAGTATGTCCACAGTGAATCATGACCAGGATATTGATCAGCAGGAAACACAGGAATGGTTAGAAGCCATCGAAGGTGTATTACAGAGTGATGGTGCAGACCGCGCTCATTACCTGCTGGAGCAGATGATCGATAAATTACGCCGTTCGGGTGCTAATTTACCTCATGCAGCGACCACTGCCTATGTAAATACCATCCCAACCCACCTGCAGGCCACCTTACCTGGTGATGTGGGTATTGAGCGACGTATTCGTGCATTGATACGCTGGAATGCGGCGGCAATGGTTGTTAAGGCGAACCGTAAAGCTTCTGAACTGGGCGGGCATATCGCCAGCTTTGCGTCAGCAGCGACACTCTATGATGTAGGCTTCAATCATTTCTGGCGTGCACCGACCCATGAACACGGTGGTGATCTGGTGTTTTTCCAGGGGCATTCTGCACCAGGCATGTATTCTCGCGCCTATCTTGAAGGTCGTTTATCTGATGAGCAGTTGGATAATTTTCGCCAGGAAGTTGATGGCAATGGTCTGTCATCTTATCCCCACCCCTGGTTAATGCCTGATTTCTGGCAGTTCCCAACGGTTTCAATGGGCTTAGGACCCATTAGTGCGATCTACCAGGCACGCTTTATGAAGTATTTACAGGATCGTGGTCTGGCAGATACGCGTGATCGTGATGTCTGGTGCTTTATGGGTGATGGTGAAACCGATGAGCCGGAATCACTGGGCGCGATTTCACTCGCAACTCGCGAAAAGCTGGATAACCTGACGTTTGTCATTAACTGTAACTTACAACGACTTGATGGCCCGGTTCGTGGTAATGGCAAGATCGTACAGGAACTTGAAGCGGTATTCCGTGGCGCAGGCTGGAAAGTCATTAAAGTACTATGGGGTAGCTACTGGGATCCATTGCTGGCTAAAGACGTTAATGGTCTGTTGCAGAAGCGTATGATGGAAGCTGTCGACGGCGACTTCATGAATTACAAATCGAAAGATGGTGCCTATGTGAGAGAGCACTTCTTTGGTAAATACCCTGAATTAAAAGCCATGGTTGCGGATATGTCAGATGATGATATCTGGCGCCTTAACCGTGGTGGTCACGATCCGCATAAAGTGTTTGCAGCCTATGCTGAGGCCTCTAAGCGTGATGGTCAGCCTACGGTTATTCTTGCGCATAGTGTAAAAGGCTACGGGATGGGGTCAGCAGGCGAAGGCCAGATGCGTACGCACTCGCAGAAGAAGCTGGATGAAGAAGAAATGATTGCTTACAAGAATCGTTTCAATATTCCGATTTCCGATGAGCAGGCTGCACGCGCAGAGTATTATCGCCCTGATGAGAACTCGAATGAAATAAAGTACCTGAAAGCACAGCGTGAAAAGCTGGGTGGGCCAATGCCAAGCCGTCAGCGTCTGGCAACTCCCCTTGAGCTGCCTGATTTATCTGCATTTGATCCGATTCTTAAAGGCTCCGGTGATCGTGAAATGTCGACCACGATGGCATTTGTGCGCTTACTGACCCTGATCACCCGTGATAAGAAAATGGGTAAGTATGTGGTACCCATCGTACCTGATGAAGCCAGAACCTTCGGTATGGAAGGTATGTTCCGTCAGCTGGGTATCTATTCTTCTGTTGGTCAGTTATACACACCGCAGGATAAAGAACAGGTGATGTTCTACAAGGAAGACAAGTCAGGTCAGATTCTTGAAGAAGGCATTAACGAAGCAGGCGCCATGTCATCATGGGTAGCGGCTGCCACAGCATACAGCACCCATGGTGTTAATATTGTGCCTTTCTATATCTACTACTCAATGTTTGGTTTCCAGCGTATTGGTGACCTGGCGTGGATGGCAGGCGATATGCAGGCTCGCGGCTTCTTGCTGGGCGGCACAGCAGGTCGAACAACACTGGCAGGCGAAGGCTTACAGCATCAGGATGGTCATAGCTTTATGGTTTCTGGTGGTATACCTAACTGTGTATCTTATGATCCAACGTTTGCCTATGAGCTAGCGGTGATTATTCACGATGGTATGCGTCGTATGTATAAAGAACAGGAAAATGTTTTTTACTATATCGCGGTGATGAATGAGAACTACCAGCAGCCAGCAATGCCTGAAGGTGTTGAAGAAGGCATCGTTAAAGGCATGTACCTGTTGCAGGGTGGTGGCAAACGACGTAAGAAAGTACAGCTAATGGGCTCTGGTACAATTTTACGTGAAGTGATTAAAGCTGCTGAGTTACTGGATAAAGACTGGTCGATCGATGCAGATATCTGGAGCGCCACCAGCTTTATAGAACTGAAGCGCGAAGCGGAAGATGTGGATCGCTGGAATATGCTGCATCCATTAGAAGACAAGCGTGTGAGCTATGTTGAAAAGTGCCTGAAAGATAAGCGTGGTCCTGTGATTGCAGCGACTGACTATATCCGTTCATATGCAGAACAGATTCGTAAGTGGGTGCCTAATCATTTCTTCGTGCTGGGTACCGATGGCTTTGGTCGTTCAGATACACGTGCTCAGTTACGTAAGCACTTTGAAGTTAACGCAGAGTATGTAGTGGTTGCGGCGCTTATGGCGCTGGCTGATGAAGGTCAGTTCCCAGCAGGTAAGGTACAGGAAGCGATTGAGAAATACGGTATCAATCCTGAGAAACCGAATCCAGCAACCGCGTAATCGTTACGGCCTGCACGGCAGGTCATAATGTGAAATAAGAACTCGTCACACCGGTTATTAATTACCGGTTGTGACAGAAATAAAAATAAGTAGCTGATCGCGGTTTGTGTGAGGCAGCTCCTTAATAATACAGTTAATAACTGGAGTGGAACCATGAGTGAAATGGTCGAAGTAAAAGTTCCTGATATTGGTGATTTCGATGAAGTTGAAGTCATCGAGGTTTTAGTCTCTGTCGGTGATCAGATTGCAGAAGAAGACTCATTGATTACGGTTGAGTCTGATAAGGCCTCTATGGAGATTCCAAGCAGTCATGGAGGGACAGTTAAAGAGGTAAAGATAAACGTTGGTGACAATGTTTCTGAAGGCTCAGTTGTCGTAGTGCTGGAAGCATCTGCCGCAAAAGCCGAAGCTGCACCTGTTGAGCCAGCAGCAGTTGAAGAAGCACCTGTAGAAACCAAACAGGAAACGACTGAGCCTGCAGCACCTGCTGCCGCAGTGACAGCTCCTGTAGAGAAACCCTCACCCACAGCCAATATTGACCCGGTTAGTTTTAAAAATGCCCATGCTTCACCTGCGGTGAGAAAATTCGCCCGTGAACTGGGTGTTGATCTGAGCAAAGTTTCAGGTACAGGGCGCAGTTCCAGAATTGTTAAAGAAGACGTACAGGCCTTTGTTAAACAGGTTATGTCAACAGGTGGTGCTTCAGTAAATGGTGGCGGTGCAGCACTGGGTGTTGAGCCGATGCCAGAAATCGACTTTAGCCAGTGGGGTGAAGTTGAAACTTTACCATTAAGCAAAATTAATAAACTGACAGGCAAATTCCTGCATCGTAACTGGGTGACAATTCCTCATGTAACACAGTTTGATGAAGCAGATATTACTTCACTTGAAGCTTTCCGTAAGCAGTCAAATACTGAGTATGAAAAGCAGGGTGTAAAATTCACCATGCTGTCATTCATTATGAAAGCGGTTGCGGCTGGCCTGAAAAAATATCCACGCTTTAATTCATCACTGGAGCCCTGCGGTGAAAACCTGATTATGAAAAACTATTTTCATATCGGCGTTGCGGTAGATACACCGGATGGTCTGGTGGTTCCCGTTATTCGTGATGTTGATAAAAAGTCGCTGGTGGAAATTTCGATGGAGTTACGTGAAATTTCTGGAAAAGCACGCGACAAAAAACTTAAGCCATCGGATATGCAGGGCGGTTGTATGTCTATCTCCAGCCTGGGTGGTATTGGTGGTACCAAGTTCACGCCAATTGTTAATGCGCCAGAAGTTGCAATTCTGGGTGTTTCCAAAGCAGAAATGAAACCTGTCTGGAATGGCAGTGAGTTTGAGCCAAAACTAATGTGTCCATTATCATTATCATATGATCATCGGGTGATTGATGGCGCTGACGGTGCACGCTTTATTACATATGTTAGTCACTTGTTAGCAGATGCGCGTCGCTTACTGCTTTAGTAAAAAGAAAACGCAAATGAACGCAAATGAACTTAAATATGTTCTTTTGTAATCAATTGTAAGCTTTGATGTTTGATTCGTCATCCTTGAGTTATTTGATCGGGTGACCAGTGACTCGAAATCAGAATTTATATGGCTTCCTGGTGCACGCATTCAGGAATGCAAAACAGAAAAAGGCTTAGTTATGAGCATAATTGAAGTACATGTTCCTGATATTGGTGATTTCGATAGCGTCGAAATTATCGAGGTGCTGGTCGCCGAGGGTGATCAGGTTGCAGAAGAGGACTCGTTAATAACTGTCGAGTCAGATAAAGCATCGATGGAAATTCCATCGCCTGTGAGCGGTACCGTTAGTTCGGTTAAAGTTGCCGTTGGCGAAACCGTATCCCAGGGCAGCCTGATAATTGAAGTAAATGCTGAAGCGGGCAGTGAAAATACCCAAGCAGAAAAACCGGCAGAGCAGGAAACTCAGTCAGCAGCAGAAGCGCCGGAAGCTGAACCGGTGGTTGCACCAACAGCAGCAAAATTTTCAGGTAATGTAGATGTTGAAGCTGAAGTGGTTGTTCTGGGCTCAGGTCCAGGTGGCTATACTGCTGCTTTCCGCGCAGCGGATCTGGGTAAAAAAGTTGTTTTAATCGAGAAAGAAGATGTGCTGGGTGGTGTTTGCCTTAATGTTGGCTGTATTCCTTCGAAAGCCCTGTTACATGTTGCCGAAGTGGTGAGTGAAGCGGCTGAGTTTGAAGAACTGGGCGTTAAGTTTACGAAACCTAAAATTAGCACCGATAAACTGCGTGAGCATAAAGATGGTGTAATCAGTAAGCTAACCAATGGCCTGCAGGGCATGGCCAAACAGCGTAAGGTCACAACAGTTCATGGTTACGGCAAATTCACTTCATCGAATACCATTGAAGTTGAAGCGAATGACGGTAAAAA
Source organism: Gammaproteobacteria bacterium (assembly GCA_041589455.1). GTDB lineage: Bacteria > Pseudomonadota > Gammaproteobacteria > SZUA-229 > SZUA-229 > SZUA-229. The sequence goes on along the minus strand of JBFHVQ010000028.1, from coordinate 16,179 downwards.
AACCATTGTCGGTTTTGAGAATTGCATTATTGCTGCAGGCTCATCGGTGACTAAACTGCCGTTTATCCCCTGGGAAGATGAACGTGTATGGGACTCAACCGATGCACTGGAACTGCACAATATACCTAAACGCCTACTGGTCGTAGGTGGTGGAATTATCGGCCTGGAAATGGCAACTGTCTATTCTGCACTGGGCGCCAAAGTGACCGTGGTTGAACTGAGCCCCGGTTTAATTCCCGGTGCTGACAGAGATCTGATAAGACCGTTTGAAAAAGTCTTAAAACAACGTTACGAAAATATATATACCAGCACAAAAGTCACTGAACTGAAGCCGACCAAGAAAGGTATTGTTTGTAAATTTGAAGGTGATAAAGCGCCTGAGGAAGATACATTCGATAATGTGCTGGTGGCTATTGGACGCTCGCCAAATGGCAAGTTAATCGATGCTGAAAAGGCTGGTGTTGTAGTAAACGATCAGGGCTTTATTCCTGTCGACAATCAAATGCGTACCAATGTGGATAATATTTTTGCTATCGGTGATGTGGTTGGTCAGCCAATGTTGGCGCATAAAGCGACCCACGAAGCCAAAGTGGCAGCAGAAGTCATCTCAGGTATGAAGCGCTTTTTCGATGCACGTGTTATACCTTCAGTTGCCTATACAGACCCTGAAGTGGCCTGGGTGGGTAAAACGGAAGACCAGCTTAAGGAAGAAGGTGTTGAGTATGAGAAAGGTGCATTTCCCTGGGCGGCCAGTGGACGTGCCTTATCTGTTGGAGCAACCACAGGTATGACTAAAGTGCTGTATGATAAGCAGACTCATCGAATGATTGGCGCTGGCATACTGGGTAAAAATGCCGGTGAACTGATTGCTGAAGCCGCACTGGCAATTGAAATGGGTGCAGAAATGGATGATGTAGGTATGACGATTCACCCTCATCCGACATTATCTGAAACCTTAAATTTTGCAACTGAAGTAGCAGAAGGTACCTGTACCGATATCTATATGCCTAAGCGTAAGTAGCGGGTATTTCCTATAGAAACTAAAAAGGGCTTCATTATAAGAAGCCCTTTTTTATGGTTTAATTAAAACAGCAATCAATTAAAAATTTCATCGAAGAAATTTTGCATTGCTTTCCAGGAATGTTGATCGGCTGATTTGCTGTATTTCAAGGCCTCCATACCACGAGTATCTGCTTTAGGATTAGTAAAGCTGTGCAATGTATTGCCATAAGTAATCATATTCCAGTCTGCACCGGCTTTATCCAGAGTGTCCTGGAAGCTGGTGACCATCTGACGTGGTATGAATGGATCTGTATTACCGTGGGCAATCAGCATTTTTGCTTTAATCTTACCGAAGCTTTCTTCATCTGCCGGGGGTAAAGAGCCATGAAAGCTAACAATACCATTCAGATTGACGCCGCCATAGGCAAGCTGAATAACCGTGCCTCCACCAAAACAGTAACCGATGGCGGCGATGTTGTTTTTATCAACCAGTTGATGTTGTTTTAATCGCTTAATTCCTGCAATTGCTCGTTCACGCCACCATTCAACGTCGGTTGTGGCTTCCGTCATCCAGCTTTTTGCCTGCTCAGGGTCGTCTGTCACTTTACCAGTGCCATACATATCAACAGCAAAAGCCACATAACCCAGTTTTGCCAGCATCTCCATACGGCGTTTGGCATAATCATCCAGTCCCCACCATTCATGAACCACCAGGACACCGGGACGTTTACCTTTAATGCTATCATCATAACTAATAAAGCTTGTGTACTCCTGATCCGCCTCGGTATATTTTATCGGTTTAGTAATGACTTTGGCGTGAGCATTTAAAATAAAGGCAAAGCATAGTAGAGTGCCTGTTAACAACTGTCTCATCTTTATCTCCTTGATTATTCTTCATTCAGTATGTCTTGGTTCACAAAACCTGTAAGGTAGTTAGTTGAACTAAGTGCTATGATGAAGAGTGTTGTTATGTAAGAACGGTAGTTGGCTGATGATAACGTAGCTATTATTTTATGTCGATCATAACGTTATAATAGCTGATTATATATTCTCGCTTAAAGTGTAGATTACAGAAATGTCGAATAGAACCTTAGCGTTAACTGATAAGCTATATCAATATTTACTTATGCATATGGGCAATGAGCCTGAAGTGCTAAAGCAGTTAAGAAATCATACGACCCACATCGAACTGTCACAGATGCAAATTGCACCGGAGCAGGGCCGATTTATGGCATTCCTTGTAAAATTAATGAATGTCAGAAAAGTGATAGAAGTCGGTGTTTACACTGGTTATAGTAGTTTATCTGTGGCTATGGCAATGCCTGCTGATGGCAAGATCATCGCCTGTGATGTAAATGAGGAATGGACGAACATTGCCAGACGTTTCTGGGAACAGGCAGGTGTCAGTCATAAAATAGAATTACGACTCGCGCCTGCAGTTGAAACGCTGGCGAACTTAATCGATCAGGGAGAAAGTGCAAACTATGACATGGCGTTTATTGATGCAGATAAAGTGAATTATCGAACCTACTATGAACAATGTCTTAAGTTAATAAGATGCGGTGGCTTGATTTTAATCGATAATACACTGTGGGGTGGTGATGTGGCTGAAGTGTCTGTTAAAGATGAAGATACTTGTGCTATACGTGAGTTCAACCAGTTTATTTGTCAGGATAAGCGGGTAGATATGTGTATGCTTCCCGTGGCGGATGGTTTGACGTTGTTACGAAAATGTTAATTTTATTTTATTATTAGTTGTTATATGAATTTGAAAGAAACCGTAAATAAATTGTTTGCACCGATTTTCAAAAATCTGGAGAAAAATGCAGACAGATATGAATATAAACCATCACATCGCTATGCCCTATTCGGCATAGGGGCGCTTTTTGGATTTTTATCAATAATTGTTGCCTGGTTTTTACTGACCAAGCTGAGCACACTGGATTATGGGTACTTTTTACCGGTTATAGTATTTTCGGTAATCTCTTTATTTTGTTTAGTGGTATCAATATTTGGTAGTGATCGTTCTGTGTCTGGAATCTGGAAGTCATCCAGGTAGTCCAGGCTAATATTCTCAAAGAGGAGAAAATAATGCGTTTATTGACCGTTTTACTGTTAAGTGTTGTGTCACTTGTTCATGCTACTGATTTATCTAATAGCTACGCAGAAATGTTGAAACAATATACGGAAGAATCTAAGAACAATAAATCGCCTTTTTCAGCTGAAGATATTCAGATCATGGAGCAGGCAGCAAAAGATTTACAGGCGACTATGCCAGATCCAGGGCTGAAGGCAGGAGATAAAGCGCCTTTATTTACACTAGGTAATGCATTTGGTCAGAAAGTGAGTTTACAGGATAAACTGGCTAAGGGTCCTGTGGTGATGGTTTTTTATCGAGGCGCCTGGTGCCCATTCTGTAACTTGCATTTGCGGGCGTTACAGAAGGCCGTTCCTGAAATGAAAAAATATAAGGCGGAGTTGATTCTGGTGACTCCTCAAAAACCTGATAAATCGGCGGAACAGATAAATAAGGATAAATATACATTTGAAGTGTTGAGTGATCTTGATAGTCAGGTGATGAAGTCTTATCAGCTGTATTTTGAATTACCAGAAAAGTTAAATGCTGTGTATATGAAACACGGGCTTGATGTAGAAAGCTTTAATGGTAAGGGAAGAGCAGTGCTTCCTGTACCAGGTACTTATATTATAGATCAGAGTGGCACTATTGTACTAAGTCAGGCAGATGTCGATTATAAAAAGAGATCTGAACCATCTGACATTATTCAGAAATTAAAATCAATCTCGAAATAAAATATTCAGAGAATTAGCAGGTGATTTAAGTTGTTATTTCTACCGATTAGAAATGATAGCTTAAATCTAGCTGTAGAAAATCCTCATGGCGTAAGCCATGGGTGATGCTTTGACTGTTGGTATTGCTGAAAAAGCGAGCTTCAAGTTCTGCTGTCCAGTTGCCCATGAATCTTCGTTTGGCTTCAAGACTAACGGCTCTTTCGTAATAATCCATGTCATAGATAATGCCTAGTAGGGCTTCGCTAGAGTCACTGTCATTCATCGCCAGACGTAAACCCAGCATGACGTCATTCTGGAACAGGTTAGTGGATTCATGGTCGCGATCATCGTATAAATATTCCATTACAATACCCAGATCAGCATAGCTTTGCATAATGCCGACGATGGTGTATTCAAACCCCGCTGTTAGTGCAGTAAAACGCGTATCCACCAATTTGAACTGATTAAAATCGAACTGTTGCCAGTCTCTATGAATCAGCTCAAGTTTATATAACCACTCCTCAGTTGTTAATTGTGCATCTAGTGCGAATTGCGTCATCTGTGGGTAATAGGGGGTCAGAGTATTATTGCTATTAATTATTCGTGGTAGTAGCACAGGTTCTCGGCTGGTTCCGCTGAATACACTCAAGCCATATTCCAGGTCATCCAGATAGCTAAACCAGCGAGCGGCGTAATCTATGTGCTTTTGTTCTTTACTGGACTCATAGCTGGCAAAGTTACTATCAATGAACGAAGTCGTAGCTGGCCGCCCATCGATTCCCTTAAATGTGCGTTCACGAAAATAAGGCAGGACAAATACATTGACTGTGCCTGAATCCAGTTCACGACTCAGCATAAACATAGGTTGGCCCAGCTTGTCTTCGTTGTCGATATTTTCAACGGCATCATTCTGGTTAATGATATCCACAAGGTGCTGGGCTTCGGTAACACCCCAGTACACCTTGCTAATGCCCATGCGTAATTCCCAGTCAGTGAAAACATACTGGTAATAAAACTCACGCAGGTCTCCATGGGTACGTTCTACATCATATTGATCAAGACGCAGGAAGCCTTTGATAGTGATACTACGGTCCTGATTGTCCCAGTCAGTGTAATATTCGACCTCGGAAGAGACAGAAGGATAATATTGTTCTTGAGATGAGTCTTCAATTAATGGTAATGGCGAGTGAAAAAAATAACGGTTCTGTAAGCTGAAATTGCCCGACCACTCTGCCACGGCAGGTGATGAGCATATCAATGTGCTTATCAATAAGCTGGAAATCCGAGTCTTCATTGTGTCGTTGTGAGCCATTTAAATGAATTATTAGTTTTAATTTATTACCGGGCACGCTTCAGGCTATTACGGTTGAAATCACTATCGGTAAGTCCATTTTTAAACTGATAGTTCTTCCAGGTTAATGTTGTTGATTTACCGGTCTGGTGATTGACCATTTTCATTACGTCAGAGCGCCAGAATTGATTAAGGTATTGCTGATAGCCATGATAGGTCAGGGTTTTAAGCAAGACATTTTTTCGGTCATAGAAATCGATTTTTTCAGGGCGATATTCTTTTTTATTAATCCATACTAGCTGGCGTGTATAGCCGGAAAACTTATAGGCAGGGTAGCGTTCAATGACAAATGTATCGATGCCATTAAGTGTCTCATCTTTGATATATTTATATGTATATTTTTCTATTTCCTGCGAAGAGATATCTTCGTAGGCAAACTCACTGCCCATAAATGGGCCTGATTTGTTTTTTGAACTGATTCGCTTAACTCGTTTTAGAGCAGGAAGATATAGCCATTGCTCATCCGGTTTTAGTGCATGTGAATAAGTTAGTGAGGCAGTGCCTTTAATATCGGCGGGGGTGTCAAAAATAGACAGGCCTTTATCGCCATCACCTTCTACTTCCAGTGTTTTTACCCGAACCTGTCGAGTATTGGTCTGTCCCTGTTTGTTTTTTAATTCCATTACCATTTCAGCTGTTAGATCAATAAAACCGGTATCTCGTCGATCTGTTTCTGTGGCAATTTCAAGTCCGCGTGCTGCATCATCAGCTATTGCAGCAGGTATTAGCAGCAGGTTCAGTGTTATGGCTAATGAATATTTTAGTGAAGTTGATATATTGAATTTCATTATTATGTCCTTAAGCTGTTTGTTCGCTTTTATCGGAATCTAAAGCAATGAGTAGTGGTGGCAATAATAAAAAGTCGAGTATCAGTGCAATACTGATGATTATACTGGTCATTAAACCCATTCCTGAGTTTAACTCAAAAGTGGATTGCGCCAGTATCAGAAAGCCTGCTACCAGTACCAGTGAAGTAACCCATAGCGCGACACCTACATTATTAAAGGCGTATTGAACAGCCTGCTGACTATTTAGTTGCTTTTCTTTTCGTGCACGGATGTACTTGCTAATAAAGTGTACCGTGTCGTCAACCACAATACCCAGTGTCATTGCTGTTACAACGGACAGGGCCAAACCAACTTCACCCACAACAAGTCCCCAGATGCCGAATGCCACACCAGCAGGGAATAAATTGGGTATCAGGCTAACCAGGCCATACTTGAATGATTTTAATGCAACGATCAGTATCACTGAAATTAGAAACAGTGCGATGGTTGTACCGCCCAGCATACTAACAATGTTTCGTTTTCCAATGTGCGCAAACATAATAGAAGGGCTAGCGCCAGCAGTTGCTAGATCAGGGGTGTTCTGTTGCATCCATTGCATTGCGCGATCTTCGAGTTCAAGCAGTTCATTCGATGATATGGTTTTGAGTACCACCTGTAGCTTGGTTGCCTGTTTGGCCACATCGATCTGATTATTTAAATCAAGACCATAAGGTAATGACATTTCATAAAGCAGTAAGTATTGCGCTGCTAGTTCGCGATTTTCTGGCAGGCGATAATAACTCTGGTCATCCCCATGCATGTTTTTATTGAGACGTTTGAATGTATCAGTAATGCTTGATACATGGATGACTTCAGGTTGTTGCTGGTACCAGTTTGCAAAGTTTTCAACCTGTTTTAAAAATTCTGGCTGGCTAACGCCTTCCCTGGTACCACTATTCAGTGAGTAGGCAATGGTATAGGTGCCAGTTAGGTTCTCGGTTGTGAAATCGGTGTCCTGCCTGAACTCTACCGATTCATCAAAATAATTTACGAAAACATCGTTGAGCTGGTTTTGTGTAATCATTGATATGAAAAACACCACCAGTAGGCTGAATGTGGTGAGTAAAACTTTACGTTGCCTGATAACGAATTTACCCAGTTTTTTCATCAGACCAGTGCCAGCGACATGATGTTTTGCCTTGATCGGCAAGATAAACATGATGGCAGGCAGAAATGTAACGGTAAGAAAAAACGCACCTGCAACACCAAATGCAGACATATTGCCAAGATCACCAAATGGCGGTGCATCACTCGAATTTAAACTTAAAAAGCCTAATGATGTGGTTAAGCTGGTTAACAATATTGGGGTGAAATTAACACGCATACTTTCAACGATGGCATCATGTTTTGACATGCCGCGGTGAATTTCCTGCAACATAGTGACCAGCAAGTGTACCGCGCCGGCAATCGCAATGGTCAAGATAATTATCGGTGCAGAAGCGGATGGTGGTGTTAGCTTAATGCCGGTGTGGCCACCCATGCCCATGCCGATGATAATCGAGCAGATAACAAGTATGACCGTTGCGGCGGTGCCACTAAAGCCTCTAAGCAGGAACAGCAACACGACTATGATAACGGCAAATGCTAGTGGGATTAATGTTTGCCCATCTGCCTGACTTGCTTCAGGAAAGGCATTGTTCATCATTGTCATACCGGCTAGTCTGAAATCAATTTCCGGATAACTGGCTTTTGCTTCAGCTAATATTTTTCGAGCATAGGCAACGGTTTCAGGGTTTTCCAGCATCTGGTTTTTGCCCGGAAGTTGAATCGTTACATTAATACCCGTATGTGCAGCATTTTCTGAAATGAGTCGTTTATTGAGTAAGGGCTCATTCAAAGCTACCTGCTTAATATATTCAAGCTGTTGTGCATCCAGATTGTCTGGCTCTACCACCAGATCATCGACAATCAGGTCGTCCTGTTCTGCATATGTATGCTGGTAGTTGGTAATGGAGTCGACACGAATTGAATGAGGTATCTGCCATGACTCTTCAGTTAATGCCTGAACCGCTGCGAGTGTTTCAGGGGTAAATACTTTGGCGTTTTTAGGGGAGATGACAATCAGTACATTATCATCTTTTGTGTAGGTGTTCTGTAAGTTTTCAAATGCTTTAAGCTGTGGATTATCAGCGCTAAAAAAAACACGATAATCATTTGAAAATGGCATTAGCTTTGGAGCACCGGTACCAATCAGGCCGACGATAACCAGCGATAATAATATTACCGGATAACGCCACTTCAATATCCATTCAGTGTATCTGACCAGCATCGTGCTCTCCTTGTTATTTCAATTATTTATTGTTTTCTAGCAATTGTTTTTCTGTTGCGAATAACTCATTACATAAACGATCTCGAAGTTTTTTTATGTCAAAACTAGAACTTAATGGTTGCCATTGGTAGCTATCGAGTAATTTGTGGCTATTTAGCCAGACCATTTCGAGAGGTTGTTGCATACCCAGTTGGTCGAAGGGTATGCCTGACAGGTGTAATAAATTTGATCCGTAGCCCATGGTCCAGAGCCCCAGCACAATACTGTCGGGGAGGCAGGGCTGGTCAGTTGGCAAGTCACCATCTCGCATCGCATCTTTTACGATATCCAGTACGATGCCTGTGACCTGTTGTTCAAGTTGTAGTAACTGTTGTTGTTTTTCTGCTGCGATTTTTTCTCTTACCGCGGATGATTTAATGATTTGCATATTCTGTAGTTCGGCAGGGTGAAGTTGTGCATACAGACTATGAGCAACGCCAATTGCTGCAATACGTTCTCGGTGATTGCCAGGGTAATCTCTTGCGCGACCAAACATTTCTATCAGGTTAATCATGCATCGACAGCTAATGCCACTGATAATTTCTTCTTTACTGCAAAAATGGTTATAAACCGTACCTTTAGAGTATTCGATTTCTGCTGCCACCCTGTCCATCGTCAGACTTTGCAGGCCTTCGTGTTGCAGAATTTTCTGTGCGGTATCAAGAATCAATTGTTCGCGCTCATACAGTTCACGCTGTTTGCGTGGCATGGAAGAAGGGGCTTGTGAAAAGAAATGTGACATGATTATAGAATATGACGAAGAGTCAAAAATTGTCAAGGGGGTCATTAGTTAGACGAATGTATTAAAAATAGCTAAGGACCATGTATCGCTCTGTGCTAAAATCTCTATCCTTCTGTTTTAAAAGCGCTTTTATGAATTATCAATTCAGTGAACTGGCCTGTGCCCATGGTGTCCCTCAGGTGAAAGGTCGCCTGAAAGTCCACAATGAAGACTTTATTGTGGATGAGGTGATGCCCATAGTTCCCTCAGGCGAGGGGGAACATTTGTGGCTTAAGATAAAAAAGGATGGCAGTAACACGGACTGGGTTGCCCAGCAACTGGCTAAATGGGCGTCAGTAAAGGCTATGCATGTCAGCTATGCCGGCATGAAGGATCGTCATGCGGTGACAACCCAATGGTTTAGTTTGCATTTGCCGGGGCTTGCTGACCCTGATTTCTCAACACTTGATTCTGAAGAGTTTCAGATTATTGAGGCTTCACGACATGACAGAAAGTTAAAGCGAGGTGCTTTAAGCGGTAATCGCTTCACCCTGCGAGTTACTGACTTGCAAGGCGATACTACGCAGCTTGATAGTGTGTTACAGGGTATCCAGCAGCAGGGTGTTCCCAACTACTTTGGTGAACAGCGGTTTGGACGAGAAATGGCAAACCTGGACAAGGCGCTGAAAATGTTTAATGGCACCTTTAGAAAGCTTAAGAAACAGCAAAGAGGGCTTTATCTTTCAGCTGCACGTTCCTGGTTATTTAATCAGTTGCTTTCCCAGCGTATACAGCAACAATCCTGGTTGGCACCATTGTCCGGTGAAGTGTATATGTTGAATAACAAAACTGCCTGTTTCGTCGATGAAGATCCTGAACAGAATTTTCAGCGTATGCAGGATAATGAAATTAACCTGACAGGCTGTCTCTGGGGAGAGGGTGAGTCAATGGCGAGACAGCAGGTGCTAGCGCTGGAGTCTTCCATCGCTGAAGAATACGAGGATTTTGCTCGAGGTCTTGAGTCTGCTCGGCTTAAACAGGAAAGGCGTTCACTACGGTTAATTCCTCAGGACATGCAGTGGTCAATTGATGGCGCTACCCTGAATATTAGTTTCACACTTCCAGCGGGAGCTTTTGCAACCATGGTGCTACGTGAATGTATAGAGGCTATGTAACGAATTGATAGCTTAATTGCTAACGAGCTGATTGATAGTCTCGTATGTCAGGATGGGTTGATTGTAGCCAGCATGTCACAGTATTGTTCGGCTGGTCTGGGTGGGCTCCAATAGTAGCCCTGACCATAATCGACCCCAAGCCTTTTAATCTGTTCCAGCTGATCCTGTGTTTCTATTCCTTCAGCAACGAGTTTAAGCCCCAGTCCTCTCGCTAGTCCATTTATAGCATTGATTATGGCCTGGTCATCGGGGTCATGCATAATGCCATCAGTAAATGAGCGGTCAATTTTCAAAACATCAATCGGCAGTCGTTTCAGATAGGCCAGTGAGGCATAGCCTGTGCCGAAGTCATCAATTGATAGTACTATGCCCATATTGTGTAACTCAGTGAGAATAGCCAGGGCCTGGTCTTCATTATTTAAAAGCGTGCTTTCCGTGAGTTCCAGCTCTATGTGCTCCGGGTCCAGTTGATGCTCGTTGATTACCTCTTTTAGAAGACTCACTAGATCCTGTTCCTTGAACTGCCTGGCAGATACATTAATGGACAGATTGGTGAGTTGCAGATTTTGCTCCTGCCATTGTTTGAACTGTGCGCAGGACTGTTCAATGACTGATTTACCCAGGGCTAATATCAGCCCGGTTTCCTCAGCAATAGGAATGAATTCATCTGGTGGAATAATGCCATGTTCCGGATGATCCCAGCGAACTAATGCTTCCATTCCCCAGGCCTTACCATCTTTCAGATCGACCTTAGGCTGGTAGTAGACCAGCAGTTGGTGGTTTTCAATGGCTGTGCGTAGACTGTGTTCGAGCTTTAATCTGCGGTTGGCTTTTTTACCCATTTCAGGCGAATAAAATTCATGGACATTTCCTCCCATCTCTTTGGCTCTATGCAGAGCTGAGTCGGCGTTACTTAACAGGCTACCGACCTGATCTCCATCCTGAGGATAGACGCTGATGCCAATACTCGCTTTGACATGTATTTCATGATCCTGAATCGTCATCATGTGCTCAATGATTCTGGAAAATTTAGCTGCCAGAATGCCTATATCCTCCAGTTTCTGAATGTTTTCTATGATCAGATTAAATTCATCACCGCCTGTGCGAGAGAGTGTGTCTGTTTCGCGCATTGTCTGACGCAATCGGTTAGCCACTGACAAGATCAGCTTGTCACCATTATGGTGCCCCAGGGTTTCATTAACTAATTTAAGGTTGTCCAGGTCGACCATCATTAGTGCAACCAGTTTGTCACCTCGTTGTGCTCGGTTAATAGCTGATTCGAGGCGATCCAGGAGCAGTGCGCGGTTGGGTAATCCAGTCAGTACATCATGAAACTCAAGCTGACGTACCTGCTTACGGTACTGCTCGCCTTCAACAATACGCTTAACTCGTTGTTTGAAAACGGACCAGTTGATTGGCTTGGTTATATAGTCGACAGCACCGGCATCGAAGGCATTGCTGACCGAGTTATCATCATCCAGCGAGGTAATGATCAATACCGGCGGCGGGCATGTCACCTGGAAGCTGACTTCATAGCAAGCCTGAATGCCGTTCATTCCTGGCATCACCAGATCGAAGATAGCCAGATCGTAATTAAACTCTCGACAGAGTTCGATGACTTCATGTCCAGAAGTGGCTTCTGTGACATCATAGTGCTCACTCACTAAAATGTGTCTCAGAAGCAATAGAATAGCAGGGTCATCATCTGCAATAATGATACTACCCGCTGATGGCCTGGCTTTGTCCATAAAAGATTATGCTCAGCTTAAAAAAGTTGTTGAATAATACTAGCACAGGGATTTTGGAATGAGAGAACAGCGGGAAATTTTCATATATGATCTGGGCCAATATGATCAAATAATCGATAAAATGATCTAAATCAGGTGATGAGTAGTCGTAAATCTAATAACGAACACCTCTGATGAGGGTCTGAAACCATTTGGTACAAAATATTTCCCGATTTTCTGCTGGTTGCTTGGTATGTTAAGCGTTGCAGGTTATCATTGGTTCTCGATAGTATTTAGTCATGCCCCATAACAGGGCGCAACATTAATCAAGAATATAATGAATCCTAATTTTCTGGAATTTGAACAGCCAATTGCCGAGTTAGAGGCAAAAATTGAAGAACTTCGTTACGTGGGTGACGATAGCGAAGTCAATATTGGTGAAGAAATCAATCGTCTTCAAACAAAGTGTCAGACACTGACAGAGTCAATCTTTAGTAAATTGAGTTCCTGGCAAACGTCGCAGTTGGCACGTCATCCACAGCGTCCTCATTCGCTCGATTACATCAGTCGTGTTTTTACTGATTTTGAAGAAATGCATGGTGATCGTACTTTTGCAGACGATAAAGCGATCGTGGGTGGAATGGCACGTCTTGATGGTAAGCCGGTCATGGTTATTGGTCATCAGAAAGGCCGTGATACCAAAGAAAAAATTCGCCGAAATTTCGGTATGCCGAGACCAGAAGGCTACCGAAAGGCATTACGGCTGATGAAAACAGCCGAACGCTTCAATTTACCCATTATCACCTTTATTGATACGCCAGGTGCCTATCCGGGTATTGGTGCAGAAGAACGTGGACAGTCAGAGGCGATTGCACGTAACCTGTTTGAAATGGCGGCACTAAAGACCCCAATTATCTGTACCGTTATTGGTGAAGGTGGCTCTGGTGGTGCACTGGCGATTGGTGTTGGTGATCGTACTATGATGCTTAAATACAGCACTTACTCTGTTATTTCCCCTGAAGGCTGTGCCTCGATTTTATGGAAGAGTGCAGAGAAGGCGCAGGATGCAGCAGAAGCCCTGGGAATTACTGCAGGTCGCCTGAAAGAGCTGGGTTTAATTGACCAGATCATTGATGAGCCTCTGGGTAGTGCTTATCGTGATGTTGATGCAACGGCGCGAAATATTCGCCAGGCATTAAAAGACAGTCTCGAAAACCTTAACCAGATGGGAGTCGATAAACTGTTAGATACTCGTTACCAACGCCTGATGGGCTATGGCGAATTTAACGAATAAGCATTCGCTAAATCCATCGGAAATTCTACGCCAGCTAACTCAGCTGGCGCAAAAGTATTCAATCGATAGCTGGTGTCTGGCATACAGTGGCGGAGTAGATTCACAGGTGCTGTTGCATCTGCTTCAGTCTTCTGACTTACCGGTTTACGCAATATACATTGATCATGGCCTGCAGGCCCAATCCACTGACTGGGCCAGGCATTGTGAACAACAGTGTCAGCAATACAATATTCCTTTTCAGTGTGTTGCCGTTAATGCCCACCCAGAAAAAGGGGAAAGCCCGGAAGCGGCAGCTCGTACCGCTCGCTATCAGGCATTTGCAAAAATCATTGGGGAAAATTCCTGTTTACTGACTGCGCAACATCTTGATGATCAGGCCGAAACAGTTTTGCTTCAGCTTTTGAGAGGTGCGGGAGCAGCGGGACTGGCTGCGATGCCCGCTATCATACCGTTTGCGGAAGGCTGGCATTTTCGGCCATTACTTGAGATCAGTCAGTCAAGTATTTTGCATTATGCCAGGCAATATCAACTCATCTGGATTGAAGATCCAAGTAACCTCTCGCAACAATATGATCGTAATTTTCTAAGGCTCAGTGTGATCCCCGGCATACAACAACGCTGGCCTGCCCTGAACAGAACACTCTCGCAGTTTGCAGAACAGCAGGCAGAAAATATGCGCTTATTAGAACAGCTAGCAGAGCAGGATTTGCAAACAGTTATTCAGAATAATAAGTGTCTACATATTCCTGGTTTAAAGCAGCTCGACAGTGCACGTCTTAGAAATGTGCTGCGTTACTGGCTTAAGTGCCAGCAGTCTTCCATGCCATCCAGGGCGGTTTTGCAGCAGATTATTTCACAGATCCAGAGCCCATCAAATGATACCCATGTACTGATTAGCTGGGCAAATACTGAGGTCAGGCGTTTCCGTGACGGACTTTACTGCATTGAGAAACGGCAGCATGATCCATCTCAGGTGTTGCAGTTTGATAAGAGCAGATTGCTTCATATCGATTCGTTACAGCAAACATTTAGCCTGGAAAAGCAGGCTAATGCAGAGGCTAATACTGCTTTATCTAATGCCATTACTGAAATGCAGTTAACAGTCAGATTTCGACAGGGTGGTGAAAAAATTCAGCCTGCAGGGAGAAAGGGACATCGTGATCTCAAATCGTTATTTCAGGAAGCGGATATACCGGCATGGGAAAGAGACAGAGTTCCCTTGCTTTATGCAGACGACAAGCTGGTAGCGGTAGTAGGATATTGGCTGGCTGAAGAGTATGCGGTTGATCAGGGTGGTGTATTGCCGGTTTTGAAAAAAAATTGACTCGATAGATTAACCAAACCAGAGTACTTAAAGGTCTGGGTCGAGTCGGATCGTATCGAGTTTTACTCCCAGGGTGCCACGACTAACTACCAGCATCATCGGTTGGCCGTCACGTAAAACTTCTACATTGGTATAGCTATTAATGTCACCTTCACGTGTAATTTTTCTTAAGTCATTCCAGTTTAAGACTTTTTTACTGTCATAGCTAAGTATCACATCGCCAGTTTCGAAGCCGGCGGTTTCTGCTGGAGAGCCAGCCATAATCGAACTTATTTTTACTCGATTGTTCTGCCCACTACTATACAGGTAGTTATCATATTGCGCTTCACCGAGTTCATCACGCAATGAGATAGGGTTAGTTGTTAATTCACGTAATTCTTTTCGGTAATAACGTTTTTCTTCCTGGGTGCCCCGGCTAATCAGGTTTTGTAGCTGCAGTCTACGATATTCCTGCTGACTGATTCGTCGCAGTATATCTTCCGCTAATTCTGGATTAACTCCGGCAGTTATCAGGTCTTCGGTATTAGGCTGTACAGGACGTCTAGCGATGTTTATGATGCTTTGTGGTGAGCTTTCTTCAGTATTAGTGTTGTGTTCAATGCTGGCTGTCTGGTTTTTGATTTCCTGTAGTTCGAATTCAAGTTGATCAACTCTTTGTAATAGCTGTTCGATCTGCAAGTTGTCGGGTTCTATGGATGTGGTTTTAAACGGGTTCTGAATAACTTCAGGAGCAGGAGAATACTCGATACTGGTGTTCTTTGCGTTGAATAACATGGTATAGCTAAAGCCACCAATTAGCCCAGCAAGTACACAGCTTAATAGACGGGTGATTGAACTCTTCATCTGTCTTTCCTTGCCGCCATACGTTATCTATTAAAAATTAGTTGTAGCATCCCTGCTACTTTAACTGGCCTGTTATTGTTGTGCCAGCTCCGCTTCAGTTTTTAAACCAAATTTTTTCAGAAGCACTTTCGGGGGACAGAATCCTGTGAATGAGCTTTGCAGGCAGTTAAAGCCAATAAACAGGGTAAACCATGTCCATGCCGGGTGATGAAATAAGGCTAACACTGAAGTCAGCATAACCATAATGCCACCAAAGGCAAACAGGGCGCGTTCAATAGACATAAAAAGCTCCAATCTATTTAAAAATAAGTAAGTGATGTATTAAAGCTCTCATCATGATCAAAATGAAGAAAGCTGTCGCACCCTGGGACAGGGTGCGACTGAAGTCTAATGACGAGTTTTGTCTCTGTTTGACCACATTTCTGAAGCAAGCTGCAAAGCCTGCTCTGGTGTATCAGCCTTGTTGAGTAAGCGAAGAGCAATGGCGGTCGTGCCAATGATGGCTGCTTCGGCATATTCGTCCTGTTCTTCACCACGCCAGACTGGAATCAGTCTGTTTTCATCCAGACTTTTTTCCTTAACATGACGTTTTTCAAACATCGCTGGCCATTCTTCGTCCCAGGTTTTGCCATCTATGGCATAAGAAACTGTGCATTTGGTGTCTGGGTTACGTTCAACTTCACCCGCTTCACCCTTAAATACCGCGATCTGCTCATGTCCCATAATATTGGCTGCATCCTGATGTACAGATTGATAACCTGGGTGGAAAATAGCCTGAATTGAGTGAGGCGCATTAAGTGGGTTAATCATACGGCCA
>JBFHVQ010000027.1:0-34367 GCA_041589455.1 Gammaproteobacteria bacterium | reverse complement strand
TGGATCGAGAACATAATCATCCATTAAAACACGCAGTGTTATAGCAGTAATATATTTACTGGTATTCATAGATGATACTCCGTAAGTGTCTTTCCTGTGCACGTTGAGTGTGTGCCTGCAAATCACTGATAATCTTTATATCAAAGTAGACGTTATACATCTTCATAGAAGTGGCTCGCTATGAGGCGTTGAACCACTAGTATCATTCCAGTTTTAAGGATATCAGTATCGGCAAAGCGGATCTTAGCCGTCATTTACTTTAAATACTGCAATTACCTGAAGCAGTTATACACAAATAAGTATTTTTATGAGATACAGGCAGTAGATCTGTATTTACTGTTGGCCTGGGCACAATGTTGTAACGTTCTTAGTTATGGATTAACCGGGTTTGCCTCTAATTCTAGGCCAACAATAATAGATAAAGGTAAAATAATAGAAAATACGAAAACAAAAATAGTATTTTTTAAAATACCTTTAGGCCAGCCTGATAACCAGCCACCTGTTACGACAGATGCAAATATAGCTGGGAGCCAGCCATATGCCTGTATTAAGGCAACAATCCATAATTGATAAACTAGTATAAGCGATATCATTTTATAGTTGAAAGCAAAGGGCTGAGGATTTTGTTCATTATTATGATCATTATTATGTGTCATGGTTTTCCTTCAGTTGCTGTTTTGCTACAAACTACACAATCACAACCCAGGCGTAGGCCTGTTATCCAGGTCGTAGGCCAGGGCTTTCTGGCAATTGTAATTGATCCATCAAAGCTGATTACCATCACGGAAATTACTTAAGGTATGAGTGTGTTTAGCATCAGTAATGCCGTGATATACGCCTTCACCCATATTGATTATAACTTTACAGCTGTCTCCTCTTTTCGGATGGCTAGTACAATGTTTGTTGTCTTCTAACCACCATTTTCTTTTTGAGATTTTATCTTTCCATGGAATATAAACCAGATGTTTTCCATCAGCACTGTTAAAAGCTTTAAGGTTTTTGTCTTTGACTACATTATGAATATCAAATGTTTTATTTGTGAATAGCGCCCTAATATCATCAGCATTGAGAGAGTCGCCTGCAAATGCTGTGTTAGTTAATAAGAGGGGAACGAAAGTAAGTGCTAAAATTTTAATCAATGTATTCTCCTGATGTGGTTAATCTTGTATTTTATTGATTATGTAAATCGCAGATTAACACAGTTATTATCGGGTTACTTTTTAAAGGTAAATTTGCTGCTATTTTTAGGCTGGTTTGTCTGCATAAGGTAAAAGCGAAAGTAATATATAATATATATTACTGTTAATTTCAATGGCTTTGTTTATGGGTGGGGATGCTCAAATCCTATTCGCCTGGTATTGATTTTGTTCTTCAGAGATGAATAAATCCTGTTTTATAGAAGTAATTTAGAGTTAACTGTAATGCCTATTTGGTGGTGGGGTGAAACAGGCAGAGATGGTAAATGTGTTGGCTACGCGCCGTTTCTTGTATGATTAGCCAATATTAATAAGCTCTGTTTTAGGTGTGGAGTATTACACAATATTTTACTTTTGCGTTAGATGATATCAGGCGCTATTTGCCGTCGTGTAATATAAAAATCTAGATTTTTATATTAATTGAATTAAATAGAGTTATCTTTTTTATAAAGCTATTTATTGTGCCGTTAGTTTTACACTCTGTTTTTCTTGTTTTAGATAAGATAAGCAATCCTTTGCCTAACTTCTATTGAGAGTCTGTTTATTTCTGGGTGGTTTTTTTCTTTTTATCCTTTTTTCTCTTTTTAGCTTTTTTACTGGCAGGTTTCTTTGATGGTTTAGTAGCCTGTTTTGAATTTTGCTTACTGCCAAGTTGAGAAATGTTTAATGGTTGTCCTGCAACGCGTGCTTTTCTTAAGTCCTGCATTACCGTTTTAGGCATACCGCTGGGTAAATGAATCAGGCTGTAGTCATCGTGGATGTCTATTTTGCCAATGAATTCGCTGTCAATGCCACCTTCATTGGCTATAGCACCGACTATATTACCCGGTTTGACATTATGGTTGTGACCCACTTCTACTCGGTATTGTTGCATATCGGCATCAATTTCCACGCGGTTCCGTTTTGGTTTACGATCAGTATTTTTTCTTTCACGTTTCCTGGGTGTGGTTTTGCCAGAATCCTGGTCCCAGTCTGTGCGTGGTGGCTTCTGCGGTTTGTTTTTAAGTAGCAGTGGTGTGTCGCCCTGTAGCATCTGTGCCATAGCGGCAGCAATTTCAAGTGCTGGCGTATTATGCTCCTGCTGATATTGCTCCAGTAACTGATAGAAAAAGCCAAGTTCTTCAGTTGCCAGCGTATCGGTAATTTTCTGTTTGAATTCTGCAATACGTTTATCATTGATAAACTCGGTTGTAGGCAGTTCCATGATGTCGATTTTCTTGCGTGTTGCCTTTTCTATCGCATGTAACATACGTTTTTCCCTGGGTGCTACAAACAAAATGGCATCTCCCTGACGACCAGCGCGGCCGGTTCGCCCAATACGGTGAACATATGACTCGGTGTCATGTGGGACATCATAATTGACGACATGGGTGATACGTTCAACATCAAGACCACGCGCTGCAACATCAGTGGCAACAATGATATCCAGTCGGCCTTTTTTTAGGTGGTCAATGGTACGTTCACGGATATTCTGCTGTATGTCACCATTAAGTGCAGCAGATGCGTAACCACGTGCTTCCAGTTTTTCAGCCAGATCGACTGTCGATGTTTTAGTCCGCACAAAGATGATCATTGCATCAAACGTTTCTGCTTCCAGTATACGTGTCAGTGCATCCAGTTTATGAGTACCACTCACTGGCCAGAATCTTTGTCGTATGGTTTCTGCAGTGGTTGTGGTGACTTTTATCGTGACCTGTTCAGGCTGATTGAGATATTCAGTTGCAATGCGACGTATTTGCTGCGGCATAGTGGCTGAAAAAAGTGCGATTTGTCGCTGTTCAGGTAATTGCTCCAGAATCCATTCAACATCATCTATAAATCCCATACGTAGCATTTCATCAGCTTCGTCGAGTACCAGTGAGGTTAAACCATCGAGTTTTAATGTGCCTCTACGCATATGATCCATGACGCGACCGGGAGTGCCAACGACCACATGAACGCCTCTATCCAGTGCGCGAATCTGACCGCGATAGTCCTGACCACCATATATTGGAAGTACGTGAAAGCCCTTCATATGCTTGGCATATTTCTGGAACGCTTCTGCAACCTGTATTGCCAGCTCACGTGTGGGGGCAAGCACCATACATTGAGGTGTTTTCTGCTTTAAATTGAGCCTTGAGAGCATCGGTAGTGCAAAAGCTGCGGTTTTACCGGTACCGGTTTGTGCCTGGCCTACCAGATCCTTACCTTGCAGTAATAATGGAATGGTTTGTAGCTGTATCGGTGATGGCTTTTCATAACCCACCTCATCAAGTGCTGTAAGAATAGATGGATTTAGTGAAAGCTGGCTAAATGTGCTTGCCGTATCAGTGGTCATGTAATGTGCCTGGTATTCAAGAGTATAAGGAGGAACGTCAGAGGGTCTGGCTGGTGTATCCTGATGGGAATCTGGCAAGTTTTAGTGTGTTACGCCAGAATAGTCTAGTTTACCTGTTTGACCTCTGTAATGCATGCTTCTTTTGGCCTCAATTGTCGTTTTTCACTAATTATTTCAGCCACTGAAGTTTAGCCACTGAAGTATAGACCTAATTGTCAGGATTAAGCGAAATAAGCATTGATTATCATTGTTGGCTCACATCTTGGTGCAAATGAGCACTTTTGGGTATGGTTGCTGGAATAGTGTGCATTGAAGTCTGTTCTAGTACGCTGAAAATGTTTACTTTCAAGCTGATTCTAAGGCTTTTTGTTGTTATATCATCGTTGCGCGTTATGTTTACCTGAAAACTCTCCAGGCATCTTCAAAGCTTGATAATGGATGTCGATGCATAATTCAATCATTATTTTTATGTTGATTGGCGACTGTAAAATAACTCGACGAATATGATGCGTGCTTAGTTAGGGCAGGTATTTGTATTCTCAGGGTTATCGATATCGTCGGTTGTTGAAGGGGAGGCCTGTAAATGGAAGGTCTTTATTGTATGTGAATAAATGCATGTGTTTCACGTGATACAAAGTCAATTTGCGCTTAGCTGGAATGCTACTGAGTTTATATTCGTACCCCTGATGTTGGATATTACTCGATAGGCTTATCATGATTTATCTGATGACTTAATCAGGCTCAAAATATTGTGAATGTTGAGTACTGATAATTAAGTGGTATTTGACGTGAAATCATTTCATTCAAGAACTGTGTTTTACATAAAAATCTAACCCAGATTTTTAAGCAGCAGTCTATTAGCCCTGTCTTAACTCATCTTTCAAAGATATTGCGTATGTAGATTTCAATATTTAAGTCTATTTCACAACTAAATTGTGAAAATAATTAAAAAAATAACTTGTATTTTTTTAATTTCATATATAATAGGTTATATTCTTTTTTATTAAAGATATGTTAATCACCTCTATAACGAACTCTGGTAATTGAAGATGGCCGCAAAGAAAAAAGATAAAGCAAAAACAACTGCAAAAAAAGCAAATCCGTTAGCAGCAATGAAAGCCAAACTCGCTGAAATGAAAGCGACTACTGCAGCAGTAAAAGCTCAAACCAAGGATACAGTTAAACGCTCTGAAGCCCTGGTTAAAGCATTGGCAGGTACACCAGCTGCGCCAGCGGCTAAGAAGCCAGCTGCTAAGAAACGTAAAAAACGAGCTGCTAAGAAGAAGTAATTCTTGCAGATACGATATAAAAGGGACTATATAGTCCCTTTTTTTATGCGTGGAATAATAGTAAGTTTGCTTTTACAGTGTCAATTTTATCTCATGTGCACTTTTCAGTCTCAGAAACCTGTTCCCCAGTATCTTCGTAAGAGTGCCTATATCTAGTCGTGTAGTTGTAGAACCTTATTTGCTTGCTTTATTTTGAGAATATTCTGACATATCGACTTATGGGGTAATCATAGTATTCGTGCTGAATGATAAATGGGGTATGTGTTTAATCCATAATCTACCTGGTTTGACAAGGAGAAAACAATATGACTTCAGTATCCATGATTAAGTTTTTCATGATATGTTCCATAAAGTTCGTTTTTCTATACTAAAATCATATATTTAATAGACGTGTACTGTTTAATAGCTAGTGCATTAAATACAATAGCTGTTGCTTGCTATGATGCGGTAAGCTGTATGTTCAGGAAACAGATTGTTACAGTTAATATCCTTCAATCAGGTAAAAGTAACGATGTTTTTTCTTATGATCACGGCTGCATATGTCTCATTATTTATGAATAAAAAACCTTATGATTAAAAATTGATGAGTAAGAAATATAACTCCCCCAGAGTAGATGAGAACTGGCTACAGTTCATACTGGATAGTGCTGATTTTACGATAATATCTACGGATACAGATGGTAATATATTGTCCTGTAACCAAGGTGCCTTAATGCGGCTTGGGTATTCAGAAGCGGAGCTGATTGGTCAAACACCAGAAGTTATACATGACCTAAATGAGGTGATTTATAAGGCTGCGCTGTTAAGTGAAGAGCTTGGGACTACTATTCAGCCGGGGTTTGAAGTTTTTGTTGCCAAAGCTCGCATGGGAATCCCCGATGAGAATGAATGGACCTATATACGTAAAGATGGATCACGTTTTCCTGTGATTTTGTCTGTCACAGGTATTTATGATGACTCGGGGAATTTGGAAGGCTTTCTCGGTATTGGACGAGATATTTCATTGCGCAAAGCAATGGAAAGGAAGATAGAATTACAACAGATAGAATTAATTAATGCGAATAAAGAGTTGCTTCAGGCAAATGAGGCGCTTAGTAAGGTTTCGAAAACTGATCCGCTTACTCAGTTGTACAATCGGCGTGGCTTTCATGCCTGCTTTGAGTTGGAGCTGGATCGATTAAAACGAAAGCCCGCATACTTATCCATTGTTTTACTGGATCTGGATCACTTCAAGCAATATAACGATAATTATGGGCACCTGGATGGTGACTGTTTATTAAGTAATCTATCTCGGGTTCTGATAGAGCATAGCCGTACAACAGATTGTGTTGCACGCTTTGGTGGAGAGGAGTTTCTGGTCATTCTTCCTGATACAAATCGTTCTTTATCGTTACAAATTGCCAATCGATACTTACAGGTGATTCAAGATATGCCTGATAAAAATTGCAAAGTGACGGCAAGTATTGGCATAACAACCATGCACCCGGGTGAGAATCTGGCTAATGCATCAAAGCTGTTTGATCAATTGATAGAAGAAGCAGATCGGGCGATGTATAAATCTAAGGAAAAAGGCCGTAACCAAGTTACACATTTTTCTGATTTTTAGTGTGCGAGCTGATTAGTCATCATCGGCATCAGGCCATACCTGCTTGTCTTTACCCTTCTGGTTTTGTGGCAGCAGTGGATCATCCTCATCCATCAGAATCCGATTAGCATCACCTTCCAGATCATCATACTGACCGGTTTTAACTGACCAGATGAAAATCACAACGCCAATCAGACCAAGTATCAGCATCAGTGGTATCAGGCCGTAAATAACATCCATCGTAATCTCTAATCTATATTCTTAAACAGGGTTCGTATTCGTGCCGCATTACCAATAACCGCCAGAGAGCTAAATGGCATTGCGATGGCGGCAAACAGAGGTGTAATAAACGCCATCATGGCAAGCGGTATCATTACAATATTATACCCGATAGACATGGCTATATTCTGTTTTATTGTGCGTAAAGTGCGACGCGAGAGGTCCGATACTAGGCGGATTTTATCCAGCTCATTGCTTAGTAATACAATGTCTGCACTTTCCATTGATACATCGGTGCCTGAGCCGATAGCTATGCCGACATCGGCACGAATTAATGCCGGTGCATCATTAATGCCATCACCGACCATGGCAACGCGTTGTCCCTGTTGTTGAAGCTGCAGGATTGCCTGGTCTTTTTCCTCAGGTAAAACTTCCGCAATGACTTTCATGCCACCGAGTTCTTCTGCAATGGCATTAGCGACTGCCTTTCGGTCTCCAGAGAGTAGTGTCACCTCTATACCTGACTGGTGAAGATTGCTAATGAGTTGTTTGGCGTCATCTCTTAACTGGTCGGCTATGGAAATAAAACCAATGTGCTTCTCATTGCGAGCGATATGAACACAGCTAATGCCTTTGCTTTGTAGTAGATCGGCCTGCTGAATATAGCTTTCATCAAGTGTAATATCATTGCTGGTTAACCAGCGGCTGGTCCCAATCAATACATTCGTTCCGTCTATTTCACCACGGATACCGAATCCAGGCTTATTGGTGAAATTAGCCACCTGCTGGCTGTTTATCACGAGTTTCTTCTGTTTGGCATGTTGTGTTATGGCTTTCGCAATAGAGTGCTCAGAATGGCTCTCAAGCTGTGCAGCGAGGGTTAATATGTGTTCGCTGTCTTCTTCAGTAATAATATCGCGGACAGTCATTTTTCCCTGGGTTAGGGTACCGGTTTTATCAAATACAAAATGTTCAATATCTGACAGGTATTCCAGTACTGCACCATTTTTAATCAAAAGCCCCTGACGTGCAGCAAGTCCTGAAGCCACTGCAATTGACATGGGTGTTGCCAGGCCAAAAGCGCAGGGGCAGGTAATAATCAGCACTGAAGTGGCGGCCATTAAGGCGTATTCAACGCCTGTGGTAAGCCAGGCGCTAAAGGTAATAATAGACAGCATCAGTGTGGCAGCGACAAACCAGGGAACAATGCGATCTGCTATACATTGAATGGGAGCCTTGCTCGCCTGTGCCTCTTCGACCAGGCTGATAATTTTACCCAGTGAGGTATTGCGAAGGGTCGCGGTTACCCTGACGGTCAGAGAATTATCAATATTTACCGTACCAGCTGAAAGTGTATCATTCATCTGTTTTTTAACCGGTGCCGATTCTCCACTCAGTAGTGATTCATCCACCGATGATTGTCCATCGACCACTGTACCATCCACTGGAATTTTATCGCCAGGCTTAACCAGAATCAGGTCGTCAGTCTGAATTGCGCGGATTGGGACAATATGTGTTTCGTTACCGCGATATACCGTTGCAACCCTGGGTTGTAAGTCCATTAAACGTTGAGTGGCAGCAACGGCATGACGTTTTGATTTTGCTTCCAGGAAACGCCCCACCAGAATGACAAAAATAAAATTAACCACGGTGTCGTAATACACTTCACCTACCGGTGGCTGTGCGACAGTGACATACAGGGAGTACAGGTAGGTTGCTGTAGCGCCTATCGCAATGGGTAGGTCCATTGTCAGATTAAGGTGTCTTACACCAGTCCATGCACCTCTGAGAAAAGGCCAGCCAGAATAGAGCAGCGTCGGGGTTGCCAGTAAAAAGCCTACCCAGTGGAATAAAGATTTAAATTCGCCCTGATCAGCACCACTGTAGAGGGCGATAGATACCCATAAAAGATTCATCATGCTGAATGCGGCAAACGCCATACGCAATAGCAGTGCGCGATTTTGTTTCTTTATGCTGCCTTCGGCAGACTCAGGGTTAAACGGTGTGGCGGCATAACCAATATGGCCCAGAAAGTCGATTATTTCAGATATTTTTATCTGTGAGTTATCCCATTTTACAAACAGGCGTTTATTGGCCAGATTCACTTTTATATCGAGTATGCCAGATCGTTTCGCGAGGCTTCGTTCAATTAACCAGACGCAGGCAGAACAATGAATGCCTTCGACAATCAGGTGCATGTCTCGCGTATCGCCCTCACTGTGTACGAATTCACTCTGCACCTCATCAATATCATACAGACGTGTTTCCTGCGGTGGTTCGGGCGGGGGGGCAAGTAACTGCCCTTCTGGTGTGCGTTGATAAAAACCATCAAGACCGGAGTCATAAATCATTTCACAGACTGAACTGCAGCCATGGCAACAGAACTCTCTGGATTTACCCTGGATCTGTTTTTCAACCCGGTTTTTATTATCGACCGGTAAGCCACAGTGAAAGCATGTATCTATATTGCGGGGAGTTTGTGTCATAGATAATGTAGGTGAAGCCCCGTCATTCCCTAAAAATAAATTCGGGAATGACGTAATTTTTGAGTAAAATTGTGAATGCTGCTTGTGTCCGTTTGCTTAATGTTTATTGCGTAACAATGCTTGCACGACGTGAAAAGTCGAACTTGTCGTCTTCACGAACCACTTCAAAATTTAAATCCCAGATACCTTTTAGAGGGAAGTTTAAATAACCTTCATACAGACCGGCACCGATTTCTGTCAGGCTTGCACTAAAATCAGCAGAAGCATCAGAGGGACGATAAGCCGTTACAGTAACTTTTGCAGCGGTTAGAGGTAAACCCGCCTTATCAACCATGGAAATACGGTAAGTTTGTGGCTTATTCTGAACTGGGTTTTGTGGAAAGTCTGTTTGATAGGTCCAGCCCAATGCATTTCTTGCATTACGATATTTCACCAGGTTTTCTTCAAAGTCCTGAGATTTTATATAGTAGTCTTCATCAACCAGGCCTGGGTTTGTAAGAAAGGCCAGACTAATGAAGCCGATGTTGACTGCTAGCACAACAACAACCAGTGCTAACCAGCCCAGTACCCAGGGGTTTTTCAAGGCTTTTGGGTTGTCCTGGGAGATAGTGTTTTTATTCATACTAAGTTCGCTCATAGTGGAGTTACCTGATTCCAATTTTATTACATTCGTGGGCCATAGAACATGCTCTGGTACTCAATAGAGTCGCCAAATTCCTGGTACGATTCGATGGTGAAGTAAATAGGCGTACGTTCCTGCTTGATATTCGCTCTGGGAATACGTACAAATACAGGGAAAGATGTTAGCTTGCTGGGTGGCAATGTCATTTTTTCACGAATCCCCTGAGTGGTGATACCCTCAGCCCCCGTCACTTGAATGCTGATGTGCATTTCAGCATCTGTTTTATTGAGTATCTTCAAGTCAAACTTGTTCTGGATATCACCACTACTCATCTGCACAAACAGTGGCTGACGTTCATGAATTACTTTGAGATCAAATGTGCCTAAATTAGTTAAACCAAAGATAATTCCGCTGATAGCAAAGGCAATAATAGCGGAATAAATCAGTACACGTGGACGTTTGAAAAATGGTTTTACATCCTGATGTTTCATTTCATCGAGGGAAGCATAACGTATCAGGCCTCGTGGCTTGCCTATTTTATCCATTACCGAGTCACAGGCATCAATACACAGACCGCAGGTAATACAACCTTCCTGTTGGCCTCCTCGAATGTCGATTCCGGTAGGGCAGACAGCAACACACTGATTACAGGAAATACAATCACCATTGCCTTCCAGTGGTTGACCCTTAGAGAGTTTTCCCCGTGGTTCACCACGTGCATAATCATAAGTTGGTAGTATTGTCTGGGTGTCGTACATGACGCCCTGGATACGTGCATAGGGGCATAACCAGAAACAGGTTTGTTCGCGCATAAAGCCGGCAAGGATGTATGTACCCAGTGTGAACATAACAAGTATCACGTAAACTGAAATATGTGCTTCGAGAATAAAAGTATTTACCCACAGCTGATAGACGTCGGTAAACCAGGCAGTGAATGAGAGACCTGTAATAAAGCCAATACTGATCCAGGCAGCGTGCTTTTGTACCTTTATACGAATTTTTGCTGCATCCCAGGGTGCATTTTCCAGTTTACGTCGTTTGGCGGGAGGGCCTTCGAGTTTTTCTTCGATCAGGGTGAATATATCTGTCCAAATAGTTTGAAAACAGAAATAGCCACAGAATACACGTCCCGCAACAGAGGTGACTGCGGCAAGTAAGATGGCAAAGAATAATAAAATAAGTGCTAGCAGCCAGACATCCTGCGGCAGTATGGTAATGTCAAAAATATGAAATTTACGGTTTGGTATATCGAGTAGAACGGCTTGTGAATCATTCCAGCGTAAATAGGGGCCTATAAAAAACACCAGCCAGACCGCCATGGATTTCCATTTAAGATCCCTGTATTTGCCCGACATTCGTTTCGCGTGGATGATTTCATCGCCTGTATTAACATGCCAGTAATCGGCTTCTTCATACAGTTCAGCAACGCTTTTTTCATTGCTGTCTTTATCGCTTACTGCTTCGTCGACCACTCTAATCTCCAAACCTGATTGAGTCTATAAACATAATATTAGTGTATGTTGAACATGAAAATAGTTAATTTATGTGTCTTTCGGGTGGGTAGTACTCTGTGATTTCCATAGAATAACTAGGTGATTTGATCTTCTTAAATAATTAAAGGGGCCGAAGCCCCTTTAATTTTTAAAGCTCAATCATGTGTCGTTGGGTGATGCATTATCTCTCTAATCCAGTACCAGATGAACCCGACTAGAACGACAACACTTAATACAACGGCTCCGATTGAACCAATTACTACTGCATCCATATTTCACCTCCCCAGGTCTATATAAACGAAAACAGTTAAGTAACTGGTTTGAAGCTAACTTATTGGCCACCGCCTAATTTATGCACATAGACCGCTAGCTTCTTGATATCCGTGTCAGTCAGTTTTCCGCCACCAAAGGCTGGCATAACGGCATTACGGGTATCAGGATTCGATACATCGTTGACGCCGAATTTTATAGTGTGCTTAATGCTAGCTAATTGATCTTGCGCAGCAAAACGGTAGATTCCATCTACCAGGTTGGCTGAGCCCATAAATGGAAAACCTTTACCATCAGGACCGTGACAACCAACACAGCCAGTTTCCATATAAGCAGGCTCTTCTAACACCTTACCGTTTAGGATAGCCGTTGACAGTGCATCAACTTTTGCATCATCCAGCATTGCAGCATGACCTGGCATCATACCTTTTCGGCCAGCTGTAATTGAAGTCTGGATATCGGTGATCGTACCTCCGTATAACCAGTCATCATCAGCCAGTACAGGGAAACCTACGTTGCCCTGGCCACCGGTGCCATGACAAGCTGCACAGTTGTCACCAAACAGAACTTTACCGGAAGCCATAACATACTTTGATAGTTGCTCATCAGCAGCAATCGCTTCTGCAGACATGTCTTTCAGTTTGCTTTCAAAAGGTGCGCGTACTTCTTCAATCGACTTCAGGTCTTCACGGTATTCACCCAGTGAAGTCCAGCCCATCAAGCCTTTGAAATGTGTGTCGATCATTGGCCATGAAGGGTAGAGCAGTGTATATACAATTACGAAAATCCAGCTCGCATGGAAACCGATGGTCCACCAGGTCGGTGGCTCATTATCCAGCTCGCGCAGATCGTCGTCCCAGAAATGTCCTGTGTTATTTTCACCAGGAAACTTGTTTTCTTCACTCATTATTTTGAGTCCTCTGCATCATTGTCATCATCATCAAAAATGATGTGACGTTTTGATTCTAAATTCTCTTTATTCTTCGGATGAAACGCGTAAACGTATGCCCATATCATCAGAAAGAACACGCCGACGGTGATGATCAGGCCAGCCCAATCATTCAACGTCATTGCAGCCCAGTCTGTTTGAAACAGGTCAGACATTAGCGGTAATCCTTAGTCTCATCGAACTTAACCATGGTGCCCAGTACCTGAAGGTAAGCAACGATTGCTTCCATTTCAGTTTTACCTTCGACTTCAGCTTTCGCAGAAGCGATATCGGCATCAGTGTAAGGTACGGCAGCGTTAGGCATATTACGCATAACTTCCATCGTCTTCACTGTCATTTCTGGGTCGATTGTTGCTTCGTCCAGCCATGGGTAGTTAGGCATCACTGATTCAGGAACCAGATCGCGTGGTGCACGTAAGTGCAGAACATGCCATTCGTCCGAGTACTTTCCACCGACACGTGCCAGGTCAGGGCCTGTACGCTTCGAGCCCCACTGGAATGGGTGATCGTAGATAGATTCAGAAGCAAGAGAGTAGTGACCATAACGTTCTTTCTCATCACGGAAAGGACGGATCATCTGTGAGTGACACAGGTAACAGCCTTCACGGATATAGACCTTACGACCCATTAATTCTAATGGCTTGTATGGACGCACGCCGTCGCCAGCTTGCCAGTCATTTAATGTCTGGCCTTCTTTGCGATCCCACATGATTTCTTTGTGCTTGTTATGTTCCATAGTTTCGTCGAGATAGAACAGAGGAACGATCTCAACGATACCACCTACAGAGACCAGCATGATGGTGATGATAATCATCGCCATGATGTTGGTTTCAAATTTATACTGAATAGGACCAGTTTGATTGTTATCAGACATTATTCAGTCCCCCTTAAGCTGTTGCTGCCGCAGGTGTCGCTTCTGTTTCAGAGCTTGCCTGACGGATTGTCATAATTACGTTGTAAAGCATTACTACCGCACCAGCCCAGAAGATAAAGCCACCGATAGCGCGCATTACATAGTATGGGTGCATTGCTGCAACCGACTCAGCAAAGGTGTATGTTAAGGTACCGAACTCGTCGTAGTCTCTCCACATTAAGCCCTGCATGATACCTGATACCCACATCGCGATGATGTAAACAACGGCACCGATAGTTGCCATCCAGAAGTGAACGTTAACCAGGCCAGCAGAATACATGCGTGTGTTCCACAGTTTCATAACCAGGTGGTAAAGCGCACCGGCAGCAACCATAGCAACCCAGCCTAATGCACCAGAGTGTACGTGGCCGATCGTCCAGTCTGTATAGTGAGACAGTGCGTTAACTGTCTTCGATGACATAACCGGACCTTCGAAAGTCGACATCGCGTAGAACGCTAAAGATACGATCAGGAAGCGCAGTACATAGTCAGTACGCAGCTTGTCCCATGCGCCTGACAGCGTCATCATACCGTTGATTGCACCACCCCAAGAAGGAATGATCATCGCCAGAGAGATCGCCGCACCCACTGAACCAGTCCAGTCTGGCAGTGCAGTGTATTGCAGGTGATGAGCACCTAACCATACATAACCGAAAGTCAGAGCCCAGAAGTGGATAACTGAAAGACGGTATGAGAAAACAGGACGCTCTGCTTGCTTAGGAACGAAGTAGTACATGATGCCCAGGAAGCCAGCCGTCAGGTAGAAACCTACCGCGTTGTGACCCCACCACCATTGAATCATCGCATCCTGTACACCAGAGAAGATTGAGTATGAGTTAAATAGATCAACCGGTACTGCCAGGCTGTTAACAGTGTGCAGGAAGGTAATCATGATCATCATAGACAGGAAGAACCAGTTAGACACATAGATGTGCTTGGTCTTACGGTTTTTAATTGTCATGATGAAGTTGAATGTGTATGACAGCCAGACAATTGCAATTGCAATATCAAACGGCCATTCAAGCTCGGCGTACTCTTTAGACTGAGTGATACCTAAAGGCAGGGTAATAACCGCACCAATGATAATCAGATTCCAGCCAATTAATACGAACCATGCCAGCTTGTCACTCCAGATCCGTACACCACAGGTACGCTGTACCGAGTAGTAAGACGTAGCCATCAGAGCGCTACCACCAAAGGCGAAAATAACCGCATTGGTATGTAATGGACGTAAACGACCGAAGGTAAGTTCGGCGATGTCAAAGTTCAGGAAAGGCCATGCCAGTTCCGAGGCGATATACACACCGATGCCGGTGCCAACCACCAGGTACACGACCGACATGACGGTGAACCATTTGATGATTTCAAAGTTATACTTCTGATCAAGCGAAGCTTGCACGAGAGTGTCTCCTCTGTGATTAAAATGCTGCTAACAGCAACCCCATTTTTAGCACTATATAATTATGGATAAACAGGCCTTATATAGTCCAAAAAAATACTGCTATCTAACGCTGACAGCTGAGGAGATAGATATTTCACCGTTTGGTCCAGTTAAACCAACAGCTGAGATATCTATCCTATCAGTCTGTTGAATCAATTAAGTTAGTGTTATCAGTAGCTTAATTATTCGCTGGATAGACTTTATTGAATGAACTAACAGCAGATAAACCTGTCACAAGCCACGCAGACCATTAGTCTGAAGATGGTGATGAACAGGTAATAAGCCCATATAGCCACTCAAAACGTGTGGGATTATAGAGTATGTCGAGAACCACGATATGATGCAAATCAATAACCTGGCGTTAACCTGTTCTATAGCCCATAAGAACATAATGATATGCCCTATGACACGCGCGGCGCATTATACAGGAAATTTATCGAAATATTAAATCCTTACCACTTGTGTGAAATGAAATAAACGCATAGGATTTTGAACTTAGTCAATATTCTCAGGGAGACGCTTCGTGGCAGCGATTACGCAACTTGTGGATGGTGTTGTCGCCAACCAGTTTGAGATTACAGATAACTCATTAAAATTTGGTCGTTCCAGTGTAAACCAGGTGATTATTGATGACAGGGCGGTTAGCTCTGAACATGCTGAAATCTTCGTAATTAAAGAAAATTCGGGTGAAAAAGTCTATATTATCAAAGATCTGGAAAGTACCAATGGGACTTTCGTAAACGAACAAAAAATCCAGGAGCAGGTACTTCGGCATAAAGATGTCGTACGTGTTGGCTGGAATAACTTTACCTTCATTGATGAGGATGAAGTTGATCTTGAGCGAACTACCAAGGTTAAAAAGAGCTGGATTCCCGGGATTTATTATAGTGATGATACGTAACGTTTGGTCTCAAGCTTATCTGTAGTAATGTATCAGCCAGTCATATAAGTAATATAAAACTTAAAGAAAGCAGTTCTATGTCCAGATCAGCAAAAAATCGTGAGCCCGGAAAACGTCAGCAGCAGGTGCTGGAACGCAAGATTCAGTCTGCACTTACGACAATTTACGACCCGGCGACCCCGAATATCGATCTGTTCAATATGGGTATGATTTATAGTATTCGTATTGAATTACCCGGCCATGTAGAGATTGATATGGCTTATTCAAGCCCTGGACATCCAGGCTATCTGGGTTTACCCCGATTGATTGAGTCACTCATTCAGGAAATTGACGGTATTAATCAGTGTAAAGTTAATGTGGTTAGCGAGCCTGCCTGGACGATGGATCGTGTCTCAGATCATGCTCGTATAAATATGAGTGCGGATAACTATGAATAGCCAGGTTTGTAAAATTATTAAATTGTTCACCAAAGTGATGTAAGTAAATCAATTATGTTAATTGAGTTGATCATACTCATCATCGTGGCCGGTATAGTAGGACTGGCCTTATACAGGCCATCCAAGTA
Source organism: Gammaproteobacteria bacterium (assembly GCA_041589455.1). Taxonomy (GTDB): domain Bacteria; phylum Pseudomonadota; class Gammaproteobacteria; order SZUA-229; family SZUA-229; genus SZUA-229. The sequence continues at coordinate 18,121 of JBFHVQ010000027.1, read as the reverse complement.
AAGTACCCGGCATCCAGTAAATAACCCAGACAAAATTCGTTAAATGTCAGAATCTGCCCTGCAAGTCCTTCAATCTACCTTTGGTTACTCTGAATTTCGTCATCATCAAAAGGCAGTCGTTAATCAGTTAATTAATGGTGAAGATGCCGTTGTGCTAATGCCAACAGGAGGTGGTAAATCGCTGTGCTACCAGATACCATCGATCGTGCGAGAAGGTGTAGGGGTAGTTGTGTCACCGCTAATCGCACTGATGCAGGATCAGGTTGATGCGCTTCAGCAACTGGGGGTGAAAGCTGCCTTTGTTAACTCATCTCTCGACCAGTTTGAGTCACAGGAAGTTGAAACTCGTTTACTTAATAATGAAATTGATCTGCTTTATGTCGCCCCAGAGCGACTGATGACAGAGCGATTTCTGAATTTACTGAGTCGAGCCCAGATTGCATTGTTCGCAGTCGATGAAGCGCATTGTGTCTCGCAATGGGGGCATGATTTTCGTCCTGAATACATAAAATTATCCGTACTTCATGAGCGTTTTCCTGATATTCCACGAATCGCACTAACAGCCACCGCTGATGATGCAACACGCCGTGAAATTATTTCTCGTTTGGCGCTGCAGCAGGCTGAATGCTATATATCTGGATTCGATCGTCCCAATATTTGCTACCGAGTTGCAGAAAATAATGGCAATGCACGTGACGCATTGTATCGCTTTATTCAGAATGAACATGAAGGCGAGGCAGGTATTGTTTATTGTCTTTCTCGTAAAAAAGTAGAGCAAACTGCAGAATGGCTGTCTGAAAAAGGGCTAGAGGCTTTACCATATCATGCCGGTCTCTCTCAGCAGGCACGAATGAAAAATCAGCAGCGCTTTCTTGCTGAAGATGGCGTTATTATTGTTGCAACCATTGCCTTTGGTATGGGCATAGATAAACCCGATGTAAGGTTTGTTGCGCACTTGAATTTACCAAAAAGTATTGAAGCTTATTATCAGGAAACCGGGCGTGCAGGGCGTGATGGTCTGGCTTCAGATGCCTGGATGATGTATGGCTTACAGGACGTCATTATGCTGAAGCAGATGATGGATTCATCAGATGCAGATGAACAGCATAAACGAGTAGAAAGACATAAACTCGATTCTATGCTGGGTTTTGCTGAAATTACCAGCTGTCGACGCCAGGCATTATTAAAATATTTCGGTGATCATCTTGAAGAGCCTTGTGGAAATTGTGATACCTGTTTAAATCCTGTTGAAACATGGGATGCCAGTGTTGCAGCACAAAAGGCTCTGTCCTGTGTTCATCGTACAGGCCAACGTTTTGGTGTGACTTATCTGACTGATGTGTTGATGGGTAAAGATAACGATAGAATTCGTCAGTTTGGTCATAATAAACTGGGTGTTTATGGTATTGGTACAGAGCTTAATGCAAAACAATGGCGTAATCTCTATCGACAGTTAATTGCACGTAATTTTCTACATGTTGATATAGAAGGGCATGGCAGTCTGTTGTTGCATGAAAACTGTCGTGCAGTATTAAAAGGTGAGCAGAAGCTTTATCTCAGAAAACAGGCAAATCAATCATCTAGAAAAACTCGTAAACCCTCGGTGCATGTTTCGAATCAGCAATTATGGGATAGACTTCGTGATCTCAGAAAAACTCTGGCAGAAGAAATGGCGGTACCCCCTTATGTTATTTTTCATGATGCAAGCTTAATGGATATGATAGATCGGATGCCGCTAACTCATGAGCAGTTTTCACGAGTCAGTGGCGTAGGTGCACAGAAACTGGAAAATTATGGTGATGACTTTCTAGCGATTCTACGTGAGTTTCATGAGCAGGATAATACTACGGGTACTAAAACTGATACCCTGGAAGATACCTTTAACCTGTTTAATTGCGGTATGACTGCCGAAGCAATTGCGCAACAAAGAGAGTTATCGATTACTACTATTTATACACATCTTGCGAAGTTGATTCAACAAAGCAGGGTGCCACTCAGTGAAGTGGTGCAGCTTTCAGAAAGTGAAATCAATACTATACAAAATGCCATTATCGAACTTGGTGAAGAAGCGCAACGGTTAAAACCCGTATTTGAATACCTTGATGGCTGTTTCAGTTATGAAACTTTGCGTTGTGTTAAGGCTTCAATGGAAATAACAGTTTAGTTACGCTGTATCAGTAAGTTCTGAAGTTAGTTTTTCATGTATGAATGGAACATCATCAGCACTTACTGGTTTTGACATTAGATACCCTTGTACTGAGTCGCAGCCTCTATGTTTTAGCATATTAAGAACCTGTTCAGTTTCTACGCCTTCTGCAACTACGTGGTGCCCCAGATTATGTGCCAGATCGATGACGCTGTTTACAATGCTGGCATCACTTCTATTAACGTCCATTTTGTTAACAAATGATTTGTCAATTTTAACTTCATTAATAGGTAATCTTGTCAAATAACTCAGAGATGAGTAACCTGTTCCAAAGTCATCAATGGCATATCTGATGCCCTTTAAAACTGGATTGTTCATTAGTGAAAGAGCTTCTTCAGGTTTAGACATGATTGCACTCTCTGTGAGTTCAAGTTTTATTTTGTCAGTGATAACCTGATATTCCTGAATCAGTTCGTTAATACGCTGAGCAAGTTTCGGGTCACTGAGATTGTGAGCGGAAATATTGATCGACATTTCCAGGTTGATGCCCTGGTTGTACCATTCTCGCCATTGTTGCATCGCTTGCTTTAAAACCCAGCGTGTGAGTGGTTGAATCAGGCTTGAGTTTTCTGCTATATGGATAAATTCATCGGGTGAGATATTTCCTTGAAACTCATGATTCCAACGTAGCAGGGCTTCAACACCGTACATTGTATTGTCATTCAGGTTGATCTGAGGCTGGTAGTGTAACTCAAGTCTGTTTTCTTCGATGGCATGACGTAAGTCTGCCATCAAGGCCAATCGCCATGGTGTGTGGTTGTCAAATTCTGCGTTGTATAAACAGATGTGACGTCCGCTACGTTTACTTTCATACATTGCGACATCAGCATGTCGAATTAATGCTGTCTGGTCGTTTCCATGTTCAGGATAAATTGCAATACCAATGCTAGCGTGAATATCAACAATATGTGACTTAAGCTCAAAACCGGGTTTAAGGATATTAACAATTTTTTTAGCAACTTCTATCGCAGCTTTTTGATCAATATCGGGCAATACGACGGCGAATTCATCGCCACCTAATCGTCCTATTGTGTCACTGTTACGCAGGGCGCCCGGTATTCTTTGAGAAACCTGTTGCAGAATGATATCACCTTCCGGGTGACCTAGTGTGTCATTAATGTCCTTGAAGTTGTTTAGATCCAATATAAAAACAGCCAGTCTTTTGTTATTTCTTGAAGCATACTCTATAGCCTGATTTAGTCGTTCGATGACCAGTGTTCGATTAGGTAAACCAGTTAGAGGGTCATGCATAGCTTGATAACTGATTTGATCATTTAGCTTTTCAAGTTTATGGGTTCTTTCTTTAACTCTTTCTTCGAGTGACGAATTTAGGCTTTCCATGAGTGTGATATTTTCAATTCTTTCCTGTTCAGCAGCTTTAAGTCCAAGTCGCATCTGGTTAAATGTACGTGCTAATTCGGAGAATTCATTTCTACCCTGGATTTCGATATGTTCATCAAATTGCAGACGCCCAATATTACGTGCTGACTTACTGAGGATTTCTATCGGGGCAGAAATCTTTCTTAAAAATCCAATATAAATGCCTATACCCATCAATAAGCCGAAGAACAGGCTAGAGTAAAGTTGTATGTACAGGTTGTTTAATGCTGCAGTGGTAAGTGGTGACTTGTCTAATCCTAAATGTATAGTTGCAAGCTGAATTGAATTAAAAACAACAGGGTAGTGGAAGTGCACAATATCATCGCGTTGCAATAGATGAGTCAGGATGCTGGATGTGTTTGTTGATTGAGCGCTTTCAATGGAGTTTTTTATAGGGTTTAATTGGAAATTGAGATGGTGTGTCAAAGGGTTTTTATCGTTGTCAGTAAAAACGGCATAAATTATATTTTCCTGATTAGATGTATGTTTTACCAGTTCATTAATGGTTGCGATGTCATAAATAAGTAATGAGTCGATGGATATGTTGCTCAGTAATTGCCCAAGTAATTCGGCTTTTTGATGTAAATTTTGTAGTGTGCGTTCACGCTCTTTATAATATTGAAAGAATGTATTTGATAATAACGCTATTAGTATCATTCCAGCGATAATAACAACAAACTGTCGCCCAATTCGAGTGTCACTTGAGGGGGTTAACCTAATCATGAAAATAGCTCCGCACCGTAATTTTTGCCATAAACATCACGTGTGATTTGTCTGTGTTCATTATATTCAGAATCTGTTACAGGAATTAATGCAGTTAGCTTTGCCTGATCTAATACCATGTTGCCGCTTGGGTCAGATCTAAGTTGACTAAGAATGTTCTGGATTTGTAACATTAATTCTTCATCAACACGTTTTGAAACGGCCCAGGGTAGATGGGGCAGTGCTTGTGTCTGCGCTACATATTTTAATTGTGTGATATCGATGTTTTTTCTTACACTGTCCAGGCTGAGAGCAGCATTGCCAGTGGCAGCAGCATCTGCCTGTTTCTGATAGGTTGCAATAATGGCATTGGGTGGGTTGACCGCAAATTTTTCTACATAGTCTTCCGGGTATAGGCCATTGTTTTGTAATAACCAGCGATTTCCAATGTAACTATGCATGGCCATTTTAGTACCGCCAAAAAGGATGCTTTTTGCTTTCAGATCCTGAATGGTTTCTATGTCGCTGTCTTTGTGTGTGAAAATGGCACTTGAAATACTTGCACTGCCATATTCATGATTTTTTAATATCGCTCTATGGCCATATAGCATGTTTGAGAGAATGTATTGATACTGGTTATAGTGAAGTATGTCGTAACGATGTCGCTGGATATTACTCCAGAACTCTGAATAATGGCGGGTTGTTTGCAGAACAACCTGTCTGTTCAATGCGGCACTTAAATAATCAGTTAGCGGCTTGAAAAGGGTGTAAGTTAGCCTGGGATTACGTCTCGGAAATATTCCCAGTACCAGAGGTTTCTGTTGATTGCCTCGGTCATTAGCTGACACATGTTGTGAAAATAGACCTGTGGCAAAACAGCCGCTTGTATATTTTATAAAGCTACGGCGTTTCATTTTATATTGTTATTCTTATATTGTTGTAATGGTTATTACAGGCCGCTGCAGTCCCGCAACGCCTGTAATTAAACTAAAGAATAACAGATAGATACAATATTGTCAGGTTTCTATAAGCTGGCCCATGATTCATCAGCTGTAAAGCGTTCTCCATAGCGGTTCTTAAGCTCTTCAAGGCGGTTATTTATCTCGCTGATACCGATGCTCTGGATATAGTGTAAGGGACCGCCTCTGAATGGCGCAAAGCCCGTGCCGAAAATTACTCCAGCATCAATTAGCTCATCTCCTTCGACGACACCCTCACGCTTACAGCTAGTGGCTTCATTGAGGAAACGCATAATCATCCTATCCTGCAGCTCCTGAAGGTTGCTATAGCTGGCATTCTTGTCTTTCTGTGGCTTTCCTTTGATCCACTTGTAAAAACCTTCGCCGGATTTTTTACCGAGCTTACCGTTATCTACCATCAGGTGCATTTTTTTCGGTAGATTATTGGCTTGATCTGCTGACAGTATGCTCGCTACTGATTTACATACATCCAGGCCAACAGTATCGGCTAATTCTATCGGACCCATGGGCATGCCAAAATCCAGTGCAGCTTTGTCTACCATTTCTGGCGCAATGCCTTCACCAACCATTTCTACCGCTTCCAGTAAGTAAGGCATTAAAATTCTGTTGACCAGAAAGCCCGGAGAGCTTTTAACGGGTAATGGTAATTTGTCTATTTGTCGACCAAACGCCAGTGCTTTTTGCATGGTCTCTTCACTGGTTGATTCTCCACGGACGATTTCAACCAGTGGCATTAATGCTACCGGGTTAAAAAAGTGTATGCCTACTAGACGGTCTGGGTTTTCCAGGCAGGGAGCAAGTTCTTCCAGTGGGATGCTAGATGTATTAGTCCCTAGAATCGCACCTTCTTTCATTTTGGGTTCAATCTCTTTATAAAGAGATTGTTTGACTTCTTTGTCTTCAAAAATTGCTTCTATAATCAGATCGGCATGGCCAACCCCCATACCGGTTGTGTCTGGAATAAGACGATCAATAGATTCTCTGATAGAGCGTTTGTCTTTCTTGAATTTCTTCTTAAACATATCCATCGAGCGTTTCATGGTTTTCGCCAGTGCGTCTGGATTTTGGTCCTGTACGGTGACATTAAAACCGCGTAATGCACACCAGGCTGCGATATCACCTCCCATGACGCCACCACCGATAACGTGAATATGAGCTGGCTTAAAGTCTTTTTTATTGCCCTGTGATTTGAGTTTCTCCTGTAAAAAGAACACGCGGACCAGGTTCATAGCGGTGCTATGGGTTACCAGGCTCGCTACTGACTCAATTTCTTTCTGTAGCATTTTACGAGGGTTGTCCATGTGATTTTGCCACAGATCGATCATTTGATAGGGAGCAGGGTAGTGTTCCTTTCGTGCTTTTTTTGCCACCTGCTTTCGCATTTGTGAAGCAATAATTGGCCGCACCAGACGGTGGTTAGAAATACGATCTTTCAGACTCAGTTGCTTGATTGGTGGGCGTTTAGTAATGAAATATGCTGCGGCGCGTTTAAGCTGACGCTCAGGTACCAGATCATCGACCAGTCCCATGGCTTTTGCTGCTCGCCCCTGAATCATGCGGCCAGTTAACATGGCATTCATGGCTGACAAAGGTCCGGCTTTCTGAATGCTACGGACGGTACCGCCATAACCGGGATGTATGCCTAATTTGACTTCTGGTAAGCCAACGCGAGTTGACTTGTCATCACACATAATGCGATAGGTGCAGGCCAGAGCCAGTTCCATCCCGCCACCTAGACAAAAGCCTTTAATCATGGCGACTGTGGTGCAGGGTAAACTTTCAATTTTATTCATGATTTCATGACCACGAGAAAGCATGGCTTCAGCCTGTTCCTGAGTGGTGATTTCGGTGAATTCATTTATGTCTGCGCCAGCAATAAAACCATTTGTCTTGTCGCTAACAAAGACAATCCCAGCAGGTGTGTTCTGCGCCAGTTCATTGATGATCAGATTGAGTTCATCAAGCACATCAGAGCGTAAAACATTGGTGCTAGAGTCATTTACATCCAGGTGTAGCCAGCAGATATTGTCGTCGTCTGTTTCGATTGACCAGTTTTTGTAGCTCATGATAATTCTCCCTCACTCTCGATCATCATGGCGCCGCCCTGACCGCCGCCGATGCACAGGCTGGCAATTCCACGACTCGCCTTGTTCTGTTTTAATGTATTGGCAAGGTGTAATACAATTCGAGCCCCACTTGCACCAACGGGATGTCCCAGGCTTATTCCACCACCATCAACATTGAGTTGTGTATGGGGGATTTCACCAAAGGCATCTTTCAGGCCGAGTTCCTGTTTGCAGTATTCCTTGCTCTTCCAGGCTTCCAGACAACCCAGTACCTGACCAGCAAAAGCTTCATTAATTTCCCAGTAGTCCACATCGCTGACAGCGAGCTTATTTCGTTTCATTATGGGGGCCATGGCGTGTGCCGGACCGAGTCCCATCTGACGTGGGCTGAGTCCCGCCCATTCAGAGTCTTTTATTTTTGCAAGAATAGGCAAATTGTATTTTTTTACTGCTTTTGTCGAGGCAAGTAGTAGCATTGCTGCGCCATCGGTAACTTGTGCACTATTCCCTGGGGTTACCATGCCATATTTACGATCAAAATAAGGTTTTAGTTTTGCCAGGTTTTCCATTGAGGAGTCACGACGTATCCCATCATCATGATCAAAATAGGCGCCGGCATTATCATAAATGGCTTCGATTTCATGTAGGTGCCCATTGTCTGTCGCACTGGCGAGGCGTTGATGGCTTTCTACGGCAAAAGCGTCCATTTGTTCTCGAGTTATTCCAAAGCGGTAGGCTATTTCTTCCGTTGTTTGTCCCATAGACAGGCCAACAATGGGATCGGTTAAGCCACGAATTAATGCAATTACCGGTTTTAAATAAGCGGGTCGTAATTTACCAAACGCCGCAATTTTTTGCCCCATGGTTTTTGAGCTCATTAATAAACTGAGCCAGTTCACCATCAGATCATTGTATAAAACCGGTGCGCGACTCATTGCTTCCGTACCACCTGCCAGTATCAGATCAGATTGACCACTTTTAATATTTCGGTAAGCTGAATCCAGAGCCTGCATGCCAGATGCGCAGTTGCGTTGGACGGTCCAGGCAGGGACGCTTTCTGGTATACCCAGACGTAGTGCGATGACTCTTGCTATATTGGCTTCATCTGCAGTAGGCATGACGCAGCCAACAATTACTTCATCCAGTGCGGTTATATCAAATTCATTTTGTAAGAGTAGTGGGCGTGCGGCGGCAACTGCCAGATCTGAGGCAAGGAAAGGCCCGGGTTTTCCACGGGCTTTTAAAAACGGGGTGCGCTTTCCGTCTACTATATAAACTTCACGTTTGCTGGTCATTTCAGCTCCCATCCTTTATGGCTAAATTCATCGACACGAGTAGCATTGAGTGTGGCTTTATAGGCCGTTAATATTATCTCTGCTTCTTCATCGTTAATGATGCCCTGTTTAATGGCTTCGTTAACAGATGATTCATAATCGTTGGTATTAATCAGGCCGATTCGAATTGCATCTCGTAATTTTCTTTCGGTGCTTTCAGATGCAAGTACGGTATTCAGGGCATGTTCCAGTCTACCCATACCATCCTCAGGGTCGTCGGTAAGGAAAATGCCACGGGTTAAACGGTCACGTGAAGAAGAGGGAGCTAGCAGCAGTCTTGCCACTTTATGTCCAAGCTTGTCATTTGCCCCTCCGTACGGTTTTGTTAACGGGAAGATAACCATAGTCAGTAAACCGCCAACCAGTGGCACAGGGAAATTACGTAAAACCGCTTTCATCGATTCCTGAATATTGTACAGGCAGTCTTCACATGCCCATTGAAATAACGGCAGGTCATCTTGTTTATAACCTTCATCTTCGTAATGCTTAAGTACAGCTGTTAGCAGATACATATTCGATAATGCATCTGCTAATCTGCCGGAAAGTTTTTCCTTACGTTTTAGTGCACCACCAAGAATTAATAGGCAGGCATCAGAAAGCAGGGAGAAACTGGCACTCATACGTGTCAATTGCTGATAGTAATAACGGGTTTTGCCTTTGCCAGGTACGCTAACGAAACGTGCACCACTCAGGCCCATCCATAGTGAACGGAAAAAATTACTGACAATAAATCCGGCGTGTCCGAATAATGCATCATCAAACATACTCAGTGATATTTCTTTATCAGGGTGATTGACCGCTTCAACTTCACGTAATAAGTATGGGTGAGAGCGTAATGCACCCTGACCAAAGACAATCATGCTTCGGGTCAGAATGTTAGCGCCTTCGACGGTAATGCTGATCGGTAAGCCCTGATAGGCGCGTCCCAGAAAATTTCCAGGTCCCATGCAGATGCCATGGCCACCATGAATATCCATCGCATGGTTAACGACTTTACGCATGCGCTCTGTCATCTGGTACTTCATAATGCCTGAAATTACCGAAGGGCTTTCACCACTATCAAGACCGGATAGAGTTAACTGTCGTGCCGCATTCATGATGTAGGTGTTGCCTGCGATAATTGCCAGTGCTTCCTCAACGCCTTCAAAATACCCTATGGGTACTTTGAATTGTTTGCGAATGCGGGCATAAGCGCCAGTGTATCGAGATATGTATTTACTGGCGCCATTACTCAGTGCAGGCAGAGAAATAGCGCGACCATCGGACAGGCAGTTCATTAACATGGTCCAGCCTTTGCCGACATATTTTTCACCACCAATGACCCAGTCAATTGGGATAAAAACATCTTTACCCCGGTTTGGTCCATTCATAAACATATGGTTTGCAGTGAAGTGGCGGTTACCGATATCAATACCCGGCGTATTCGTTTTAATGAGCGCAAGGGTAATGCCAATATCTTCTTCATCACCCAGTAGATGGTCAGGGTCGTAAAGCTTAAAGGCCAAACCTAAAACAGTGGCCACAGGGCCTAGTGTGATATAGCGCTTCTCCCAGTTTAGACGAATTCCCAATACGTCATCCTTGTCATCGAAGCTACCTTTGCAAACGATACCGCAGTCTGGCATAGCGACGGCATCACTACCATTTTCTGGGCCAGTTAAGCCAAAACAGGGTATTTCTTCACCGCTGGATAAGCGGGGCAGGTAATAGTTCTTCTGCTCATCGGTACCGTAATGCATGAGTAGCTCACCGGGGCCGAGTGAATTAGGAACCATAACGGTAACTGCCGCGGTAATACTGCGACCGGCAATTTTCATTACGACAGAAGAATGCCCTAATGCTGAAAATTCCAGCCCGCCATAAGACTTGGGAATAATCATCGCGAAAAATTTATGCTTTTTCAGAAAGTCCCAGATTTCTTCAGGCAGGTCATGATCATGCTGGGTAATTTGCCAGTCATCCAACATGGCGCAAAGCTCTTCTACAGGACCATCGATAAATGCCTGTTCTTCATTGTTGAGGCTTGAGGGAGGGAGGTCACGAATTTTAGAGAAATCGGGCTGGCCGCTAAATAAGTCGGATTCCCACCAGGTTTTACCCGCTTCAAGTGCCTCCTTCTCGGTTTTAGAAATACTTGGCATAGCGCTACGCATAAACTCAAGTAACGGTTCGGAAATATTTTTCTTTCGGAAGTTGTGTAGATTTAATGGTAATACAACGGCAAAGAATAAAACCCATAAAATAACCAGCGTTGCCAGACTGGCAATTCCAGTAAAGGTAAAAACCAGTAATACAATGCCAAGGATGCTATTCCATATAACCAGGGGTAGCCTCAGATATGCTGAAGTACCAATAATTACGAGAAAAATAATAAGCCAGGTAAGCATGTTGATCTCCTAGTTCTTCCGGCGTCAGGCGAGTTTATTATCCGTGTCAGTTATTTCTATTGTATCGTCTGGGGGCAAGATCTGTTCATCAGAAGGTGTTACCGATTCTAATGTTGAAATTTTTAAGTCCCTTTCGTCATTAAGCTCAATACCATCTTTGCCCCAGGGCATTTTTCTATATATAGCTAATTCATCAAAATCCAGTATAGGGTATTTAATAACATCGAAATAGGGGGAATAGTCGAAGTCTTTTGGTGTTATCAGACGCGTGTTGCGTTTATACATAACCAGTTGCCCATCTTCGTTACGATGTAATACAGGTAAGATGGGATAGTGTACCGATGCAAAGGCTTCGGCAAGAATCGTTGAGCAAACAGTATGTGTGGGTGTGCCTGCATTATGTTCAAAAAGACTGGAGCGCCAACGTCTGGGTAATAGTGCATAGGGAAATAGAAAACGTGCAAGATCGAGAATTTGCCGCACATTATAATAGCTGCCCAAACGGTTAATGGCATATGCGATAACTTTTTGTGAATCAGTTCGTGTAATGCTTGTTGGGCGACAGATACGCAGGTGATCTTCGCGGTACTTTGAAATGTTTTCGACAATAGTGCCGGACCCCAGTTGTGACTCGATGAGTAACTGATCGTCAGGTTCACCTTGATAAAATTTCTGTATATAGTCGCGCAAAACCGGATCATCAATATTATGCAGGCGACCGATATAGATTGCCGTATGAGTCCAGCTGCTCAGAGTAATGGTTTTTATTATTTCACTCACCGGCGCGCGGCCTTCAACCAGAATCACATCACCGGGGCGTATTTCATAACGCAGGCGATCAAAATCTGATAATGGCATTCGGTTGTCATCGTGACTGGTAATTAACCAGTCGACGATTTTATCCCAGATTGCATTTTTGATCAGGGTGAATGGATTAGTTAGCATATGCCCCACATGGTTAAGTCGAAATCTATACCATTAAAAATTTAGAGATCATGTTTACTTATAAGTTTAGTCAATAAACAGTGTTTTTACCGATAAACGGCTGAATACTCCAGGGGTTTGTTGGCAAGCTGTCAGTTAGCGATAAGCGTCAACCCATTCAGCCAGTTTTTCAAATTGGTGCGACTGATTGTAATAATGCGGAGAGAAACGGATGCCGCCACCGCGCAGTGCACACACAGTTCCTTTTTCTACCAGCTCTTTATACAAAGCGGGCATTTCACAGCCAGCCTTGGTAAAAGTAAAAATACCTGATTGTTGTGACAGATGGAGAGGGCTTAATATCGTTATATCCTGAAGGCCTTGAAAGCATTGAATCAGGTGGTTTACATTGCCTAATACTCGTTGTTCAATGGTGTCCATTCCATGCGCCAGTAACAGGTTAACGCTGGCTAACAACGCATGCGTACCCAGCATATTCGGGCTACCGCATTCAAAACGTCGTGCACTGGCTGCTGGACGCCAGTTTTGCATGGCAGAGAAGTCTGACAGGTCTTCTACCATATGCCAGCCGTGTTGTTGTAGCTCAAGCTCTTCCATGGCTTCTGTTCTGCAATAGAACAGAGCCAGGCCTTCTGGTCCCAGCATCCATTTATGGCCATCGGCAACAACAAAATCGGCCTGAATGTTCTGCACATCTAAGCTTAATGCACCGATCTGTTGAATTGCATCTACACAAAACAGGCTGTTCATGGTTTTACAAGCCGTACCAAGTCGCGCGAGATCCAGCCTTAGTCCGCTGGCATATTGCACTGCGCTGATGCTGAGTAGGCGGGTGTTTTGATCCATCTGGTCGATTATCGCCTGTTCCGGGTCTTCAGCATCTGTAATATTGGCAATCCGTAGTTCGACCCCCTTATAGCGCAAGGCATCCCAGACGATAAAGTTAGAGGGAAACTCCTGATCACTGATAACGATATTATCTGTGGCATTCCATTGAATGCCTGTGGCAATAATTGACAGACCTTCAGAGGTGTTTTTTAGCAGGGCGACCTGATCTGCTGAAGGTGCATTGATAAGTTTAGCGAGTGCCTGTTTAAGTTTTAGTTCAGTTGCCAGCCAACGATCATAATGACGTGAACCTTGTGTAGCGTTTTCTTCTGCAAACTGTTTAACGGCTTCTGCCGTGCGAACTGGCCAGGGGCCAACTGCGGCATGATTGACATAGATTAGATCAGGGTCGAGATTAAAGTCGTTATACATTATTATGATTCACTATCACTGTGATACCTGAATAATAACATTTTATCAGAAAGCTGATGTGCAAAGGTTACGGATTTTGAGATGCCAATAGAAATTGAAAGAAAGTTTTTGCTAAAAAATAATGACTGGCGAGACGAAGTTGTTCGCTCAATGCGTATTCGTCAGGGCTATCTGGGCAAAATTGATAAAGCATCGGTACGTGTGCGTATACAGGGAGAAAGTGCCAATATCAATATTAAAAGTGCCACGCTGGATATGCGAAGAATGGAGTATGAGTATGCTATCCCGCTAAGTGAGGCTGAAGAAATGCTTAATCAACTCACATCGGGTCCTCAGATAGATAAGACGCGTTATATTGTTGAGCGTGGAGGTCATGTCTGGGAGATCGATGAGTTTTACGCGGATAATGAAGGTTTGATAATGGCAGAGCTTGAACTCAACAGTGAGGATGAAGCATATGAACATCCTCACTGGCTAGCTGAAGAAGTCACTGAGGACCCGCGTTATTACAATGTGAATCTTGCAAAACATCCGTATAAAGATTGGTAGCTGCCATACATTTGGTTTTTGTTTAGCCTTGAAAGCTAATCAATCACAGTAGGGTATTTATGCATGGATAGGCGACATTGACGGCTTTCTGCTCTATGAAATCTAGTTAACGAGTTATTTGATTTAAAGGCTAGTGATGTATTCAGCGAGTTAATCCTTGGTGGCTGTACGGAATTAATTTTTCTATTTTGATGTTCGTGCGTTAATATTCATTCAAAGTGCATTAGAGTTTGTACTGCGGAGTGTCTGTTCAGCCATTGTTTCCGTTTTATCAGAAGATAACCATAAGTACCGGGTTCAGCAAAGCAACTGAATTTTAAAATTAACAGATTCCCGGATTCCCGGATATAACATGATTGGGTGTCTCTACTATGCTTTTTGAGCTTGTTGCTAACGATTATCCAATAGGGCTCATTTCTTTCGGTTGAATCTAGATTTCGGGATTTTTTCCTATCTATTTAACCTATAATCCAGGATTGTCCTACAAGCTGTAAGACTGTTATTATAAGCGGTATAAATTTGACCCAAGGGGAAATCTCATGGCTAACATTAAAGTCATGTTGGTAGATGATCACGACCTGATTCGCTATGGATTACGCAGGTTGCTAGAAGACCAGGCAGGAATTGAGGTTATTGATGAAGCAGATAGTGGAGAGTCTGCCTTAGAGAAAGTCAGGCAGGTTAGTCCTGATGTCATCCTGATGGATATTAATATGCCGGGAATTGGTGGTTTTGAAGCTACCAGTCGTCTTTCTAAAACCCACCCGGAATGTCGTGTGATTGTGCTTACCGTGCACAGTGAAGGGCCGCTTCCCAAGCGTATTCTTGAGGCAGGTGCGGTGGGCTATCTCACCAAGGGCTGTCCGGTAGCAGAAATGGTGGAGGCAATACAGAAAGTGCATGCTGGTAAGCGTTACATAGCGCCCAGTATTGCTCAGCAACTGGCGCTCTCCATGCTGCCCGGTGAAGAGTCACTAATCGATCGCCTGTCGCAGCGTGAGCTGCAGGTGCTGATAATGATTAGTCGTGGAATGCGTACCAATGCTATTTCTGAACGTCTATCCCTTAGCCCAAAAACCATCAGCACCTACCGAAAGCGGCTTCATGAGAAACTGGATGTGTCGAATGACGTAGAGATGATGCATCTGGCAATCAAGCACGGTTTGCTTGATGAAGAAACTGCATAATTCATTTAAAAACAATAAGTAAAGTAATTTATTAAAAGTAAATTATTAAGTGTGTGCAAGTAGAATTTTTGCCTGTTAGATTGCCTGAACTGTCTGAGTAAGAGTAATCGATCAGACCAGCAGGCTGTCTTTAATATCTTCAATCACTGAATAATGCGGCTGGTCTTGTGACGGACCAGATTGTTACAATAGTCTTCTATGTCGTCCTCCCAGAATCAACTCCAGGCCACAGAATTCGATGCAGAGCGTTTCCTGAAAAACGTTTCGAGCCATGCGGGTGTCTACCGTATGTTTGATGAATCACAGAACCTGCTGTATGTGGGTAAGGCTAAAAATCTTAAGAAACGGCTCTCCAGTTACTTCCGTAAAAGTGGCCTGAGTGTAAAAACCCAGGCACTGGTTAAGCAGATACACCATATAGAAGTCACCCTCACACACACCGAAAGTGAGGCGCTGTTGTTGGAGTCGAACCTGATAAAGGAACATCAGCCCCGCTATAATATTTTGCTGCGGGATGATAAGTCCTACCCCTATATATATGTATCGAATAAAGATGCCTATCCACAAATCATCGTGCATCGTGGTGCCAAGCGACGGGTTGGTCGATATCTTGGACCTTACCCCAGTGCTTCGGCAGTAAGAGATAGCCTGCAGTTTATTCATAAACTGTTCAAGATTCGCCAGTGTGAAGACAGCTACTTCAATAATCGCTCTCGCCCCTGTTTGCAGTACCAGATTAAACGCTGTACAGCACCCTGTGTCGGTTACATTTCTGAGCAAGATTACAATGCCGATATAGACCATGCGCTGATGTTTTTAGAAGGCAAGAGTACCCAGCTGATCGAAGATCTGGTGAAACAGATGGAACAGGCATCAGCAGATCTGGCATTTGAAAAAGCCGCCCAGTTTCGGGATCAGATCCGTATGCTGCAAAAGGTGGTAGAGAAGCAGTACATTTCTGGTGATGAGCGCGATGTGGATATCGTCGCCTGTTACACCAGTGGTCCACAGGCCTGTGTTCAGGTGTTTTTTATTCGTGAAGGGCGTAATCTGGGTAATCGCAGTTACTTCCCGAAACTGCCGGAGGCGATGCAGCCATCTGAAGTATTGCAGGGTTTTGTCTCGCAATATTATTTACAACAACAGGGGGCGCAACAGCAGACCACCGAGATTCTATTAAGTCATGCGCTGGCGGATGGCGAGACCATGCAGCAGGCGATCAGTGAACAGATGGGGCGACAGGTGCGCCTGACACATCAGGTGCGAGGCGATAGAGCACGCTGGATTAAAATGGCAATGAACAATGCGGAAATTGCCCTGAAAACACGGCTTAATTCCCGTGCGGGCATGCTTAAGCGTTTCGAGGCTTTGCAACAGATTCTGCAACTGGAAGAGTTGCCCACCCGGATTGAGTGTTTTGATATCAGCCATACCCAGGGAGAAGCGACTGTCGCGTCCTGTGTGGTATTCACCCTTGAGGGAGCATACAAACAGGATTACCGCCGTTTTAATATCGAAGGTATCGAGCCGGGTGACGATTACGCGGCAATGCGACAGGCTATACAGCGTCGTTATGCAAAGCTTAAGAAATCGAGTGAAGATGCAAATAGTGATGCAAAAATGCCCGATATCCTGTTAATCGATGGTGGTAAAGGCCAATTAAGACAGGCGGTGGAAGTGATGGATCAGTTACAGATCGATAGTATCCTGCTGATCGGTGTGGCCAAGGGAGAAGGGCGCAAGGCCGGGCTCGAAAAACTGGTGTTTAGTGATGGCCGTGGTGATGTCTATTTGCCGCAGGATTCGATTGCCTTCCATCTGATATTAAATGTCCGCGACGAGGCACACCGCTTTGCCATCAGCGGCCATCGAGCGAAACGTGAAAAAGCGCGGCGCACATCACCGCTCGAAGCCATACCCGGACTGGGCCCGAAACGCCGCCAGAACCTGATTAAACACTTCGGTGGCTTGCAGGGTGTGCAACAGGCCGGGGTGGAAGATTTGGCAAAAGTGCCGGGTATCAGTAGAAATCTTGCTCAAATCATTTATGATGTGCTGCGTTCTGAATAACAAACTAATTATGAATCTTAATATACCCAATATTTTAACGTTAAGTCGACTGGCCTTTATTCCCGTCATTATCGTATTTTTCTACCTGCCTTTTGAGTGGGCACGTCCCGCAGCTGCCTGGTTGTATGGTCTTGCCTGTGTTACTGACTGGTTCGATGGCTATCTGGCTAGAAAGCTCAATCAGCAGTCAGCAATGGGGGCTTTTCTTGATCCTGTCGCCGATAAACTGATCGTAGCCGTGGCATTGATACTGCTTGCTTCTGAACCTGCTCCTTTTCACTGGGTAGTGGTACTCAGTACTATTATTATCGTTGGTCGGGAAATTACTATCTCGGCGTTACGCGAATGGATGGCAAAATTGGGTAAAAGCTCGGCAGTGGCAGTTTCGATGGTCGGCAAGGTCAAAACGGCGGCACAAATGCTGGCAATTGGCTTTTTGATGCACAAGGTTCCCTTCTATGGCCTTGATACCCGTGCCATTGGGGTTGTGCTGGTGGTTATTGCCGCTGTATTGACCGTAATGTCGATGGTGGTGTACCTTAAGGCTGCCTGGCAGGAAATCAGTCCAGACGCTTAATGCACTGAATTGTAAAAATAATTTTTTAAAAATGCTTGACGACAATCAGCTGATACTTATAATAGCGGCCTCTGTTGAGCGAATAGCAGAACAGTTTACCAGAACTGCTTCAGCGGCCTGAAAGTTAGGCACTTAATAGTAGATTAAGCGGGAATAGCTCAGCTGGTAGAGCACAACCTTGCCAAGGTTGGGGTCGCGAGTTCGAATCTCGTTTCCCGCTCCAATTTCTCTATCCAGGTTCTTTAAGCCTGAACAATCAGCAAGATTAATCTGGATTAAAAGAACCTCGGTAACACGAGGTTTTTTTACTTAGGGCTTGTAGCCATCTCTTCAGACGGTTAAAAGCTCCTTTAAAAATTGCTTCGGCAATTTTTTGGCGGGATGGCAGAATGGCTATGCAGCGGATTGCAAATCCGTGGATCTCGGTTCGACTCCGGGTCCCGCCTCCATATTAGCCGCAAGGCAAACTGTAGAAGTT
>JBFHVQ010000026.1:0-35786 GCA_041589455.1 Gammaproteobacteria bacterium | reverse complement strand
ACATGCACCACAACAGATACATTTCTTCTCGTCAACTTCCAGAGATGGCTTACCGTCTACCAGAGCAGGACGGATAGCAGCAACAGGACAACGTGCTACAACAGATGGACGCTCACATACGTTAGAAACCTGTGAGTGGTCGATCTTAGGTGGCTTAGTGTGCTGAACGTTGATTGCGATGTCGCCCTGACCACCACAGTTGATCTGACAGCAAGAAGTTGTCAGGTGAACACGGTTAGGCATGTTCCACTGCTTAAATTCGTCGATCAGTTCGTCCATCATAGACTTAACAACACCTGATGCATCAGTACCAGGGATGTCACAGTGCAACCAGCCCTGTGTATGAGACAGAGTAGTAACAGAGTTACGAGTACCACCAACAACATAACCTTTCGCTTCTAAAGCGTCGATTAATGGCTGTACTTTTTCTTCAGCATCTACTGTGTATTCAACGTTAGAACGGATAGTGAAACGGATGTAACCGTCTGCAAATTCGTCACCGATTGAAGTCAGTTCACGCAGAGTGAACAGGTCAAGAATACGCTGAGTACCACATTTAACTGTGTAAACAGTTTCGCCGCTTTCCGCAACGTGGCATAAAACGCCTGGTTGTGGGTCAGTGTGGTATTTCCACTGGCCAAAGTTACGACGCATCGCAGGATGCATGTACTGGAAACCGTCTGGGCATCCAGACTCGATGGGCGGACGCATATCTGCCATTGCCATGATTATTTCCTCAAGTTATATATTTAAATCTTTCAAAAATAGCCGTGAAATCAATCACGGCTATCGAATCGTAGAACGAGTAGCGATTAAGCCAGCTTTAATTAAGCTTCGGCTTGATTTTCAAACCATTTAATTGCTTCGTCATCCCAGCCGTCCATACGAACGTAAGAACTCTGACGTGTGCTGCTAACCATGTTTGGATTAACATCAATGTCCAGACCTTCCAGGAAGTTAACCAGACCGATACGCTCGATCATCTCACCACAACGTTCGTGCTCAAGTGCATTTTCTGCCCAGAAGTCGATAACTTCTTCAGCAAGCTCAACCAGTTCTTCGTAGTCGTCACGAGTTTCCAGCTTCTTGAATGGAACAACAACTGTACCCATCAGGTCGCCGATCTTCAGTGTACGCTTACCACCGATCAGAACAGTAACACCTTTGTCTTCGCCTGGGCGCAGAGCTTTAGGCATAACGTTCAGGCAGTGCATGCAACGTACGCAATTACGGTTGTCAACAGCGATTGTGTCGTCGTCGTTCAGAGCCAGTGCCTGAGTTGGGCAACGAGTGATAACGTTGTCGATGATGTATTGACGGCCTTTAGTGTCCAGGTAGTTCTTGAACTCAGCCTGATCAACACGCATGTCGTCACGCCATGTACCGATTACTGCAAAGTCAGCACGTTCGATCGCATTCTGACAGTCATTTGGACAACCAGAGATCTTGAACTTGAACTTGTATGGCAGTGCAGGACGGTGAACATCGTCAGTGAAGTTGTTAACTAACCAGCGCTGAATACCATGCTCGTTACAGTTAGACATTTCGCAACGTGCAGAACCAACACAAGACATCGCAGTACGTACACATGGGCCCGCACCACCAAGGTCCCAACCGAACTCATTGATTTCGTCGAAGAAAGTCTGAGTACCGTCAGTAGTTGTACCGATGAACATGATGTTACCAGTCTGACCGTGGAAAGTTACCAGACCAGAGCCGTGCTTCTCCCAGCTGTCAGCCAGCTGATTCAGCATATCTGTGCTGTAGTAGTTACCTGGAGTAGGCTGTACACGTAGTGTGTGGAATTCTTTAGATTCTGGGAAAGCTTGCGCAACCTCAGAGAAACGAGGGATGATACCACCGCCGTAACCAAATACTGATACGGTGCCGCCTTTCCAGTAACCTTTACGAGTTTCGTAAGAGTGTTCAAGCTGACCTAGCAGAGAGCTAGTGATGTCATTGATGAATTGGCTTTCGTGGTTGTCACGCAGAGCCTTAATACCTGTGATGAAGCTAGGCCAAGGACCTTTCTCCAGTTCGTCAAGCATCGGTGTTTCATAGATCTTATTTGCTGCCATGGCGATCTCCGTAGTAGGGACGACAGTTTATTATCCAAGGGGGGCTACTGCCTTGACCCTCATCTAAATTTAAATATACGACCTGGGGCTGCCAGAATCATACGGTTAAAAATTTCTGGTTCGTTTTTAACTTTAATTTGCTAACTCATAAATTGAATTAACATCGGTATAAAAACATCCCAAATTAGTACGGCGTAGTCTAGGGCGAGTTGCGTTATCAGAACATCTATCCCTTGGGAGGGTGCGAAGACTTCTGTATATCCCAAAAGGGATATAGTCGCTATATGACTCACATCTGAGTCAGCCTAATTCACCATAAAAATTCGGGCCAATAATATAGCACATTATTTGTTCCTTCGTTAATCCATATATAAGATTTTTTTTGAATTGATCTGTTTAGCTTATGATTGCGAGCGGCGTCTCAAAGGTCGGAATCCTGCTAGCCCCCTTCTTAATGGGTATTGCTATTATATGAGTCAATTCATGTACACTATATATATGTGTCATTGATAGCATTTGTCTGGAGTTTTTTAATTGTTCAACCCAATCGATCTCAGTAACCAGTCTTCCTATCAAACGTGGCGTGATAATAAGCTGCGTCTGCATGAGAAAGCAGATCTGACCCGGGCCATCGAGATCCAGGAGAAAACTCTAGCTGATCATGAGATTCATCAAATCATTGAGGCCTGTAATGCCTTTAATATGTGCTTGTATCGCCTGAGCCGCCCTGTGGATGCCGATAAGGTTTTCGTGAAAGAGCTAGGCCAGGCGCTTGGTCTGTATAGACTTGATGGTAATTTGTGTTCTGATGAGGATAATATCTCGTCTATTCAGGTGATGGGGGCTGGTCGACACTCAGGGTATATCCCTTATACGGACCGTCAACTGACCTGGCACAGCGATGGTTATTATAACGACGAATCGAGAACCATACGCGCAATGATTCTGCACTGTGTCCGGCCGGCAGATCAGGGGGGTGAAAATCTGTTACTTGATCACGAGATGGCTTACATACAGCTGCGTGACCAGAACCCTGACTATATCCGTGCATTTTTGCAGCCGGATGCTTTAACCATTCCCCCAAATATTGAAAATGGTAAGGAGATCCGTGGTGCGCAGAGTGGCCCGGTGTTTTCACTTGATTCTAAGAGTGGTCGTCTCCATATGAGATATTCGGCTCGCACACGTAATATTGAGTGGAAGAGTGATGAGCTGACACAGGAGGCAGTGGCTTGCATGAAGGCGTTACTGGATGAAAATAACCCTTATGTTATTACTTATAGAATGCAGGCCGGAGAAGGTATAATTGCTAATAATGTACTGCATAATCGCACATCGTTTACTGATGCTGCGTCAGACGATGCTAAAAGATTGCTGTATAGAGCGCGTTACTATGACCGCGTGAAAAGCCCTGATGAGATCGAATGAATGATATATCTAAGTGACATACTGACCCAGGAGCATGACCTGGAAAAATTTGAAGACCTGCTCGAGGTTGCCAGACAGAAGGCGCGAGATGGTGAGATTCATCTTGATGTGGATATTAAGCCGCCGTTTGAGGATACGCCTCGCGATTGGCAAAATCAGGTTGAAATGGCGTTTACTTTTCCTAATCGATAAACGTTTTGTAAGCTGCTGAAATTTAAGAGATTTATATAATGTTATGGCAAGAAGATAAGAAAAAAGAACCCTTTACGGTACCGGACGCTGTGGCAGATTTGTCGTTTAAGGTCGTTTGTAAGCAGGTTCCTTTGGATCATGCGCAGGAATTATCGGACGCGATTATCAGTATTTTGCCCTGGATTGCGGATGAGCCTGAGGCCGCAATCCATATGATTCATGGTGCCTCGACGGGTAATGGCTGGCAGCGCCCTGATAATGAAACGAATGATGGCTGTATTTACCTGTCGCGTCGTTCGAGAATGCAGATTCGCATGCCTAAAGCGCGTCACGAAGATGCTAAAGCTTTGATTGGAAAGACAATTTCATTGGGTGGGCATGATCTGACCTTTGGTGATTACCAGGTTAAAATGTTCAGCCCTATCAGTACTCAGTTCTCGCGTCATATTATTCTTGGTGACAATGAGACGGAAGAGCAGTTTGTTGGGCGCGTATCTGATGTGCTGAAGCGTGAAATGGATATAACACTGCGCAAAGCCCTGTGTGGCCTGGGTGATACCTTTGACCTTGGCGGAGAAAAGGTGAAAACCATGAGTATTATGGTGGCAGATCTGGATCCTGAAGAAGCGGTTGCTCTGCAAACAAAAGGCATAGGTAACGACCAGGTGCGCGGGTTCGGTATATTTATACCCCATAAAGGGATCAATGCGGTGGGTGATCAGTCTGAGCAGACGCATTTTGATGGAACTTAGTCGTAAATCTCTGTGCTAGGGGCTTTACGAAAATCGGGCCAGACCACCGCTTTCTGGTGCTCTGACCCCTGTTATGATACCGCTGGGTTCGGAGAAGAGCTGACACAGCGGCCTGATTTAAACTGGATAGTCTCAGTAAAGGGGGCAGGGCGCAAAAGCAGCGGTCTGTCCCCGCTCACTTCAGCCTCTGGTTGGCGCAATAATTGGTCACTCGTCGTTTCTGAGAGAGGAATTAGCTTCATTTATCCGACCATATATAACCAATGGGATAAGTGACTTTGTGATCATTTTATGATTAAGTATGCGCCCTAGAATTTATACTTGTTTAACATATAACTTGGAGTCGAGGCAGAATTATGGCACTTGAATCTGTTGAAAGAACTGACAAAGGTTACCTGGTCGATGCAAATGACTGGAACGAAGAGATAGCTGCAGAGCTATTTGCGGAAGAAGGCATTGAGCCAACTGATCGTCACTGGGACGTTGTTAAATACGTTCGCGAAGAAACTCTGGGCGGTGATGAGCCTAATGAGCGCGGCATTATGAAAGCAATGGGCAAACTTTGGGGTGAAAAAGTATCTTCAAAGACAATGTACGAAATGTTTCCAGGTATGCCTTCAAAGCAGGGCCTGAAAATCGGCGGTTGCCCAATGTCTACTCGTAAGGGTGGCTACTAAGATTTGTAGCTCATCTTGCTTCTGATGGGTTTCATGGCGTCGTTTAAAATAGTCGTTTACTTCTGTATGCACAATTTTAGCCTCAGTCAGAAGCCTGTCAGAAGCAGTCTGAATCTATATTTCGGGCTTGAGTGAAAAATACTGCGTCTATTCCTTAAGGGGTAGAGGTATTTTAAATAAAAAGCAGCTATACTTCGCACCACGAATGCGAATAGCCGCACACTAAAGAATTCATGAGGGTAATACCATGGCTGACAGAAATGCACTGATCAAAGAACTGATCGAAATGCAGAACAAATTCATCGCAGAAGAGCATGCAAATGGCTTCAATGCTAAGAACTACTTCACTCCAGAAGCAGGTTCAGTATTAGACGGTTACCGTGAAACATACAATGCTAAATCAATGGAGCTAGTTGACGCTGCTCACGCTGATAAAGGTTCTAAGCGCTAAGATATTACTGCTTAAGCTTGAAATCAAAAAAGCCGGACTTGTTCCGGCTTTTTTGTGTCTTATTGTTTATTGAATATGGAATAAAAGAAAACGCGAACAACGCAAAAAAACGCTAATGGACGCGATTCTAGCCAGGCAAGCTACTAACTTGAGACTCAGAGCTAACATAGTGTCGCACTGAGTTTGATCAGTTTTGAGGTACATATTGACCTTATCCAGTGAGTTGGGTGGTCTCGCCAAAGGGGTCAGAGCATCAGAAAGCGGTGGCCTGACCCCGCTCAAAGGAGGCTGAAGCTAGCAGTACTTATCCAGCGGGGACAGACCGTTGCTTTTTACGCTCTGTCCTCTTGGTGAGACCATCCAACTTAAAAGAAGGTCATTAAATCTCAGTCCACATCCGCATCAGATTGATATAGGTGTGGTCGATTTTCAAGACTTCTTTATCGTCCGGATATTTGGTTTGTAATGTCTCGCGAGTCTTATGCAGGTTGTAGAGTAATTCGCGTTTTTCTGCGTCTCTGACCATGCTCTGTGACCAGGTGACCGCAACCAGTCGTGTTCCCAGCGTGACTTCAGCAACGTGATGAAGGGAGCCGGAAGGGTAGGTAATAGCATGTCCGGCGGGTAGCTTGATTTTCTGTTCACCTAGTTGGCTATGAATAACAATCTCACCGCCCTCATAGTCTTCAGGGTTGTTAAGAAAGATGGTGGTGGATACATCGGTGCGGTAGCGCCCTTGCATGGGGCCCATTACTGGGTCGTCGACATGTTGGCCATAGGTCTGTCCAGACTCATATCGTGCGTAAAAAGGCGTTGCCAGGCGATGAGGTAATACTGCAGCCTGGTATAATGGGTTGTTGAACAGAGCGTTCATTACAATATTATTTAACTGACTCTGTAGTTTAGGGTCTGAGACTTCCTGGTTGTTTTTAACCTTTCTGGCGGTGGCTCCAGCGCTCAGGCGTCCGTCGACAAACTGGGCCTGCTGCAATAGCGATTGTACCTGTTTGATCTGTTCAGTTGTTAATACGTCTGGAATCGCTAGTAGCATAATATCTCACAATGAGTCAGGTCTAATTAATGGTGTCTCTGTTATAATAGCGCGCAATTTTACGGGTTAAAAACAACAGAGTCGGATTATGAATTTGAATTTTACCATTGATCAGGAAGCCTTCACACTGGATGTTCCTGATGGGATTATGCAGGAAGCCGAAGCGTTTATTAACGATACGGATTTGGAGTTTAATAAGGGTATTCAACTGGGACGTCACTGGCTGGATAATCCATCAGAAGAGCAGCGTTGCCAGATTGCTGCAAATAAAGTTGTTAACGCAATGCATCAGGAAAATATTCGTATGGTTTACCTGATGTCGGCTTATATTCTAAAAAAACTCCCTAATGTAAAAATGGTTACGGTCAACTCTGATTATGAGATTGATGAAATCGATTTTCTTTATTAAGGCCAGTTGATGTTCTATGGCTGATTTATTTACCATGAAAGCGCCATTAATGATTCGCTTTGCCAGCGGCGAAGCGAGTGTTATGGCGGAATATTTCAGGCACCCGCAAGGTCTGTTGTATTTTGATCTATTCTGGAACCTACAGACTGATTCTGCGATTCACCTGGTTAAAGGGGAATACAAGGGTGAGGGCCCCTGGAAGGTGGGGGACGCAGTGATTAGTGTTCTGGGTTGTCACGGCTGTGATGCGGACCTGGCTACACAGTTCTCAGAATGGCAAAGTTATCGGCAAATGTGTGCCGATGAGTATCCTGAACCGTTAGAGATAGAGCGCCTGGCTGTAGCTCATGGTGCTTTACTGTAATATCGGGCTCGCTGGCTGTTCAAACGGTGACTGCTCGTGTAGCTTTTCTTCCAGGTCAGCTACACTTAGGGGTTTGGAGTAGAGGTAGCCCTGAAAGGCATCACAGCCTTCATTCAGAAGGAAGCCAACCTGTTCTTCGTTTTCAACGCCTTCAGCTAGCACGCTTAAACCCAGGCTTCTACCCATTGCGATAATGGTTCGGGTTATGACCTCATTATTGATCTGCCCCGGGATTTTGGAGACAAAAGAGCGATCTATTTTTAGTTTGTTGATAGGGAGTAGCTGTAGCTGGTTAAGTGACGAGTATCCGGTGCCAAAATCATCCAGTGCGATTGAAATGCCCGCAGCCTGAATCAGGTGAAGCTCTTCAATGACATCTCTGCTCTCTTGAACCATGGTGCTTTCGGTGATTTCAATTTCCAGGTGGCGAGGAGGTAA
This sequence comes from Gammaproteobacteria bacterium, assembly GCA_041589455.1. Classification (GTDB taxonomy): domain Bacteria; phylum Pseudomonadota; class Gammaproteobacteria; order SZUA-229; family SZUA-229; genus SZUA-229. The sequence continues at coordinate 27,946 of JBFHVQ010000026.1, read as the reverse complement.
GCCGCTGGTAGCTAGTGCATTTTGAATTACACCGGAACAGCCTTTGGTTATTTGCATGCCAGAGATATTGATTGCAATTTTGTCTAGCGCAATGCCCTTATCTAGCCATTTTTTTCCTTGCAGGCAGGCGTTAGTGATGACCCAGTCACCGAGTTCTCGTATCAGACCGGACTGTTCGGCAATCTCGATAAAGTAATCAGGGTAAATTAGGCCTTTTTCCGGATGTTGCCAGCGAACCAGTGCTTCAACTGAAAATTGCTTCTGGTGTAATTTAAAATATTGAGGCTGGTAATGAAGTACCAGTTCATCTTGCTTAATGGCTTGCCTGAGCTCTTTTTCGACCTGATGACGGTGCTGAATAGCTTGTGTCAGGGCCGGTTCATAACACTTGTAATTATTACGCCCATTGGCCTTGGCCTGATACATTGCGGTATCGGCATGACTGATCAAAGTTTCGGTAGTGGTGCCATCTTCAGGGAATACACTTATGCCAATGCTAGGAGTGACTTTAAGTTTCTGGCCATCGTGATAGATTGGCTCTGATAAAGCGCTAAGTATTTTATTGGCAACCAGTCCGACATCATACGATTCGCTTAAATTTTCTATTAGCAAAACAAATTCGTCACCGCCATAACGTGCCAGAGTGTCAGTGGCCCGGATTGTATTGCTAATGCGTTGTGCCGTTTCAATCAGGACATTATCACCTGTTTTGTGGCCGTAGGTATCGTTAATGACTTTAAATTTATCGAGGTCTATAAATAGAACCCCGAGTCGTTGTTTGTTCCTGCTTGCAGTTTCTATTGCATGGTCTAATTGTTGGTGGAGAAAAATTCGGTTGGGTACTCCGGTTACAAGATCTCGATGTGCCAGGTTCCAGAGTTTTTTCTCCTGTTTTTCACGTTGCAGAACTATGCCTGCGATATTGGCAGCGACGCTTAACAGTCTTTTTTGAAACTGGTTTGGAGCACGGCATTCGAAGCTTGAAACGGCAAATGAGCCGATGACTTTGTTTTCTCTCGATTTAATCGGATGGGACCAGCATGCATAAATATGATGTTCTTTAGCAAATGGTTTCAGGTTCTCCCAGAGCTTATCGTTAAATGTATCTGAAACATAAACCGGCTGCTGTAGATATACCGCGGTACCGCATGAGCCTGATTGTTCTCCCGGGATTAGGCCATTGATTTGCTGGATCGCATCTTCTGGAACGCTGGGTGCAGAACGTATATGTAGAGATTCCTGGCTTTCGTTAAAAACCATAATAGTCGCCACACAGCTTTCAGCGGTAAATTCAGTCGCCTGGCAGAGTGCGTCAAGAATTTCCTGTGGGTCTTTATTAAGTGCCACAGCTTCGAGGATGTTTTTTTCAAGATACAGCAGCCGGTTATTCTGTTCGTTGCTGTTGTCTGTGTCAGTGCCGGTAGGCATCTGTAATGTGTCGTGTGTATCCAAAGTCATGACCCTTGCTTAATACAATAAAAGATAAATTGTACTTTTCTACATTTATATCAGAGCTGTTTGCGCTGAAAAATGCCAGTCTTGTCCATAAGTTTTCAAGTGGCTTTGGTATACACCGTTTATGTGTATGTTTTATATACTAACAGCAGATTTAGATGTGTCTATAACCCAAATGAATGATAATCAATCTAAAAACGGCTTTAAAACGGTGAGGTGCATTATTAATTGTATTTAAAAGGATTATATATGGCTAAATATAAAAAAATGATAAAAATTTTAAATCTAAGAATGTTTGTTGTGCAATATCAATTAATTACAATATTTTAGTTTTTATGATTAATGAGGCTTTTTAGAGTGATTTTATCATCTTATAGTGTTGTATTTGATCGAAAAGTAAATAGCTCTTTCCGATCGTCTGATAACCCAGTTTCTGATAGAAGCCCAGTGCATTTTCCCGTGCATGAAGAAATAATTGCAGGGCAGACTGCTGTTTAGCATAGCTTTCCATATGTGTCATAATCAGGCGTCCAATACCCTGGCTCTGATAAAGTTCATCTACTGCCATATAACGAAGTTGAGTAATGCCGGGCTCGGTGAATTGCAGGCGAGCAATGCCTGCTATGCGGTTCTCGTCTAATGCCATAATGTGGTAACTGTCTTCTTCCTGCTCATCCACCTCGCTGCCTCTGGGCTCATTCCAGGGTTTTCTCAGGATGCGCCATCTCAACTCGAAATATTGCTCGAATTCTTCAGGGGTCGAAGGCTGTTTAAGGGTGATTGTGCCCATTTGGCTGATCTAATAAAGTTTATGCAAATGAAACCCAGGTTGTTGCCACATACTTAACGCCTTTCTGTAGCTGTGAGTTTCGGTGTTCGTGGGTCCAGAAAGGTGGGAATAGTACCAGTGCGCCCTGTTTGGGTTGTACGGCGATGTCCTGATACATAAATTCCGTTGCGCCCCCCGGCCCTTCAACGTCATTTAAATACCAGAGTGCGACAAGCTGTCGGTCGGCAAAATCATGGCTGCCACCGTCAATATGCCAGTTATAGTATTCGCCTTCGCTAGTCCGTTGCATATTGTAGCCGACATCTTTAAAGCGCCCCTTGAAGAATGGGAAGGCATCGGAAAATTCCCGTAGTGACAGACCCAGTGAACGGAACAGCTCCTGTGAAATATCTTTCCAGTGTTCCTGTGCGCTAATGGCAAGGTCTGTGGAAAGCTTAACGTTTGGGTTCTCCTTGAAATCCTGCCCGATACGACCCCGATACTGGGATTCTTTGTCACTCTCAAAGCGTCGAATCATTTCCTGGCAGATATCGCCAGGAAGTGCGTTTTCATTGATGAAAATAAAGCTGTTATCCTTTACTTCCTTAAAATTAACCAGTGGTTTGCGTTGTGTTGCGTCGTGATACATAGTGGTTTCGTTAAATTTTGTCAGGCCCTGTATAGTATACCGAGGAGGCTACAGGGTGTTGTTATTTATCAAGGCTTCGATTTGCGGTGCGGCTTTATCGCCGTGTTGCTCAAACAGACTTAACATCTGCTGAGCCATATCGATCCAGTGTTCAGCCGCGCTTTCTGTCAGTGCTTTTAACTGGCGGGTATTTTTATGTTTCAACCAGTTAGCATAGGCATCTGGCAGGGCAGGGAAGATGAGCTTACGCATGCTGCTGATATTGGCAAAATAAAAGTGTATTTGTGCAGCTTCCTGTTTATCCAGTAAGTGTGGCAGGGTCGAGAGCATATCGGCAATATTGTCTCGCGTGGCTCTTGCCATTATTTCCGCCTGTGAGCGGGGTAGCTCCATTAGCATCTGTTCCCATTGCTCACCGAGCAGTTTTCCCGCCATGATTTCACCAATCTCATGATGCAGCACAGTGTCGACTTCGTTATCCGTCATATTTTCAAGTGCCTGTTCAGGATCCGTTTTGAAATTGTAGCAGGCAAGGGCCCTGGACAGAGGGTTTTCCTGTTTGTGCCAATGAGACTCTTCGAATTTTTCCCAGATGAAGCGGCGCAGTGATTCTCGACGTATCAATACGGTTTTGTCCTGAGCGATGCCCGGAGGAGCGGCCAGGTCGCGAGCGTGTTCTCGTCCTGATATATATAAGGTGTAGTCCTCTAGGGATTCTTTGTGAATCAGCTCGCCGAGAAAAAATACGGGTTTACCATAGAGGCCGTAGCCGCCGCTGTATACCAGCTGATGAGGCGCTAGTTGCTGATTAATAAGCGAGTTCTCAAAAGGGCTGTAGCTGTGGCCATCAATGAGTATGTCTGATAAAGCCTGTTCATCTATGGTATCCCACAGGGCTTCTCGAGCGGTGAGCCATTGACCAATGTCGTCATTTTGTAACTTCTGGTTAAAAGGTAACTGCTTTTCCCAGCGGTAAAATTCCCGCATTTTTAATAGATAAATACATAAAGTGTAGTTTCCGGCATATTGTGCATCGGAAATATGGCAGTTGTGCTGGATAGTGTCTTTCAGTTGCTGCATATATTACTTATGGGTGAGGAAAATTCCTTAGTAAAATAGTATACTATTTGCCCTCAAATATCCTCCCGTATTTAATGCGGGTATAGAAAATCCAAGTGTGAGAGTAGTCCCATGAGAATGAGAACCAAATGGCATAATAAAGAACGTACAGTAACCGTCGGTGAAAAGGCGAATACAATGGCGTTTATTTCCTGGCGTATTGCAACGTCTATGGTGCTCAATCTTGAGAATGAAAATTTTCAGACAGAAACTCAGAAACAGCGTCTGGATGTAATCAGGGAGGCCTGTGCGTTTCTGGTATCGGTAACCGACCGCCTGGTAGCGGAACAGATGGATCAGCAGGAACGACAGGAGTTTATTGTAAAATTTGCAACCAAGCTTGCCAGTACTTTTCAGGAAAACTGTGAAGATGTGATTGCGCGAGATGTCGATTACAAGAAAGACTTCATTTATATTATGAATCAGCGACTTAATGCCTATGCAAATTGCTCATGGGATGAGGAAAAGGATATGCCGGCGTTCCAATATAAGCGAGATTTTGGTGATAATGTCAGCTCTGTGATGGGAGAGCGTGACAATAAATGGATAACGGATTACATTATTGAAATTGAGGTGCCTGAAATGATGGAAAATCTCAAAAAAGCCAAGCTGGAAATGGTTGATGGTCGTAGTACTGCGCGTCTGGGTGACTAGTTGTGAATAGCCGAAAGGAACTGTTTGATTCCTTTTCTGATGGATTTATGATTCAAGTATCAAAGGACTAGGTTTTTAAGTTTTGTATAGGCTTTAGCTTTTTTATGCAGTCATAAAAAAGCCAAAGCATCAATACATGTGTTACATGTCGCAAAGACATGAATTTGTCGTATATTTTCTATAACACAAGATATATCCTAAGTTTTCAAATCAATTTCATTTATTCCAGACACTTTATTTCTATATTAGAGAGTGGTCAGCTTATTATTGTGTCTATACTTAATACATTGCTTTGAGGTGGTGATTTGATATAAATCAGCTGTCACAGTTATGATGTCTTTTGTAAAAATACTCAATCAGTACGGGTTTGAAAATATAAATAAGTAAGATGCTTGCTTAAATGTCGATATGGATAAATCAGAGAATAAGCTGTATATCATACTAATAAGTGTACATGGGCTCATCAGGGGTGAAAACCTTGAGCTTGGCCGTGACTCTGATACCGGCGGGCAAACAAAGTATGTGGTTGAGCTAGCACGTGCTTTAGGTGAGCATGAGGACGTGGCAAGAATTGATTTAATCACGCAACGTCTAGAAGGAGCGGGTCTGGATCCAGTTTATTCTCAGAGTATTGAAAAGTTATCAGATAATGCTCAAATAGTTAGAATAGATTGCGGTGAACCAGAGTATGTGCCCAAGGAGAAGCTATGGGAAGAGCTGGATCAATTTTCAGATAATATAATTGATTATATTAATAAACAGCATTCCAAACCTGATCTGATTCATAGTCATTATGCCGATGCAGGGTATGTCGCTACGCGGTTTTCACATGTTCTCAATATTCCTCATGTCCATACCGGTCATTCATTAGGCAGGGTTAAGCGTCGACGCCTGCTTGCAAGTGGTTTGAAAACTAAAGACATTGAAAATAATTATAATATTTCCAGAAGAATAAATGCAGAAGAAGATGTGTTGGCAATGGCCGATATAATCATCACAAGCACACGTCAGGAAATAGAAGAACAGTATGCAATGTATGACTGTTTTCAGCAGAAAAAAATGTGTGTGATACCACCAGGAACAGATCTCAAGCTGTTTTATCCGGCAATAGGTAAAGAACCTAAAAGTGAAATTGCTCAACAGTTGCAGCGTTTTTTAAAGGAACCTCAAAAACCAATAATTCTCGCGCTCTCGCGACCAGATCAGAGAAAAAACATATCGAGTTTAATTGAAGCATTTGGTGAATCTGAAAAGTTACAGAAGCTGGCTAATCTGGTAATTGTAGCGGGTAATCGTGAAGATATAACTGAAATGGATGAGGCAGCCCAGCAGGTGTTAACCGATATTCTGCTGACAATTGATCGATATGACCTGTATGGAAGAATAGCTTATCCCAAACATCATCATTCAGATGATGTTTCGATATTATACCGGCTGACATCGCTGTCTAAGGGGGTTTTTGTCAACCCCGCACTCACTGAGCCTTTTGGCTTGACGTTAATTGAGGCGGCTGCCTGTGGTGTTCCACTAGTGGCGACAGAAGATGGTGGCCCATCAGATATAATTAAAAATTGCAGTAATGGCCTGTTGATTGATCCACTTGATAAAAATCAGATGGCTGAGTCAATAATAGAAATATTAGAAAATAAAAAAGACTGGGAAGTGTTTTCATCTAACGGTATTCAGAATGTTGGTGAATTTTATTCATGGCAAGCACACGTTAAGCAATATGTTTCCACTATAAAGCCGCTGCTTGAAAACTGGGAGAAGCAGGAAATTTATGATTTGCAGCGAAGGCCCATGCTATTTCATGATCGTAGTCTGTTTACAGATCTTGATCAAAATTTAATTGCGATACCATCAGCGATTCCAGAGTTTGTAGAAATTATTAAAAATAACAAGATATATTTAAGCTTTGGGATTGCAACAGGGCGGCGTCTGGATTCAGTTCTGAAAGAGTTAAAAAAACATTCTATACCTCAGCCTGATGTACTTATTACAAGCCTGGGAACTGAGATTTATTATGCACCGAATTTAACGAAAGATATTGCCTGGACAGAGCATATAGATCATATGTGGAAACCTGGAATTATACGGCGCTTGCTTGAAGATTATCCAGGTCTTAAATTACAACCTAAACATGAACAGAGCCAATTTAAGATTAGTTACTATATCGACCCAGAGATATCACCAACCGTTGATGAGATTACACAATTGCTGCATAGAAATGAGCAGGTCGTTAATGTATTTTTGTCATTTGGGCAATATCTTGATGTAGTGCCCGCCAGGGCATCGAAAGGATTTGCTTTACGCTGGTTTGCGAATCAATGGGGTATTGATCTTGATCATATTCTGGTTGCCGGAGGTTCTGGTGCAGATGAGGATATGATGCGAGGTAATACCCAGGCTGTGGTGGTTGCTAACAGACATAATGAAGAATTGACGGATCTCGTAGATGTTGACCGAGTGTACTTTGCGAAACAGTCGGGTGCAAAAGGTATTATCGAAGCGATTTCGTTTTATAAATTTCTTAATGTTCGACCACCAGGGTCTAGCTGATGCATTTATTACTGTGTACAGATCTTGATCGAACGCTATTGCCTAATGGTGATGCAATTGAATCGCCACTTGCCCGTGAACGGTTTATGAAACTGGTTAAACATCCGGATATAATCTTGGCTTTTGTTACAGGCCGTCACGATGAGCTAGTTAAAGAGGCTATTGTTCAGTTTGATTTGCCGGAACCAGATTACGTTATTGCTGATGTAGGTTCGACTATTTACAGTGTGAATGAATCTAATTGGAAAACCCTGGAATCATGGCGTAGTCTACAGAAGAATTGCTGGCATGGTGTGCAAGGAACAGATATTCATAACTGTCTATCAGATTTTGATTTTCTAAAGCTACAGGAGCCTCAGAAGCAGGCTGAGTTTAAATTAAGCTATTATGCTGCGATAGATTTAAATGAAAAATATTTAATATCAGAGATTAATCAATGTCTTAAAGAAAAGCATATTCAGGCAAATATTATCTGGAGTATCGATGAAGTTAATGAAACTGGTTTGTTGGATATATTACCCGTCACGGCAAGCAAGCTACAGGCAATAGGATTTCTAGGAAAGCAGCTTTCGATTTCTGAAAACGCCACTCTGTTTGCCGGTGATAGTGGAAACGACTATAGTGTATTAATCAGTTCTATACCTTCAGTTCTAGTGGCTAATGCGGGCAGTGAATTAAAGCAACGTGTCACTGCAGAAGTCACTACAAAAGGTTTGAAGGACAGGCACTATATCGCTCAGGGTCATTTCATGGGTATGAATGGTAATTACAGTGCCGGTATACTGGAAGGCATAGTGCATTATTATCCATTCACACAGGAATGGATAAAGGTTTGACTATGACGGCTATTCAACGACCTGTAATATTTGGTGAAGTACTGTTTGACTGTTTTCCTGATGGTAATCGGGTGCTGGGTGGTGCGCCGTTTAATGTCGCCTGGCATAACCAGGGTTTTGGTATGTCGCCATTATTTGTATCTTGCGTTGGCATAGACGATAACGGGCGAGATATTATTGATTCAATGGCAAAGTGGGGAATGGATTGTTCTGCGATGAAGCAGGATGTCTTGCATCCAACAGGTCTGGTGGATATTCGATTCAAAAGCAACGAGCCTGAATATACCATAGTAGAAAATAGTGCATGGGATTTTATAGAAATAGAACAACTTGAATTGCCTGTCGATAGTATTTTATATCATGGTAGTCTAGCTTTGCGTAGTGCTCAATCCAGGCAGACACTGGAGCAGATAAAATCCAATCATATGGGGAAAATATTTGTTGATATCAATTTGCGTGATCCATGGTGGTCACCAGAGTTAATAAAAGACTTACTAGAATCTTGTGATTATTTAAAGCTAAATTCTGATGAGCTATTTTCCGTGGTTAAATCAGGCGAAAATAAACAGGATAAAGTTGACTGGTTACTATCAACATATAATTTTGATTTGATAATTCTTACAGACGGTGAACAAGGGGCAACTGCATATCAGAACGATGGAATCACTCATTATGTGAAACCGGAAAAGAGTAATAAAGTCGTTGATACTGTTGGGGCAGGTGATGCATTTAGTAGTGTTATTCTTCTTGGTCTATGTAATGACTGGGATTTAGCTATCAGTATGAAGCGTGCTCAGCAGTTTGCATCAAGAATTGTTGAAGTTCAGGGGGCGGTTGTTAAGGAAGCTGAATTTTATCAACACCTCTTAGATGAATGGGGATCTGAGTGATCTGCTTTTTGTTGAAATATTTACTATTGGTATGGTCTAGATTATGTATGAACAAGTTTCTCACTCGTTATTAAACGATATTCTGCTTAAACTTAATCCAGAAATAAAGCAGCACCAGATTCGCCATTTCTATACCCGTCTGGGTGCAAATTTTTACTCGATATATTCCCTGTTTAGTGTGCTGTATTCGGATCGCCCGGACTTTAATTTACATGCGCAAAATCTGGTCGAGACGATGGCTAGGCAATATATTGCTCGTGCAGATTATCTGAAACAGAAAGATCTGGAACGTGAGAAAAATCATAACTGGTTCCTTTCCCAGAAATGGGTGGGTATGGCGTTATACTCAGATGGCTTTGCGCATAATCTGAAAGGCCTTGAGTCCAGAATTTCCTATTTCCAGGAGCTTGGGGTTAACCTGGTGCATATAATGCCAATTCTTAAATGCCCCGAGGGTAAGAGTGATGGTGGCTATGCGGTTAGTGATTTTCGCCAGGTTGATAGTCGTATAGGAACGCTTGAAGATTTGCACTCATTGGCGGAGGAGCTGAATAAAAGAGATATATTGCTGACCCTGGATGTAGTCGTGAACCATACTTCGAATCAACACGAATGGGCATGTCAGGCTAAAAAAGGTGATAAGGCCCATCAGGATTACTATTTTGTTTTTGATAATCGTGATGTGCCGGATATGTTTGAAGAAACCATGCCAGAAATTTTCCCCGAGAATGCCCCCGGTAACTTTACCTGGGACGAAGATATGGGGAAGTGGGTAATGACGGTATTTAATAATTATCAGTGGGATTTAAATTACAGTAACCCCGCCGTGTTTATTGAAATGCTCGACATTATCTTATTCTGGGCAAATCAGGGCGCAGATGTATTGCGACTGGATGCGGTTGCTTTTTTATGGAAAAAAATTGGCAGTAGTTGTCAGAATGAACGGGAAGCGCATCTTATATTACAGTTGATGAAAGACTGTTGTCAGGTAACCGCGCCCGGTGTCCTGTTTATCGCGGAGGCGATTGTGGCACCTGTAGAAATCACAAAGTATTTTGGTGAGGATGCGATTAATGCGAAGGAATGTGAAGTTGCCTATAACGCAACTTTTATGGCGTTATTATGGGATGCAGTGGCAACAAAAAGTTCGCGTTTATTGTATCAGGGCTTGAAAAGTATTCCCGATAAACTGGAACGGGCTACCTGGCTAAATTATGTCAGGTGTCATGATGATATTGGTCTGGGATTTGATGATGCGGATATTAGTGCAGTGGGGTATGAGCCCTTGCAACATCGCCAGTTCCTGATTGATTATTATACCGGCGACTATGGGGATTCCATCGCTAGAGGCTTGCCATTTGGTCAGAATTCTAAGACCGGTGATGCACGAATTTCCGGTTCACTTGCTTCGTTGGTGGGGCTTGAGGAAGCGCTTGAATCAGCAGATGAAGAGCTGATTGATAATGCAGTGCAGCATATTTTGTTACTGAACAGCATGATCATGTCGTTTGGTGGTATACCGTTGCTATACTATGGCGATGAAATAGGCACCTTGAATGACAGAAGTTTTCTGCAGGATGAGCACAAAGCGTATGATACACGCTGGGCACATCGTCCGCAGATCGACTGGGACAAAGCAGAGCTGCGTCATCAGAAAGGGACTGTTGAATATCGAATCTTCAATGATATTCGTAAAATGATCGCAGTGAGAAAAGAGATATCCGCGTTTGCAGATTTTAATAATCGATCACTGATACAGCTTGATAATCCCCATCTGTTCGTTTTTCTGAGGTTTAATTTACAGAGACCTGCAAGCAGTGTACTGGTGGTGGGCAATTTTGATGCGCGCCCACAATATCTGGATATGAGTGCAATTAGTGGTAATTTCAGATTTCAGCATGGCTTAATACATGATCTGTATTCTGGAGAAAGCCCGGTGATGTTCAAGGATCAGCTGGTGGTACCACCATACCATTTTTACTGGTTATGTAATCAATAGGGTGGATTAGGTAGCCGAGTAAAATAGATGGGCATAAAAAAAGCCGGAAATATTTTCCGGCTTTTTTTAGCAATCAAAGACTTAAATTAAGCTTTGAAGTTGCCAGCATTGTCAGTGTTGTGATTGCTGCCATCTTCGAAGCCTGCTTCGTATGCTTCGTTAGTGCGCTGCTCTTCACGTTCTGGGTTACATACGTAACCACCCTGCCAACCCTGGATGTATTCTGGATCAACACCATCTTTTTCCAGTTTAACAACTGTATCATAGTATTCTTTGTTCATAGCTTACTCCTGGTAAAGACCATGTCTTAATTACATCGCCGGTTCAGCTTCACCAGCGATTCGGAAAATAATTAAAAAACCCCTGGCAATAAATGCGAGGTGCTTTCAAGGTGCGCAATAGTATAGCAGACTCATAAGCTGTCTATATATCCCTATAGGGAGGGGTAACAACGCAAATCCCCCTGAATTCACAGGAAGGACACGAATTTTAAGCGTAAAACGTTAAAAATCAAGGGTGTTATAGTAAAAATAATCCCCTGAAGTCATTTCCACATTGTGGCTGCGTTTATAAGCAATTGATAAATCTGCTAGAATCAACGGTTTAAATGAGAATTATTCTCCCCATATAGGGATATACGCGATGTTACATTCATACTATATGATGTCGCGCTGTGGCATGCCAGAGTGACATTTTGCCAGTATAATCCCCCCATTAAACAGTTATAGAGGTTCACCATGTCAGAAGAAATGCCGATGATTGATCCCGATTATGCCAGTGGTATTGCGGCATTCGAAGAGAAAAACTTCACTACAGCAATGCGTTTCCTGCTGAAATATGCCAATGACGGTGATGCCGATGCCCAGCATAAAGTGGCTATCATGTACCAAAATGGTCTTGGTGTGGTGGCAAACGACGACAATGCCTTTCGCTGGATGAAAGCAGCGGCTGAGCAGGAGCATGCGATCGCTCAGCACGGCCTAGGTTTTATGTATATGGAAGGCGAGTGCACAGAGCAGGACTTTGGCGAAGCCATGTGCTGGTTTGAAAAGGCTGCTGAGCACGGTCTGGTTGGTTCAATGACCACCATTGCCATGATGTATGAAGAAGGCAAGGGTGTTGAGCAAAGCCAGGAAAAAGCCCAGGAGTGGTACAAGAAAGCCGGCTTCTAGTTGAGGCAGCTCACCACTGGCTGGCTTCAGTCCATCGTTAGAAAATGGATATTTACATTTGTAAACTCACTTTTCTGCCTTGATCTGAAGCCAGCCAGCGGCAACCTGAACAGACTCAACCCTTCGTTTATAAATAGCTAGTACTTAAATATATAAATTATTCAGGACAGGCCATGCGCCCAGCAAAATTATTATCCGTTTTAAATCGAGAATTCACCAGTACCGATACTGGTCATCATACCCCAGTTATGCTGTGGGGCCCGCCGGGTGTGGGTAAGTCCCAGATGGTGGCACAGGTTGCGGAGAAGCATAATATTCCGGTGATTGATATTCGTCTGTCACAGATGGAACCGAGTGATCTTCGAGGTATTCCCTTTAAAGAAGGGGCATCGGTAGAATGGGCAGTGCCCTCGATGCTGCCGAATGCAGAGCGACATGGTGAGAAAGGTATTCTGTTTCTAGATGAAATCACTTCAGCGCCGCCTAGTGTTTCGGCGGCTGCTTATCAGCTGATTCTTGATCGTAAGCTGGGTAATTATGAAGTGCCTGAAGGCTGGGCGATTTTTGCTGCGGGCAATCGTCAGGGGGACCGCGGTGTAACCTATACCATGCCGGCACCACTGGCGAATCGCTTCTCTCACTATGAGGTCGATGTGAACCTGGACGACTGGGTTACCTGGGCCTGGGAAAACGATATCAATGAACGTGTCATCGGATTTTTACGATTCCGTCCTGATCTGTTATTCGATTTTGATCCTTCACATAATCCCGTTGCTTTCCCATCTCCACGTTCCTGGGAATTTGCCCATAATGCATTGCATAAATTTGAGGATCATCCGGATCTTTTACTGGGCACACTTCAGGCCTGTGTTGGTCCGGCCGCGGGTGTTGAGCTGAATGCCTTTATCGAAAGCCTGGAACAGATGCCAGATTTGGATGCGATTATTGCTGGTGAAAAAGTCAGTGCTCCAAAAGAAATTGATCTTCAATACGCAGTTGCAGCAGCACTGGTAGGTCGAGCCATTCGTGTTAAAGGCGAAGCGGATGCACAAATGGTGCTTGGCAATATTCTGAAATTTGCAAAAAACTTCCGCCAGAAAGAAATGGGTGTGATGATGGTTTCAGATATGCACCGTGCGGTTGGAGAGGATATTTTTGCAGTGCCTGAATTTTCAGAATGGGCAAATGATATTGCTGAGTTAATGATTTATTAAGTAGTGGTTGTTTTGGAAAGATAAAAGAAAACGCAAAGAACGCAAATGAACGCAAATAAGCGCAAATACTTTAGTTTATTCCCATGTGGTGAAGATCACTGTTTATGCACAATTGCTTCTATTTGCGCTCGCCGGCGCACATCGGCGTTTTCTTTTACTTCAACTGATAAAGCCACCTCTGGTTATAACTAATTTTATGTCACTGGATTTAGATAAAAAGCTTGCCACTGCGCGAACCAAGTTAATCCTGGAGAAACCTTTTCTGGGAGCCCTGGTGTTGCGCCTGCCTATGGTTAAAGCCAAGGATGACTGGTGTGATTCTACGTTTAGTAATGGTAAAAAACTTTATTATAACGAGAGTTACATAGATGCCCTGAGTCCTGATCAAACGCAGTTTGCACTGGCTCATGAGGCGCTTCATTGTGCATTGTCTCACTTTGCGCGTCGTCAAAATCGCGTTCAGCATCGTTGGGATATGGCCTGTGATTTTGCTATCAATCCGATGTTGATTAATGATGGTATGAGCCCACCTCCTGGTGTGATGTATATGCGTGAATATGATGGTATGACCGCAGAAGAAATCTATCCGCTGCTGGAGGATAACGATAATGATCAGGAGCGCGAGCTAGAACAGGAAATTAATCCGGATTCAGATAACGACAAGGACGACAATAACGAAACTGCAACCGGAGATCAGCCTGAAGAACAGCACGAAGGTAAAAACCAGAAGTCGAAAAGTGATTCTCAGGGACAGGGCGAAGAGCAGGGTGGTGCTCGTGAAGAAAACTCTGACAACAGTGGCGATGAAGGTAAACAGCAGTCCGGTCCACCGGAAGAGGGTGAAGGTGAGCCCGAGCCATTAACGCCACAGGAAATAGAATCGCTAAGCCTGCAATGGCAACAACGGATGGCCAGTGCGGCGCAACAGGCAATTCAGGCAGGTAAGTTGGGTGGTTCAATGGCACGCATGGTTGACCACCTGTTACAGCCGCGTTTACCCTGGCGAATGTTGTTATCTCGTTATATGACAATGGTGGCGCGAGATGATTATACCTATGCGCGTCCTTCTACACGGCGTGGTGATCCGGCGGTTTATCCGAGCTTGCGTAGTGCACAACTGAATATTGTGGTGGCGCTGGATATTTCAGGATCAATTTCAGATAAAGAAATTGGTGAGTTTATTTCTGAAGTCGATTCTATTAAAAGTCAGATTCGGGCACGCATTATTTTACATGCCTGTGATTCTCATCTGGCTGAAGGTGGCCCCTGGACATTTGAACCCTGGGAAGAATTTAAAATGCCACGGAAATTCAAAGGTGGTGGCGGTACCCGCTTTAACCCGGTGATTGAATGGGCGGAAGAGCAGGATGAGTTGCCCAGTCTGGTCGTGTACTTTACCGATGCTCAGGGTGAGTTCCCAGAAAAAGAGCCTTTCTTTCCAGTGATCTGGTTAGTGAAAGGAAAAACACCGGTGCCCTGGGGGCAGCGAGTGCAGTTGAATTAATGAGCCTTGTCGTCATGTTGCAGGTAGAAGCTGTAGTCACTTTCTACGACAATGTTAAAGACAAACATAGTGTTATTTAAAGTTTATATATTATGGATCTCTCCCCCGAAGACAGTTTAAGGCTCAATGTATTGCTCACCCAGGGCTTGCAGGCAGTGCGCATCGATGAATCGCGCATGATTGTTTATGCGTTGACAGAACGTGGTGAGGCGCAGGTGCCCCTTAACCCTAATTGTCGTGATGAACAATACTTACGTAATGTTAAATCGCTGTTGTCATCCCATTCAATTGGCTCACCCGGTGGCTATCCCGTTTATTTAAAGCGCTGGACCCGCATGGGGCAGGCAAAAGATGAAAGCCTGGATCAGTTGCTGGTACTTGGTGAAGAAGAGGCGGTAGTAGCTGTCGTTCATGCGCCGGGCTTAACTGACGAAATTGCACGTCGTGCCTGGTGGTGTATGCCTACTACCGATAATGCGCGTCGCATGCTGGAAAAGCAGGCGGTGATCGAAGGTGAGATGGGGCCGGTTTTAGCCGAGTTCCTGATTGAGCATTTACCCTTCGAAGAACAGCCATTGGCGATGATAGATAGCGTGAAGTCTGCATTGCAGCCAGGGCTAGTCACCGAAGCCTTGTGTAATAGCTTATGGGAAAAGGCCAAACTTAAGGGGGCTTACTATGTGGGCTTTCTTCAGGCGATGCCGGATGAGCTTCCAGGTGATGCGACTGATCATGCCAACTATGAAAATTATAAAACTAAACTGGAACCATTGATTAAGGCTGGCAACAGACAGGCTGCGCTATTACTGAAAATTATGTCAGCTGCGGGCCAGAATTATATCAGTACAATAGAAGCGGCATTAAAGAGACCAAGTGATCAAAACGTTGTGGTTGCGCTTTTCATGACCATTGAAAAATATTTTGCTGATATTTGTCCAGGATTTGAGAACCACCGTGATATCGATGTCATTATTGAAGAAGCTAAATCTAAATGTCAGCAGTGTGATGAGCAGATTGCAGAAATAAAATCACAATTACCAGAAGCTGAAAAGTATCTGCATGCCATGATGGTGTTGTCGGGCTTTTGTGAAGAACTGACATTTCCTGTCTTTGGTCAGACAGATGCGGTGGGGTCAGTGATGCGTAAACGAATTAAGCACCTGACAGACCCAATCAAAGCACAGGTTAAAGTGTTGCGCGGTTAGTAACTTAATATGTCATCACTGCACATAAGTAAAATACATATTACGCTGCAAGTTAGAGTGCCTCATGAGTTGCTGGAACGTAATCTTGCATCTTCTGCGGAAGTTGTTGGGGAAGCACTAACTGAGCAGGTGGTGGCCGCAGTTAAAAAACATAATTTAAGTTATTTCCCGGCGCTGGATTTTCTAGAGAAGCAGGGTGATATTGAAGAAGATTTGCTGGATGTTACAGAGACAATTGCCTGGTTTGCTTGTAAGTTAGTACGCGAGGAAGTGAATAAAAAACTTCGTGGTTTTTTTTCGACACTTAGTTTTCAGTCTGTTAAATGTACAAGCTATGCAATGCCGGGGGTTCGAGCGAATCAGTTGAATGCATGGCATGAGCTGGTTGAGCACTATACACCCAATACCGTGAAGCTGGATATCATTGCCAGTGTACTAAAAAAAGAAGAGTACCCCAAAGGGCTGGAAAACTGGTCGAAACAGCTATTCAAACGGAACCTTGAAAAATCCTTTGATCATTTTGAAGTTATTCAAACAGCAGTTCTTTAAATAAGATAACTATCCATATGCTTAAATGAAATGTCTTGTCTGTCGAGAGTTGTGAGACATTAAACAATATAATGCCTCACTGTTTGTAATATCGCCTGGTTTTCTTCTATTCAGCGTTTTTCATTGGCAAACTTTTAAATAAAATCAGATATCCCATAATTCCAGAGAGTAGTGAGCCAATAATAATGCCGAGTCGGTCATTAAATATCTGGTCAACATTTGTCTCTTCAAATGCCAGCGAGCCAATAAACAGGCTCATGGTAAAGCCAATACCACAAAGAGCCGATACACCATAGAGTGAACTCCAGCTGATGTCGCCAGGCAATTTTGCAAGATTTAGTTTTATCGCTATCCAGCAGAAACCAAATACACCCAGTTGTTTACCCAGGAAGAGACCCAGTGCAATCCCCATAGGGACACCATGAAGTAATTGTTCTGCTCCTACTCCTGACAGGTTGATACCGGCATTCGCAAAAGCGAATACGGGCAGGACAAAGAATGCGACAACTGAATGCAGATCCTGTTCCATGTTTTTCAGTGGTGAGAACTCGGGATCGTTTTTAGACTTGAGAGGAATAAACATTGCGAGTACGACACCTGCCAGTGTTGCGTGAACGCCTGATTTTAGCAGCGCGGCCCACATCACTACACCAACTGCGATATACATACTGGTTGAGTCATTGTTTTGTTTGTTCATCCAGGCAAGTATAGCGATACATATGGCAGATATAACCAGCGCGGTGACTGAAATATTAGCAGTATAAAATATGGCAATAATAATGATTGCACCAATATCATCAAAAATTGCCAGCGAGGTTAGAAATATTTTGATACTGGTGGGGACTCTGGAGCCTAGCAGAGTAAGGACGCCAAGAGCAAAAGCAATATCTGTTGCTGCTGGTATTGCCCAACCCTGGAGTGCAGTTGGGTTATTATGATTGAAATAGATATAAATCAAAGCCGGAACTAGCATGCCACCGATAGCGGCTACACCGGGAAGTATGATATTTCGTTTATCAGATAGTTCACCCTCAATTAATTCTCTTTTCAACTCAAGGCCTACTAAAAAGAAAAATATAGCCATTAATCCATCATTTATCCAAAGTAGTAATGGTTTGGCGATTTCAAATGCACCTATACGGACTTCTACTGGTGTACTTAAGAGTAAATCGTAATAGTTATGAAGCGCTGTGTTTGCAAATATAATTGCCAGTATGGCAGCAAGCATAAGTAGTATGCCGCTTGAAGATTCGAGTTTAAAAAAATTGGAAATGAATGATTCTTGCTTGTTAATCATCGTTGTTTTTTCCTGAATGATTTAGATTGTAAAATGTCCGTTGTTAATTGAGTTGTTTTATGTCATTAAAATGAAAACACCCTGAAATATATGGCGATATTATACAGGAGTATTGCAAAGGTTTCATGATCTTGATGAGTGTATAAGGCAATAGCTAAACGGAAAAATTCCAGGTGTTAAGTTTTAAAGAGTTTTACTCTTGTGAGGTTTTTATATAAATAATATAGTTATGATTGATTTTTTATTACAATAATTAATCAGGTTTCTAATCTGATGTATCAGATAAATCATCAAGTTGCTCATCAGAATAGACTTTCTCAGAAGGTGTGGTGACATTTAAATTTAACTTGCTAAGACGGCGACGGCCTCTGGAGATTTGTCTTATGATGCGGTCAAGCCGGTAAACCTGATCTATCAAAAGGCCTATTAGCTCTACATTAAACCGTTGTTGGGTTGCAGCAAGCAGAATCTCATTTCTTATTGAATGATATAGCTTATTGTAATTTAGCTGCTGGTTTTCAAGGTCCTGTATATCAAGCTGGCTAGCGGTTTCAATCAGACTCAATGCCGCTGATTTATAGTCTGAAAGTGAATTGTGTAAATCGGTATCTTTTATTTTGTCCAGCTCCGTGTGGTGACGTGAATAATTAAATGCAAGTTCACTGATCGTAGTAAAGCTTTGTAACGCATAAAGAATTTTAGGAAGAACCTCAGATATATTTTCTGGCAGGCTGGTTTGTCCCATGTTCACCGTAAATTCATTGATTGATCGCGACAGGTTTTCTACAGCTGAAAATTTGGTTTCTATAAGATTATAATTTTCTTCGGGTTTACTAATAGCCATCTTTGCCATATCAAAAGTAATGCCTGCAACATTATTTATTTCTAGTGAAACAGCATTTAACGCCAGTAAGGGAGAAGCTAAAACTGTGTTATCTATATAACGTGGTTTGCTATCAATTTCTTCTGTTGAGGTGAATTTTTTCTGTAGAAACAGGCTAAGTTTACTGGTTAACGGCCACATTAATAATACGCCGAGGAGATTGAATACCGTATGGAACAGGGCAAGTGTGACTGCTGGGTTATCTTCCATGCCCAGGGTTGATCCGGCAATATTGATTAACGTAAATAGAACAGGCAGGGCTGATAGAGCAACTAAACCCGTTAAAAAGTTAAATATGACATGAGCAGTAGCGACACGTTTGGCATTTGGTGTGGCGCCTATAACAGCCAGTCCAGCGGTGGAGGTTGTGCCTACATTCGCGCCTACGACCATTGCTGCGGCTGACTCAAGTCCGATTACGCCGCCTGTCGCAGCAGTCAGGATGATAGCAATAGCCGCACTGGAAGACTGAGTGAGTACCGTCATCAGGAATCCGATGCCAGTATATATAAGTGCACCACTTACCCCGGATAATGCATATTGTTCGATATTAATAGTATTAGCAGCACCTTCGAAAGCGGATTTAAGAACATCGATGCCAATAAAAAATAAGCCGAAGCCAGCGATTGCGCTACCAATATAACCCCAACGAGTACTGGGGCGAATTAGCTTGAGAAGCATGCCGATACCTATCAAGGGTAAAGCAAATGCTTCTACATTAATTTTGAAACCAATAATGGCGACTAACCAGCCTGTCATCGTGGTGCCAATATTGGCACCGTAAATCACACCTAGCGACTGATACAGTGTTAATAGGCCGGCATTGACAAAGCCTATGGTGGCAACAGTAACTGCGCTTGAAGATTGCACAATTGCTGTGATAGTGATACCTGTTACGATGCCTTTAGTTGGCGTTTCTGTTGAGCGCACAAGCATATTGCGCAAGGCTCTGCCAGCGGCCATTTTAAGGCCATCACTGATCATGTTTATTGCAATCAGAAACAGGCCCAATCCACCGATTAGCATGCCAATGGTCGTAACGCTCATAAACTTTAGGTAATCCTTATAACTATATATATAAGGTAAGTTACAATTTTATTTATTTCAATATAAAGCATAGATATATTATCTATAGATATTCCAGTTTATGGCTTTAGTAATGCAGGTCAGGGTTGGAGAAATGGTTAAGTAATTGATTGTGAATCACTATTTGAGACTTTATGAGAATGATGACAGCTTACCAGCAAATTGGGAATACGAAGGTTATTGTCGGTGTTAAGATGGCGCGATAAATTTTAATGTGTTTATGCATCCTGTTACAGTTTTAAGTTGTTCATTTGTTACCAGATGTTAGTGTCAGCTATTGAGATGCCGGCATAATTGCCGGCATCCTGTGATACAGCTATAAATTGCCAAACTCATCTACATCACAGATCCAGTAAATTCCCTTGCCTCTAAAACTTTCCTGCATGTTTTTTAACTTTTGTATAATTGATTTTACTTCGGCAGCATCCAGTATCGCATCCATTCTTACCTGTGGAACATAGCCTACCACTTTGTCGCGATCAGATAAAAAACGATCATGTTCCATTTGCGAACTATGTTCTTCGATATGACTAAACATAAATGTATTCAGATTCTGGCTGCGTAAAAAATCTGCCAGTTGTTGTTGTGCTGATTCATGGACAACAATGGATAATTTTTTCATCAGGCATCTCCAATACGTTTTTCGATTTTTTCTTCCATCCAGGCATACAGGGTTGGAAGTAAAATTAGCGTCAGCAGGGTTGAGGTGAACAGGCCACCAATCACCACGACGGCAAGGGGTTTTTGTAATTCTGAACCCGGACCTGTTGCAGTTAATAGCGGTAGTAATCCAAAGCTGGCAATGAGTGCAGTCATCAGAACCGGTCGTAAACGTCTTTCAGCACCCTGTTTAACGGCATCTATTAATGGAATGCCAGATTGTCTGAGCTGATTAAAATAACTCACCATAACAACCCCGTTAAGAACCGCTACACCAAACAGTGTGATAAAGCCAACCGATGCAGGTACCGAAAGGTATAAGCCTGACAGATACAGGCTGAACACACCACCGATCATTGCGAAGGGAATATTCAATACGATCAGGCCAGCCTGTAATAAAGACTTAAAGGTCGTAAACAACATAATAAAGATTAAGACAATGGCAATGGGTATCACCAGTGTCAGGCGTTGTGCGGCACGCTGTTGATTTTCGAACTGGCCGCCATAGGTTACATAGTAGCCTTCGGGTAGCTCGAGCTTGTCGCTCAGCAATTGACGAACTTCATCGACAAATCCCACGACATCACGCGCATTAACATTAGACTGGATAACTACCTGGCGTTTGGCTGATTCGCGAATAATTTGAACCGGGCCGTCAACTTCCTCGATTTCAGTTAAGGAACCCAGTGCAACTTTATTGCCATTAGGAATAGTGACAAGCATTTTTCGGATGGCTTCCGGTGAGCTACGCTGGTTCTCTGCATAGCGCATCACCACATTCAGCCGACGATTGCTTTGCATAACATCAGTAACAACTTTTCCGCCAATAGCGGTTTCAACTAGCGCATTGATATCTTCAACGTTAATACCATAGCGAGAAATCACGTCACGCTTAATATTGATTTGCAGGTATTGCTGGCCAGAAATATCTGTGCGAAAAACATCGGTTGCGCCGTTCACTGAATTGACTAGCATCTCAATCTCAGCTGCTTTTTTATCTAGCATCTCCAGGTCGTCCCCATAAAGCTTAATCGCCATGGCTGAACGAACACCCGTTAACATCTCGGATACTCGCATATCGATAGGTTGACTAAATGCATAATCAATATCTTCGAACTGTGCGAGTTTGTCACGTAGGTTCTGTTGGAACTCACTTAATGAAATATTCCACTCATTACGGGGTTTGGTGACCAGGAAATTATCGGTCTGGTTCAGGCCCATGGGGTCCATACGAAGTTCATCAGCACCTGTTCTTGAAGTGACGCCAGTGACTTCCGGTAGTTCCATCATGGCTTTCTGAATCGGCGTATCCATCGCCAGTGAATCTTCCAGTGTAATGCTGGGGTCTTTTTCAATCAGAATGACGGTGCTGCCTTCATCCATAATTGGCATAAACTCTTTACCGATTAAATTAAAAACCGGTAGGGTTGCGATCAGGGCAAGTAGTGCCAGGCTAACAGCAATTAAACGATAGTTAAGTGCCCAGTTCATAACAGGCAGGTAAATGTACTTAAGAGCGCGTATCAATCGGCCATCTGTTTCAGTCTGATTGTTGTCATGGATTTTCATGAAGAAACTGGCTAGCACAGGAATGACTGTCAATGACAGTACGAGTGACCCAATGAGTGCAAAACTGATGGTGATCGCCAGCGGTGTGAACATCTTGCCTTCAAGGCCGGTTAAGCTGAAAAGTGGCAGGAAAACCGCAACAATAATCAGAATACCGGAAATTACTGGCGCAGAAACTTCCTGTACCGCACGATACACCAGATGCAATTTGCTTAAACCGTGTGATTTTCTGGAGAACTGTGTATGAATATTTTCAACAACAACGACCGCCGCATCGACCAGTATACCAATGGCGATTGCCAGTCCGCCTAATGACATCAGGTTGGCGGATACACCAAACAGCTTCATCATAATAAACGTAAATAATACGGATAAGGGGAGGATCAGTGCGACGGTAATTGCGCTACGTATATCACCCAGCATCAGAATAAGCACCAGAAAAACCAGTAGAACAGCTTCGCCCAGTGCTTTCTCTACAGTCCATACGGCTTTGGTGATGAGATCCGTGCGATCATAAAATGGCACTATGTATACATCTTTCGGTAATATTTTTTTCAGTTCCTGTAGTGCGGTCTTAGTGTCTTCAACGGCTTTAAGACTGTTAGCGCCTTTACGTAACAGAACCAGTCCAGTGACGGCTTCGCCTTCGGCATCAGCTGTCACACCACCGTAACGTGTCATGCTACCCATCTGTACATCGGCAACATCTTTTACATACAGAGGTTTTCCATAGCGAGTACGCACAGTAATATTTTTAATGTCATTAATATTCTGTAGTTTTCCCAGGGTGCGAACCAGTAACACCTGGCTATTGCGATTAATTCGGTCGCCGCCAGCATTACGGTTATTATTTTCCAGTGCCTGCTGGATTTCACTCAGGCTTATACCGTATTTTACCAGTGCATCGGGTTTAATAATGACTTCGTAATTGCTAACTTCACCGCCCAGTGAGTTGATATCAGCTACGCCTTCTACCTGTCGTAGGTGGGGGCGAATGGTCCAGTCCTGCAGAGTACGCAGTTGCTGGTTGGTGTAGTTGTCGCCAATGATGCGATACATAAAGATCTCACCCAGCGGCGTTGTGATCGGTGCCAGGCCGCCTTCAATACCTGAGGGTAAGTCATTCCATACCGAATTTAATCGTTCATTTATCAGGTTGCGAGCGTGATAAATATCGACTGAGTCTTCAAAGTCGACAACAATGATACTCAATGCATACTTGGTGGTAGAGCGTAATACTTTCTGTCCCGGAATGCCCTGCATTTCAGTCTCAACAGGGAAAGTAATGCGTTGCTCCACTTCACTGGGAGACATGCCCGGGGCTTTAATAATGATCTGCACCTGAGGCGCGGAAATATCCGGAAAAGCATCGATGGGTATTTCCTTAAACGACCATGTTCCCGCGGCTACAATGCCAGCGGTAATTAGTATGATCATAAGACGCTGAATCAGTGAGAAACGTAATAGTGCATTAATCATCTTATTGGTCTCGCTTCTGGTCCAATGAATCTACCTGGGGTAGACCGGCGTATAATTTAATGTCTGCTAGTTCACGTTGTGACTGATAAAGCAGTTCAAGATAATGTTCTTTAGCATCGAAGAAGGTGTTATTTGCATCGACCAGCGATAGTACGCCAAGCTCTCCACTCCTGAAGCCCTGTTGACTTAGTTTCAGTACATGTTTCGCTGGGCCTAGTACACGTGCTTTGTAGTTTTCGGTCTGTTTTACCAGGTGATGTAAATGAGCATGGCTACGTTGTAAGTTAATCTGTAATTCACGTTGAATGCGTGCCAGTTCAATGCGCTGCTGGCTGGCTGTATAACGTGCCTGACTCACTGCTGAGCTTTTACGATTCTGTATAGGAATCTGTAGATTTAGCATCAGGGCATAGACAGCCTCTTCGTCGTTATCAAAAACTTCCCGGACACGACTTAAGCTGATGGTAGGGTCATCCATTACGTTATTACGAGCCAGCTCGATTGAATTAGCTGCCGCCTGTAGCTGTAGTTTTTGGTAGCTGAGTAATGGGTGGGTATTCTGCTGCTGTTGTAAATCAGTCAGAGCAGGGACCAGAGTAACTGTCTCAATGCTATCTAGCTGAATTGCACTGTTTGCATCAATGCCGAGTATTTTGTAAAACTCGGTTAAGACTTCATTATATTTTCCCTCAGCATTCACTACGGACTGGTGTGCCTGTTCACGGATGATTTGTAGGCGAGCTTTTTCCAATGGTGTCAGGTAACGTACTATTGTATTACTGTTTTTCTGTCCACTTTGTTTGAGTTTGTCAGCAAATGCAACACGCTGCTCAGTCAATCTGAGTCGCTCACTGGCTCGTTGCAACGCATAATATATATGTGCCACACGATTCTGGATATCAAGTGCGTTTGCCAGTTGTTGATGTTGTGCTGCACTCAGTTGGGCCGTAGCCACAGCTTCTTGATGAGTGAGTCGCGACAGTGGAATTGCCTGGCTAACGGTAATTTCTGTCAGGTCATAACCATTGCTATTGCGCTCTTTTTCTAACGTATTATCAATGCGTAGTTCTATATCTGGATCAGGCCACAGGGTTGCGGTTTTTACCGCAGCTTCACGGGCACCAATTTCAGCCAGTGATTGTTTTAATTCAGGTGAACTGGTAATCGCCTGTTCAAGGCTTTGTTGCAGGCTCCAGTATTGTGAACTGGCATATGATGCCAGCGGCAGGCTCAGTAATAAACTGGCCATTGAAAACAGTTGGCGAATTTTGTGCGCCATAAGGTCATCCTCTGTTTTAATCATGCATCAGCAGACGCAGTGATTCTCAATGTTTTGATAGAGTTAAATATGCTCGGCAAGGTCAATGACGACCAGTAACCGAATTGAGGATTAGTATTGCGGGGGGGCGCGCAGGGCGGGTGTGCCGTAGAACGGTAGTTGGATAAATCGGTGATTCTGTTTTTGAAAATTCAAATAGCGGGAACAGCTGCCATAGATCACCAATGCAAGCAGCATAAAAATCGCAATCAGGACAGGTGCAGACGCCTGAATCTTAAGCAGTCCATCCGGACTGACATTAATTTCATCAACGTCATTTGCCTGATTAATTTTGCTGGTAAGGCTGGAAATTGATACAGACTGGCCATGTTGTTCATAGGCCGCGGCTTCTTTGGTATGAATATGCAGTTCGATGGATGTCAGGAACAGTAACGTGCTGATCATATAAATGACCAGTAGTTTGAATGCACTTGATTTATGCTGTGTTAATGACACTGGAGTTGCCCATGTTTATCAGTCGCATCATTGTATGGAGCGAATATTAAGGTTTTCTTAAGATAAGGATGAATGGAAAAAGTTCAAATATGGCATATGCTTATGTAACATGAGCGCTCACGAAAAAATCAATTATATCGAATTGCCTGCAAGGGATATTGAAGCGACTAAACAATTTTTTAGTCGACTATTTGGCTGGTCGTTCACCGACTATGGGGCAGATTATGTCGCTTTTAGTGAAGCCGGTATGCAGGGTGGTTTTTTTCGATCAGAGTTGACTGCGACAACTGAGCAGGGAAGTGCGTTGGTGGTGTTGTATAGTGAGGACCTTGAGCAGACATTACAGAAAATAGAAGCCGCTGACGGCGTGATTACTAAGCCCATATTCAGCTTTCCGGGGGGGCGACGTTTTCACTTTACCGAGCCCAGTGGAAATGAGTTTGCGGTCTGGTCGGGTGTGCCTGAGAATCTGCTGAAATAGCTTAATCAGTATCTAAGTGCGATTAAAAAAGCACAGTAGATAACAGATTTAAAGTATCAGGGAGTGTGAACTTTGTTTAACGCTAACTGGCTGCTAACAGCCTATAATTAAGTGGATATATAGCAATTAGAAGTTGATGCTTTCAAGTTTACTATTTAATAATGACTATCTGATAAGCCTTGACATACAGGAGAGATTAATGAGTTGGGAGAAGTCGCTATGACGACACATGAGGATTATCCAGAATATGTCAATTTGCAGACGCTGCATACTTTGTCTGCTGTGATGGGAGAGGTGTTTGACGAGCTAATCCCGGCGTATCTTGAGTCAGCTGATAAGTGCTTTAATGAGGCCGCAGGGCTGATTGATCAGGGTGACCTGGAGACAGCTGAGCGCCTGTTTCATTCGCTTAAATCCAGTAGCCGTAATCTGGGGGCAATGCCTCTCGGGGGATATGCTGAACAGCTGGAGTCGACTATGCGTGAAAAGCGAATCGATGAACTGGAACCTGACTTTAGCCAGGCCAGGGATATGTATCAGCAGGTGCGTAAAATTTTGCTGGAGTTTCAGGAGAGTCGATAATACCTGCGGTGATTCAGGTCGCTGGCAGGTCATTCAATACATAGGCTTTTTCTAGCATTGCCTGCCAGCTCAATAAACAATTCCATATAAGCATCTGAGTGTCATAGATAGCGCAGAAACAGTTGCGCATCTGTAATGAGAGCTCATCAGCAGACTTGCTGAAAGGCGCTTCTTCTCAGATTATCAAGGGAATCATTCAGCTGGGCTGTTTCTTAATAATATCTGTGCGATTTTCAGGGTGTACCAGTTATGGAATGGCTGTGGTTCTTTAGTGATCATGGCGGCATCTTCTGCTTGATATTCTGACAAACATTCTCTATTCTTTCTCTTTAGAGAATGTTTAGAGAATATTTATTATGCTCACTGATAGCCAGCAACGTACCCTCGATTTTATTCAGGCCTATATTCTGCGTCATGGTCATGCGCCAACCTATCCGGAAATTGCCCAGGGGATAGGTATTCAGTCGCAGGGAACCGCACACCGCTATGTAAAAGCACTGGTAGATATGGGGCACCTAATTAATGAAGAGGGTTTGCACCGGGGTCTGCGTCTGCCGGAGGAGCTTATGCAGCAGGGTATGTCGATTCCATTACTGGGACAGATTGCTGCCGGGCAGCCCATAGAGGCTATCAGTGGTTATGATGCGATTAATCTCAACCAGATGTTCGGTGGTGATAATCGCTATGCGCTTAAGGTTTCGGGTGATTCGATGATTGAACTGGGTATTCTGGACGGTGACACAGTAGTGATCGAAGCGTGTAGTGATGCAGCCAGAGATGCGGTGGTGGTGGCACTGGTGGATAACTATGAAGTGACGCTAAAAATCTATCAGCCATTGCCAGATGGGCGGGTCAAGTTGATTCCCGCCAATGCCAGTATGGAAGTAATGATTTACCCGGCGGATCGTGTGCAGATACAGGGTGTGCTCGTCGGTACATTGCGGACATATTAGTCATGTTTATTATAGATAATACCTGCCCGGTGTACTGGGAACGGGCGATTGCCCTTGTTGATATGAACTGCTTTTTTGCGGCAGTGGAGGCACGGGATTTTCCCGAGTTACGGGGGCGACCTGTCGCCGTTACCAATGGCATGAAAGGTACCTGCATTATTACCTGTTCATACGAAGCGCGAGCTTATGGTATTAAAACCGGTATGCGTCTGAAAGAAGCACGCAAGCTGTATGCTGATCTGATTCAGCGACCATCGCGTCCTCATGTGTATGCAGAAGCCTCAGGGAAAATCATGCAGGCGATTATGGATATCTGTCCGGACGTGGAGATTTTTTCAGTGGACGAGGCATTTATCGATATGAGTCACTGCCAGAAGCTGCATGGTACGCCGGTTCGTATTGGGCATTTGCTGAAGCAAGCTGTATTTGAGGCCTCGGGGTTGCACTGCTCGGTCGGTATTAGTGGTGATAAAACCACCGCCAAATATGCTGCCAAGCTGAATAAACCCAATGGCTTTACCGTGATTCCCCCCTGGGAAGCCCAACAGCAACTGGCGGATGTTCCAGTGACGGAATTATGTGGTGTGGCCAGAGGCATCGGACGATTT
>JBFHVQ010000025.1:0-36919 GCA_041589455.1 Gammaproteobacteria bacterium | reverse complement strand
CCTATACAGGTGATGCGGTTAAATACTGTTACTCCATTAGTAATCTGGGTACATATCCGTTATACGATCTAGAGGTCATTGATGATAATGGCACGCCGGGTAATATATCAGATGACTTTATCGTCACCATTAATAATCTGGCAGATCTGGATGGTGAATCTGATCTGGGTGATCTTAGTGGTGTGACTAGTATAACTGGTGAAGCGATTATAACCATGCCAGCTACAGAAGGCACTGTTATTAATATCGCGATAGCATCAGGAAATAATGGTTTATCGGGTGGTAACTTCCAGTCCTTGACTGCATCGGATACGGCAACAGTAATTGTTGATCCCTCGCCAAATAATCCACCGAATGCGTTTGATGACGTCGTCAATATTAATGAGGATGAGCCAGCGCTGATCGATGTTACACTTAACGACACTGATCTTGATGGTAATATTGATAACAGTAGTGTTGTGGTTGTTAATGATCCAGTGAATGGAACCATTGTGAATCATGGCGATGGTACATTAACCTACACACCAAATGCTGATTATAATGGAACGGATAGCTTTACCTATCAGATCTGTGATCTAGAAGGTGCCTGTGATACAGCAACGGTTACCATCAATGTAGCCCCTGTTAATGATGCGCCAGTTGCAGCTGATGACAGTGCTGTAACAAATCAGGATGAGCCGAAAACTATCGTTGTATCAGATAATGATACGGATACAGATGGCAATCTTGATACAACAAGCATATCAATTTCGACAGCGCCTTCAAATGGCAGCGTAGTGGTTAACCCAGACGGTAGTATCAGCTACTACCCTGATCCAGGTTTCCATGGTAACGATAGCTTTGTCTATGAAATTTGTGATGTTGATGGAAGCTGTGATACTGCGACGGTTAATATAACGGTTGTAGAAGTTGTTCCTGTTAACTCGCCGCCAGTTGCAATCGATGATGCAGTATCTGTTACAGAAGACGAGCCCACAAGCTTCAGTGTTTCTGTAAATGATTCTGATATTGATGGTAATCTCGACCCATCATCAACGAATACCACCTGTGTGACCTGTGTTGAGCCTGAGCATGGTACTCTGGTAAACAATGGTGATGGCAGTTTCTCATATACGCCTGATCAGAACTTCTCTGGTAAAGACAGCTTTGTTTATGAAATCTGTGATACAGGTGATTTATGCACAACCGCCAGAGTGTTTATGGACGTTATTGCGGTCAATGATCCACCGGTCGCTAATCCAGATACAGCAAATACGCTGGAAGATACACCTGTTGTAATCGATGTGATTACAAATGATACGGATGCGGAAAATGCACTGGATATCTACTCAGTCAACATAAATTGCATCAGTTGTTCATTGCCTTCACATGGTTCTCTAATTAATAATAACGATGGAACCTTCAGCTATACACCGGGTCTCGATTTTAATGGTATTGATAGCTTTACCTATGAGATCTGTGATACAGAAGGTCTTTGTGATACGACAACCGTGACAATCAATGTCAGCCCGGTGAACGATGCGCCGGTTGCAATTGATGATGTCTATATCGTGAACGAAGATAGTGCGTTGTTAAGTAATGTATTAACGGACAATGGTTCAGGTATTGATCATGATGTTGATGGCAACCTGGATAGTAACTCGGTCGTGTTAGTCAGCGGAACCACTAATGGTACAGTGATACTAAATGCCGATGGCAGTTTCAATTATGCGCCAAATACAGACTTTAATGGTGTCGATAGTTTTGTCTATCAGGTTTGTGATACAGACGGTCTCTGTGATACGGCAGTTGCAACCATTACTGTTAATCCTGTTAATGATGCACCAACTGCTATTGATGACAGTGTTGTAACACCTGAAGATACAGCAGTAACTATATTTGCCTCAGGTAACGACAGTGATGTAGATGGAAATCTTGATCCTTCATCGGTTGTTGCATTGACGAATCCAGTTAATGGTGTGATTGTTAATAATGGTGACGGCAGTTTTAGTTATCAGCCAAATGCCAACTTTAATGGCAGTGATAGCTTTAGTTACCAGATTTGTGATACAGATGGGCTGTGTACAACAGCAAATGTCAATATTTTAGTCAGTGCAGAAGATGATGCGCCAGTAGCCGTCGATGAAAGTCGTGTGCTGGATGAAGATACTTCGTTATTAATTAATGTATCGTCTAATGATTATGACTTTGATGGTAACCTTGTGCCTGAGTCAGCCACTGTAATTTCTGATCCAGCGAATGGTTCTGTTGTAAACAATGGTGATGGTACATTTACTTACGTGCCGGATGCTAACTTCAACGGTAACGATAGCTTTATCTATCAGATTTGTGATTCAACAAATTTATGTGATACAGCGACGGTTACTCTGACAGTTAATCCAGTTAATGATGCGCCAGTAGCTCTGGATGATACCTATTCAACGAATCAGGATACACCTCTGATCGTGCTTGATAATGGTGTTATGCAGAATGACAGCGACATTGATGGTGATGCGCTTAGCATTGTTGCATATGACAGTGTTAGCCAGTTTGGTGGAAGTGTATACCTGGAGGCTGATGGTTCGCTGAGTTATGATCCTGCGCCTGGTTTTGCAGGAACAGATACGTTTACCTATACCATTACAGATGGCAATGGTGGTGAAGCATCTGCACAGGTAACTATTATCTTTGAAGCTGTTAACAACAGAAGTATCGCGGTAGATCTGCAGTCATTTGCCCATCAAGGTGACACAGTGAGTGGTGAATTTAATATCACAAATATGAGTGGTGGCTATGATGTTCAGGTAGATAACCTTGAGATCGAGGTGCAGTATAAAGTACCAGGTCAATCATGGACCTATGTCGCGGTGGTTGAAGGCAGTTGTAGCTTTGGTCCAGAACCATCATTCCTGGTGGAGGATCAGCAACTTGTTAGCTTCTCAGGCTGTCAGCTAGCTGAAAGCATTCCTGCTGATGCAACCATTAGGGTAACGGCTAAAGTTCATATCTTTGGCCGTATCAAGGGTAATGGTAAATCTGAAGGATGGTTTCTAAGCCGACTGTCAAACTAGTCAGGTTTTCTGGCTAATGACAAAGTAGAGAATTATACTTTTCTCTACAAAAAAACCTCACCCTTAGCGGTGGGGTTTTTTTTGCTAGAATGGTTTGTGACAGATATTGTCAGGTTGTAACCTGTGGCTTCTCATGTTAGAGGCTGAGTGGATTTAAAAGAAGTTGGTGATAATTTATAATCGCTCATGCTATACAGCATCATATTTTATTTAACCTCCTCCCAACATTCTTTTGATTGTTTTCTATGATTGTTCATTAAAATAAAAATTATCGTAGGTAATGAATACAGTGAAGTTGTATGGTTTGATATATTTCTTTGAAAATATGAGCAATAGCAGATCTCAAGGCAAAAAAACTAATAGTTACCAGCAAGCAATAGCTTTGGTTTGTATTAGAATAGATGCGCTGTTAGTTCTCTAGTGTATACTGCATTTATCCAGCAGTATCTTTGGTGTTTATTAGAGAGTGTATTCGCGGATACAACTGCATTTAAAAAAATACCCAGTTTATGCTTCAGGGTTTAGTTTTTTAGTATAAATAAACTACCCCGATCACGCTGTCTCTCGGTGGAAATACATGGACACCCATGAATAGAAATAAGGAAAGAATAAGAGGGACAGTCACCATAAAAAAGCTATGATAAATATCATATTAAGCTAGTAGTCAAATTACCTGTATGGGTGTTTATAAGCCTTAGATGAGTTTAAACATCCTGATATATGGCTGTGCGGGAAAGAAAACATAAAAGGGGACGGTGGGATTCAAAATAAATCAGTTTTGTATGGTTGAAGGTTGGTGGTTATAAATAATCCCTCTGTCCCCTTTAGTCTACTGCCCTGGTATGGTGCTAAGCGCATCCACCGCCTTGTGATGATGGGCAGGTTCCGCAGCCGCCAGCATTCTTTGGCTCAGGGACATTGTTAAACACAAATGATGGTTGACCGTTATTATCCACAAAGTCTATTTCTGCGCCACGCAGGTGCTCAATAGTGTCTGATGCTACAATTATTTTTACACCATCGTTGTCATGTATGAGATCACTGTTATCCAGTTTTTCGGCAAATGTCATACCAAAGCTCATGCCACTGCATCCACCGGCTTGTGAAAAAATACGGATGCCGGCAATGTCTACATCAACATCGCTAATTAATTCAGCCATTTTCTGGTGCGCTGCCGCAGTTAACTTGAGGTCACTTGCGGATAATTCATTAGTTTGCATTAGGTGCCACCTATGTGTGTTTCACTAAATTCATTATTATAATATGGAAACACCTGTCTGGACACCCATAAAAATACTTGGACATATATGGATAATACCCAATTAGAAATAAGGGAATAATACTCAAAAAAATATTCCGTAACTAATCTGAATAAATGATTATGATTACAAAGGGTCAGCACTCTTTAATAATCAATCATGTAGACATTACTGCGGCGGCGCATCAATTTGTAATGTGCCCACTTCAGACCAGTTGTTTTGTGGTACCTGGTCACCAAACTGGTGCTGGTAGTAAAAGGTGTAGAGGCCTTCAGCGACGATAATGTCATCGCTCGGTTCTTGGGTAGAAGTTAGCTGGAAAGCGTCATTCACTTCAAGGCTGGCCCATATCAAACCGCTATCGGCTAACTGGTTGGGGAAGTCTCCGTTATTTAATGTGGTTGATACATCGATGCGTGCCGTATTGATGTTTGCGGATAGTGTGGCATCAGCATTTATAACAACATCGCTTTGCAAGGTGAGATGGCTGTTAAAGGGAATGTCGGTGCATTGTACGCATTGGTAAATAAAGTCATAGGTGCCGGGAAAAACTAAAAGCGCTTCATCCTGATTATAGGTTGGTGCCAGTATAAAGCTCTCGCCGGTATTGGTGTCTTTTAGTAACAGGTTGCCGTAGTTATACTGGTTCACTGGAAACGCAGCCGTATTGAGCGTAACGGATGGGGTAATATTGTGAGCGAGCAGATTAACTGCAATCGGCATGCTGGTAGCGGGCAGGGCTTCTAAACCGCTAAAGACAATGGTACGGGAATTGTGAGGTACATTGCCTTTGCTTTCCACTTCGTAGGCAATATCATAGGTGCCTTCGATGATTGGGAGGTTGCTAAATTCTCCGTGGGTGTTGCCCAGTAACGAGTCAGCACCGGTGGTGGTATCCACAAGGTAGAGGTTACCATCGGCATATTCCGATACCGGAAAGGCGTTACCGTTTAAGCTGAGATCGATGCTGACATTTTCAGTCAGTACGTCGATGACAATCGCGCCACCACTGCTTAAGTCTTCGTTGCTGCGGATCACCGTGCGTTTATTAATGGGCGAAATAGACGACTGTACTGAGCGATATTCAATGTCATAGCTGCCTGCAACAATCGTCACTGGTAGCCCGGAATTAAAGCTTTGTCCAATAAGTGCTTCGTCACCTGTAGTTGAGGTGGTTAAATAAAATTCACCATGATCATACTGGTTTTGTGGAAACGCACCGCCATTGAGCTGGAAAGTGGAGCGTAAGTCCACCGAGCTGACATTGATATTTAAAGCGCCGCTGCTAGAGAGATCAACATTACTCAGGATACGTGCGGCTTTATTTACTGGAATATCTTCTCCCTGACTATGTGAATACACCACATGGTAGTTTCCCGGCACGACATTAATGGCAGCGTTGTTGATATTGCTATCACCCAGTAAGATCAATTCATCGCTATCCACCGGCTGTAAATAAAAACTGGCTTTTATATAAGGGTGGTTGGTGAATGCGGCGTTGTTGTGAGTAAACACAGGGGTGATGTCGACCATGCTAACATCTATGTTGAGAACGGTGTCGGTACTGATGTTCTGGTTGCTGTTTATTATTGCCAGTTCGTTAAGTGGCACGCCGTTACCTAGCTGGTGTTGGTAAACAGAATCGTAATTGCCATTTATTAACATCAGGTTGTAATTGTCATCGTAGCTTTTTCCTAGAATTACTGGGTCATGGGTGTTGGTATCTGTCCAGATAATCGTGCCGCTTGAGTATGCCGAATTAGGAAAACTGCCGCCATTGAGTGTGAAGTCACCACTGACCATACTGGTATTTACATTGATGATGATATCCTGGCCGTCGGGATCTGGAGCGGGTACTTCAATGGTGATGGTTTTTTCGTTTTCGCAAGCCATAAGTAGCAGGGAGAATGCGAGAATAGGAGAAGCTTTTAATATGTTCATTTTGTGGTCCTTCAGTGATGATGGACACTGGATTTCAGGATTGCTTTAATGAGGAAAGCAGGGCTGAAAACCCGGATACAGGCTGGGGTCAGTGAGTAGCTTAATTATATAACGAAGTATCTGGATAAATCAGGATGGATTGTCTGGTTTATACAGGTGGCCACTATAGTGACAGGGTTGATATTATGTTTTAAGTTGTTGTTTTTTTTATCGTTTCTTAGGGTTTTTATTTGTTGCTTATTTAAATTGTTCGCGTGAAAGTTATTATAAGTAACTGCAAGGCGACCTGGTGTAATTAATGATATATCTCAATAAATTAATCAAGTAAATCGGAGTAGTATTGATTGTAGAAAGCAATCTAGATGTAGAAAATCAAAAGATAACAGATGACCTGTCATCAATATTTTTATCGACTAAATAATAAAAACGCTTATTCTAAGGCAGTATGATGATTTAAGAGATGTGTTAGCAAAGCGTTTAAGTGGCTAAGCGAATAACGAAATGTTATGAACACACAAAGTGAATATCATCGATTGTTGATTGCAATTAAAGCATTGTATTCAAAAGTGACTTTACGTGCTTTGCACGTGCGTATGCATTCTAACAGTAAAACCTTCAAATCAAATCACCATCAATATATTACAGAAAAGCTGAATCGCCATATTGAGCGCCTTGCTAATTTCGAAGAGCAAATGACTAAAGATATTGGGGCTACTCCAGATTCAATAAAACATATAAAAACAAGTGAGAATGCCGATACCGGACATGATAATAAAAAGATTAGTTTAGTAATATACGATGGTCTTTCAAAATTTTTTAAAATTAATAAGACTCATGATGAGCAGCAATCATATGTTGGTGATAAGTTAAAGAATAGCACCTGGACACATATCCACGCTGCCTTGAGAATGACGCGGCAAGGGGATAAAAGTTCTGCAAAATTGCATGCAGATATTGCAAATAGCGCTTTAAAAGAAGCATCACATTTTATGTCAGTTGAAGAATATAAAGTCTTTTGTGAACAGGTTATGGATGCGTTGTCTGAGATTAAATGTTAGTCGATATGTGTTAGTACTTAGCTTATATCAATTATCTGAAGGTGAGTCTTAGGATGTTCGCAGGGGCTTTTCTGATATGTAAGAAGTTATCAAGACACCCTCGTTTTAGAGTTACAATAGGGCTATTGAATATTTAAACTATTGTTGTTTTCCTGGCTCGTATAGACGTAAATTACACAGTCATCCCCGAAAGCATCTGTCGGGGATCCAGCACACACCTATGAATTTTAGTAATGTGTTTGCTAAGAGGGAATTCTGATAATTCTCAAGGTATAAAGCAGAAGAAAACGTTTGTGAACGCAAATAAACACGATGTGTATCGTTGTGTGCTCGGGATTAAAAGCCAACTATCTGTTAATAAGCTAGCTTTCCTGTTTATTCCAAATGGGTGCTGATTCCTTTAATTCTTTTAACTTGATACCCCCTTTAACTTGGGTAGGCTTTTCGGTCATTGATAAAGACTACAGATTCGGATTACAAGTATTCTTTAACTCGTTCTGATTCGTCTTCATAAAGTCAGATTTGCGTTTATTAGCGTGCATTCGTGGATGTAACTGCTTTTAAAAAACACCCGGTTTACGCTTCAGGTTTCAGCTTTTTAAGTAAAACATAAACCGCCCCGATCCCGCCATCCCTCGGCGTGGCACTCACAAA
Organism: Gammaproteobacteria bacterium; assembly: GCA_041589455.1. Taxonomy (GTDB): domain Bacteria; phylum Pseudomonadota; class Gammaproteobacteria; order SZUA-229; family SZUA-229; genus SZUA-229. Next base: position 28,957 of record JBFHVQ010000025.1, on the reverse strand, counting down.
CGCCAGCACCTCAGGTATAGTCTGCAACCACTTATTAACCATTGCTTTTAGCACCGGTTTGTTATCATCCGAGTTATAACCCTTACCGTGAACGATACGCACCAGTTTATAACCCTGTTGTTGTGAGTGATGAATAAACTCAAGCAGGGTGATTCGGGCATCATCACGTCGGTAGCCGTGCAGGTCGATATAGTCTTCTGCCTCAAATTTTCCGTTTCGTATTTGTTTGAGGTAAGACTTCTGCACACCGGGACGCATAAATTCCAGAAAGTCGTCGCAAGGGGGGATGAAGTCATCGCTCAGGGTGTCCTTGATATTCATGGATGCTTCAGGTGTACGCTTGTGTATCGCTGCCGGTTTTTTCGACAGGTTTACGCGATTGGTTTGCAGCGGCTTTACGTCCTGCATTGCCTGGCTAAATAAATTGTCGTCGTCCGTTTGATTACTCATAAATCTAGTTCTGTGAATTTAAAGCGGTTTTTTATATCATGGAGTTAATTGTAACAGGACAATCTATTGTGCATATACTGTTAAGTAATGATGATGGCTATCTGGCGCCCGGGCTGGAAATTCTGGCTCAGGGGCTTGCTCATATGGGCGACATTACTATTGTCGTGCCTGACCGTAATCGCAGCGCGGCGAGTAATTCTCTCACCTTGAATCGTGCTTTAAATGCGCATGTGGTGCGGGAGAGCTTTTTTAAGGTTGATGGTACCCCAACGGATTGTGTGCATCTGGCAATCACCGGGATTCTCGATAATGAGCCAGATATCGTGATATCCGGTCCTAATGATGGCCCTAATATGGGTGATGATGTGCTGTACTCCGGCACTGTTGCCGCAGCGACAGAAGGGCGCTTTCTCGGCTTACCGGCAATTGCGGTGTCTATGGGGAGTTTTGATCCGGTTCATTATGAGACTGCCTGCTGGGCGATTGAGAAAATACTCAATAAGTTAAAACGGCACCCTTTGACCGAGGATACCATTCTTAATGTGAATGTTCCGGACTTGCCAATCGAAGATATTAAAGGATTTAAAAGCACACGCCTTGGCAATCGCCATAAATCGGAAGGTGTGATCAAGCAGAAAAACCCCCGGGGTGAAACCATTTACTGGGTAGGGCCGCCCGGCGAAGCTCAGGATGCAGGTGAAGGAACAGACTTTTTCGCGGTAAATCAGGGTTTTATTTCAGTTACCCCTTTGCAGATCGATTTAACACGGTATGATAGCCTGCAAAATCTTAACCAGTGGCTTGAAGATCTCTAGCCCTATGCGAACCACACTAACAGGCTGTATGACATAGTGAATTTATCTGACCCCCGCGTGCAGGGTATTGGCATGACATCTCAACGAACCCGTGACAGGCTGATTGATCGCCTGCGCAGCAAGGGTATCCAGAATGAACGGGTTCTGGAAGTGATGTGGGTGATGCCCCGTCATCTGTTTGTTGATGAAGCAATGAGTTCGCGTGCCTATGAAGATACTGCACTGCCGATTGGCCATGGTCAGACAATCTCCCAGCCCTTTATTGTTGCGAGAATGACCGAAGTTCTGCTGAGTCACGGTATACCTGATGCGGTTCTAGAGGTAGGAACAGGTTCAGGCTATCAGGCTGCAATTCTTTCACAACTTGTGCCCAAAGTTTATTCGGTTGAGCGCATTGTTGCGCTGCAGAGTCAGGCACGAGAGCGTTACCATATGTTGGGTATCAATAATATCTCACTAAAACATTCCGATGGCTCCTGGGGCTGGCCGCAGCATGCACCTTATAAGGCGATTATGGTAACAGCTGCTCCAGAGCAGGTTCCTCCGGGCTTGCTGGAACAATTAGATATCGGTGGCATCATGGTGATACCGGTAGGTGGCCAGATGGGCGTGCAGAAACTACTGCAGATTACCCGCGAAGTGGATCAGTATGTTGAAGAAGAGCTGGATGCCGTTAAGTTTGTACCACTATTAAATGGAGCCGTCAGTTGATCTTTAAGGGACTTTATAATCGGGCTATGATCTGGGCAGAGCATCCTCACCGCGAACGTTATCTGGTGGGGGTGAGTGTATTTGAGTCATTTGTGTTTCCGTTACCCACGGCAATGCTAATGATCCCAATGGTGATTGCAACACCGGATAAGGCGACTCGTCTGGCACTGATTACCACCTTAATGTCGGTTTTTGGTGCGGTCATCGGCTATCTACTAGGCTGGGGAGCGATGAGTGTTATCGAGCCCTGGATCGCCAAAATGGGCTGGCTGGAGCAGCTAGATCTGGCCCGAGTGGAGTTTGCCAAATACGGTGTGCTGGCGGTGGCGATCGGCGCATTTACACCTGCACCGTTTAAAATCTTTACCATCACAGCAGGTGTACTCTCGATGGCGTTTATTCCGTTTCTGCTAGTGGCATTGGTGGGGCGTGCAGCGCACTTTTTCCTGATCGCTTATTTAATGGCCTGGGCGGGTCCCAAAATGGAGCCTGTAGTCCGTAAGTATATTGAATGGCTGGGCTGGGCAATTATTGTACTGGCCGTGGCAGGTTTTATTGTTCATCGCTATTATTAACGTCAATTAAAAGCATGGCTAGAGGATCGCTAACCGTTACTAAAGCAACACAGACCATTGTAGCATCACTGCTGTTGTTACTGAGTGGTTGCAGTGAGCTTCCGACACGATGGGACCCAATGGCTTACACCGTTAAGTCGGGTGATACCCTGTATTCCATTGCCTGGCGCTACGAGAAAGATTTTCGAGAAGTGGCGCAGTGGAATAATATTGACCCGCCTTATGCCATTTATCCGGGGCAGCGCCTGGTGATGCAAGGCGTCAATCAGGATGGCCCTGTGATTGCAGAGGAACGACCTCAGGTACTGGTTGAATCGGCTACTGGAAAGGTAGTAAATGAAACGGCTGATGCTGAACCCGCTCAATCAGTCACACAAAATAAACCACTCACTACCCAGGTAGAAAAAGGCGATACCCTTTATTCAATTGCTCGTCGTGAGGGGCTTAGTCATCATCAGCTGGCTCGCTGGAATCATCTACGATCACCTTATTTATTGAAGCCAGGGCAGTCGCTACGTCTAACCCCGCCGGCTACGTCTCTGGGAGTCGTAGCAGGTGAAAATACAAAGCCAGATCAGCCAATCACATCCAGTATCAAGGCACCCGTGACTCAGGCCGTAAAATTGAAGCCGGTTATCGCTCAGCCAATAAAAGCAGAGGTTGAGAAGCAGGCTCAGGTGGAAACGTTGCCACGTAAGGTCAAGCAATGGTCATGGCCTGCCAGGGGCAAGGTGATCAAGACCTTTAAGGCCAGTGATACGGCGCGTAAAGGCATTGGTATTCGTGGCAAGCTGGGGCAGGAGATTAGGGCTGCAGCTGACGGTACTGTCGTTTACAGTGGTAATGGGCTCGTTCACTATGGAAACCTTGTCATTATTAAACACAGTCACTCATTTTTAAGTGCCTATGCCCATAATCAGGCGTTGTTAGTCAAAGAAGGGCAAAAGGTTAAATCCGGTCAGTCAATCGCCAAAATGGGTAAATTTGACTCACCTAAAGCGCAACTGCACTTTGAAATCCGACGTAATGGTAAGCCTGTTGACCCACTATATTACCTACCCAGGACTTAGCAAAACCACCCAAACGGGTTGTTTGTCAATGAAAAATGAAATTAATTCGACAAAATACACAAAAAAAGTGAATTATTTCTTGTTTTTGAGAGCTGTATACAGTAAAACTAAATCATAAGTATGTGATTTACTTAAGTTTGTTACTCATTTCTAATATTAACGGAAGCTCATATAAAATTACCAGAACGTCAATTCAAACTGAAATATAGCTCACGTGGGGAGGGCTAAAATATGACTGCTGTCTGCGAAAAGAAGTTACCTCAGGAAGACATCGACGATGTAAATCTAGCAATTGAAGAGGAATCAGAAGAGCTGTTTCTTGATGATGTTGTAAAAGATGAAGAGCTGGAACTCGATACAAATACTGATACGATTGGTTATGGCAAGGATAAAGAGACTTCGACTTCTGCCAAAAGTAAGTACTCGTCATCCAGTCTTAATCGTAAGGAAATGGATGCGACCCGATTATATCTGCGTGAAATTGAATTTTCACCCTTACTAACGGCGAAAGAAGAAGTGTATTACTCGCGACTTTCTCGTAAGGGGATTGAGTCGGCGCGTAAGAAAATGATCGAATGTAACTTGCGTCTGGTGGTTAAAATCGCGCGACGTTATATGAATCGTGGTTTAGCCCTGCTGGATTTAATTGAAGAAGGTAATCTGGGGCTGATACGTGCAGTTGAAAAATTTGACCCTGAGAAAGGTTTCCGGTTCTCTACTTATGCCACATGGTGGATTAGACAGACCATTGAACGTGCACTGATGAACCAGACACGTACTATTCGTTTGCCTATCCATGTTATTAAAGAACTGAATGTCTATCTGCGTGCGGCACGAAAGCTGGAGCAGACTAATGAGCATGAACCTACCCCAGAAGAAATCGCACAGATTGTCGACAAGCCAGTAGAAAATGTTGAAAAGATGCTGGGCTTACGTGACCGTGTTACCTCAGTTGATGTTCCTGTTGGTAAGGAAAATGACCGTCCCCTACTGGAGATTATTCCCGACCAGGCAAATCCAGAACCATCTTCGATTCTACAGAATGAAGATGTTATGGCGAACCTGGAAATGTGGCTTAATCAGCTGGAAGAGAAGCAGCGTCAGGTTGTGGTACGTCGCTTTGGCTTGCATGGCTATGAGCGCACTACACTGGAAGAAGTTGGCCGTGAACTGGGTGTAACCCGTGAACGTGTTCGTCAGATACAGATGGATGCGTTACGTCACCTTCGTAAAATCCTGGAAAGTCATGGTTTTTCTGAAGAGCTGTTATTGAATGATTAAATTATAATTATATACCTACGTGAATTAAGGGAGGCTATGCCTCCCTTTTTTTTGCATCTGTTTGCTTCCTGCTGTACCTGCGTAATTGTTTTTACATATACAGTGTGATGCTGCTTAGATGAAATAATCTAATTTAACTAATGCCAGGTGATCGCCTGTGATCTACTATATTTAGTATTAAATTAGATGTAACATATTGAGCACATTAAGAATATTCAGGGGGAGAAAATGCAAAGGCTAAGGGTTTCGCATGTCAGATTAACACGGTTGTTGTTAGTCATTGCACTAATGTGGAGTAACGTCTCTAATGCTAAAGTCGTTGAAATACCCCAACCGGGCGGCATTATCCTGACGGCTGAATATCATCAAGGCGATGCTGATAAGCCTGTTGTCATGTTAATGCATGGCTTTTTACAGACTAGAGAGTCTAGAACTGTTTACAAGTTATTTACAGCGCTATCTGATGCCGGGTACTCCGTGTTATCGCCAACATTATCTTTAGGCATTAGCACAAGGAATCAGAGTCTGGCATGTGAAGCGCTACATGTTCACTCTATGCAGTCAGATATTAAGGAAATTGACGTATGGAATAAATGGCTTACAGATAAATCATTCAGTAATATTATCTTACTCGGCCACAGTGCTGGCAATGTGCATTTATTAGCTTATTTGGAGAAATATTCACAGAAAAATATTGAGCGTGCGATTTTCATTAGTTTAGGTACATATGGCGAGTCGTCATCTTCATATGAAACTGTTGCAGAGGCTACAAAAGCAAAGGCGCTAATTGAGAATAATCAGGCCGATAAAATGCAGTCTTTTGGATTATCCTTTTGTAAGGAATATGTCACTACGCCAGTTAATTATTTATCTTATTATGAGTGGCATGCAGAAAGAATATTAGGTGTGTTGAAGAATCTGTCATTACCTGTTCATGTGATTGTAGGCAGTAGTGATAAGCGGCTGGGTGGTAAGTGGCTTGATGAGTTGCATGATATAAATGCTGATTTAACTACTATCGAAGGAGCTGGCCACTTTTTTGATGATGCTTATGAATTTGACTTGCTGGATGTTGTTGAGTCGATATTGTCGACTGAATAAATAAAATTAATTCCTCAGGAGTTTTTTTGAAATATACACTTTCTATTCGTTACTATGCAGGCATTATCTCGGCAACGGTAATCTCGTTGTTTGTATTACTAGGTTTGTTGACATATACAGAAGTTGCAAGTTTGCAGTTTGAGTTAAAAGACTCGAATAGAAAAATTGCTGGACAGGAATTGCAGGCAGTTATATCTGATGCAGTGCATGATATTGACCAATTGGCTAATGAGTTTTCAGATTGGCAGGAAGTTTCACAACAATTACACAATCCAGTTTACTATGCCTATTGGCATAATCATCGTGCGCTTCAGGCAGGTGTGCTCCCGTCTTATATTACTGATGTTGCAATTTATCTACCTGATGGGAAGGTGTTATCTAAGCTTGATACTTCGACCTTACCAACAGAAATTAATCCTGGCAACTTATCATCATTTATAGAAATATCTGAAAATAAACTGGAACAGATTGCATTTAGTCCGGTTATTAATCAACGTAATGAAACGAAAGTTGAAGGATATATAGCAATTAGAGCGGATTTAAATCATGAACTAGTAAATGTTCGTCAGTATAACTACCTCGATCGAAAAGCTCTAAAATTTGTTAAATCATCATTTGCCGTTATTCAATCATCTGAGTTAATTGATTATGCAAAATTTGAATTGCGGCCAAATCCATTGATGAAAGAAATTATGGATGTCGTGCTAGATATGTTAGTTCGTATGGCGTTGGTCATTGGTTTGCCCATGTTATTGTTATATCCGCTGGTTAATAAGTTGATTGCCAGACCGCTAGAAAATATTTCTCAGCATATAGATCAGTTAAATGCGACAAATTTTGTTTCTGATCAACCTGAATATAGCCAGACGTTAGGTGTGACTGAGTTGATTAAAGTTCGAGAATCTCTCAATGAATATCATCAACAGTTATATGAGGTACACAGTAGTCTGGATGATAAAAATAAAGAGTTATGGAATATGGCACATCATGACTCGCTGACAGATGCGTTTAATCGCCGTGCTTTTGATGATCACTGGGCGAGTATTTCAGAGTTATTTGATAAGAGTCGGATGGATATTTGTCTGGCGATCTTTGATGTGAATAGCTTTAAGGCATTTAATGATAGTTATGGTCACCACATTGGAGATAAGGTTCTTGTAGAAATCTCTAGTGCAATAAAGAGTGTTTTACGAAAAGGTGAAAAATTATATCGGCTTGGTGGTGATGAGTTTGCCTGTTTGTTTGTTAATTGTGATTTAATTTCGGCTAAGGAGATTGCGCGGCGTTGTGAGGATGCTGTTACTTTACTTTCATTTTCCGAGATAGGTATTAGGGAGCCAGTAAGGATCAGTATTGGTCTTTCACATATGGGGCCAAATTCAAGTAGTGACCTGGCAGATTTAAAATGGCAGGCAGATATTGCTATGTATTCTGCAAAACAGCCTGGTAAAACACATATTGCTTATTACACAGATGAAATGAAAGAGGATGTGAAAAGCGTCTTTTCGAGTAAGATCAATAATATTGTGTATGAGGCAATTACTGATGGCCTGGGTATATGTATGTATTATCAACCGGTGGTTAATCTGGAGAATCATCAGCCTGATTATTATGAAGCTCTTTTACGCATTGAGACGGATGGTGCAATTGTCAGTCCGGTTGATGTTTTTCAGTTGGTCGAGGCGAGGCGACTTGAGGTTGAAATGGATGCGGCTATTCTGCAGAAGGTATACAGTGACCTGAAGCAGGGTCGAATACCAGAGGGTACAGGTGTTTCGATTAACGTTTCTGGTAAATCCATTGTGCAGAAAGCGATTGTCGAACAGCTGGAAAAAATGAGTAAATTGAAAAATCGTTATAAGCTGGTGCTGGAGATAACGGAAACCGCATTAATTACCCAGATTGAAGAAGCATCAAGCAATTTGCATCACTTACGCAGGCTGGGGTTTATGGTCGCACTGGATGATTTTGGTAGTGGTTATTCATCTGTTCGATATCTAGGCAGCATGCCGGTTGATATTGTGAAATTTGATATAACGCTGATTCATAGTCTGCAGAAAGATAAGGAAAATACCATTGTCAGGCACCTTTCTGCGATGATCAGCGAATCGGGTCATAAACTGGTTGCTGAGGGTATCGAAACAGCTGAAATGGATACCATTGTGTCTAATCTGGAATTTTCCCATGGCCAGGGATATTTCTACGGCAAGCCAAGTTCGCAATTAGATGCTGTGAAAGTAGAAAAAATTGTGTAATAAAATTATAGAATAATGCCAGCCATGACAAATCGATCTTCCGAAAGCAGGATATTGTAGGTTCTACAGGCTGCCTGAGAGTCCATGAACTCAATTCCAATTCCACTTTGAATAACCGTCTGGTAGCTTGAGGGATGAGGAAATTGCAGGTTATTCCCTGTGCCAATAAGAATTACTTCAGGGGCAGGCTCTATTAACTGTTGCCAGTGAGTATCATTTATCTCGTCGATATGTTTGACGCCCCAGTCAGGAATTAACAGGGTATTGCTAATAATCAGGCTGCTATCGTAGGGTTTGTTATTAACTTCGATAACGCCATCCTGATAAGCGCGAATAATATTTGTACCGAGGTTGTAGTCTTCGCTAAGTTTCATGTTATTTAAGGGGCTGGGAGTATTCCAGTTCATTATACACTGGGAATTAGGACTTGTGTTTTCAGCGAGCGGATAATTAAGTCAATGGTTTAAATTAACGCCATTTCACTATATTATGACGAGCTTTAAAGAATTAGCATAACGTCAAGCCAGTTAGCTGCTGGCACTGCGGAGATAAACATTAATGCAACCCGTCAAAATTGGTTTAATGGGCCTGGGCACAGTAGGCGGAGGTACTGCCACTGTACTGTTGAGAAACTGTGAAGAGATTTCACGCCGAGTAGGACGTAGCCTGGAAGTTATCCATGCCGCTGCTCGTGATATTGCTGATCAGACCATTCTTGATCCTGAAAAGGTAAAATTGTCTGATGATGCCAGCAGCGTGGTCAATGATCCTGATGTGGATATTGTGGTCGAGCTTATTGGTGGCTACTCACCTGCCAAAGAGCTGGTTTTAAAGGCAATTGAAAATGGTAAGCATGTAGTGACCGCCAATAAGGCGCTGATTGCGATGCATGGTACTGAGATTTTTAAGGCAGCAGAGGAGAAGGGTGTTATTGTTGCCTATGAAGCGGCCGTCGCGGGTGGTATTCCCATTATTAAGGCGGTACGTGAAGGCCTCTCAGCAAACCGAATTGAATGGATTGCAGGTATTATCAATGGTACCGGTAACTTCATTTTGACAGAAATGCGAGACAAGGGGCGTACCTTTGAGGATGTGCTCAAAGAAGCACAGGCGCTGGGTTATGCAGAGGCGGATCCAACCTTTGATGTGGAAGGTATCGATGCGGCACATAAGCTGACGATTCTGGCATCACTGTCATTTGGTATTCCGCTGCAGTTCGATAAAACTTTCACCGAAGGGATCAGCAAAATTACCCAGGAAGATGTCACCTATGCGGAAGAGCTGGGTTACAGAATCAAGCATCTGGGAATGGCGCGACGTACCGATAAGGGTATTGAAATGCGTGTACACCCTACACTGATTCCGGAGCGTCGTTTGATTGCAAATGTTGATGGTGTGATGAATGCGGTGCTGGTTAAGGCGGATGCGGTTGGCCCAACCTTATACTATGGCGCAGGAGCAGGTGCAGAGCCCACTGCATCAGCTGTGGTAGCTGACCTGGTTGATGTGGCTCGTGCTATGGATTCAGATGTGGATCACCGCGTAGCAATGTTAGGTTTCCAGCCTCAGGCGATTCAGGACACACCTGTGATGGCACAGGACGAGTTTGAAACCTCGTATTATGTGCGAATGCTGGCGGATGATCGCCCCGGTGTACTGGCGGATGTGACCGGTATCTTTGCTGAAAACGATATTTCGATTGAAGCGGTGATCCAGAAAGAGCCAAAAGAAGGCCAGACACGGGTTTGCCTGATTATGCTGACTTCCTGTGTTCAGGAGAAGAAGATGATGCAGGCGCTGAAGAAAATTGAGGCGCTGGATTCTATAGAAGGGGATGTTACCAAGATTCGTATGGAGCATCTTGACTAGGGCTTAGCCTGTTTTAGTCTGAAAAAATCTTCAAAACTCGCGCTCCAGTTAGCTGGCATTTTAATTGGCTCAGCTAGCTGGAGCGTTTTCATATATCTCGTACGATCTATCATCCTGGCACCCAGGCTTTCCAGATGTTCGGTATAAACCTGAGAGTCAATCAACTTGAATTGATGGTGCAATAAAAACTGGCACAGGTAATACAGTGCAATTTTCGATGCATTACTGGCCTTGCTAAACATTGATTCACCACAGAAGACATGACCACTATGGATGCCATATATACCACCCATTAACTCATCGTCAAGCCAGAGCTCCACACTGTGTGCAAAGCCTAGCTGGTGAAGCTGAATGTAAGCCTGTTGCATATCCCGGGTGATCCAGGTACCTGCCTGATTTTTTCGTGGCAGTTGTGAGCATTCTTCTATGACCTGCTCAAAGGCGGTGTCCATTGTAATATGGTATGAGCCATTCCGAATGTTTTTGGACAGGCTGCGGCTAATCTTGAGTTCATCTGGAAAAAGTACAAAGCGCGGGTCCGGTGACCACCAGAGTATTGGCTCACCGTCACTAAACCAGGGAAAAATGCCATTTTGGTAGGCTGAAATGAGTCGTTTAGGTGATAAGTCTCCACCTGCTGCCAGTAGTCCGTCAGGTTCATGAAGTGCACTTTCAACCGGTGGAAAGTATTCAGGGTTGTCAGGTTCAAGCCAGGGTATATTAATCATCGGCGAAGTCTATGGGAACTGCTAAACTTAGACAATAATAATAAAGTAACAGGCGTTTAAAGTATGCAAAAATCGCTCTCAAGCCTTTATGTGCTGATGGTGGAACCTTCTAAGTCTCAGGCAAAGTATATTCACAGAGAACTAAAGGCTGCGGGTATTGAGTTATTCGATATTGCCTTAGATGGAAAAAGTGCCATTGAAAAAATGTATCAGCAGATGCCAGATCTGGTGATCAGCGCGATGTACCTGCCAGATATGACGGGTTCTGATCTGGTTAATCAAATGCGAGCAGATGAGCATCTGGAGCATATTGCATTTATGCTGATTTCCAGTGAAACCGGTTTTGAGTATATTGACCCGATTCGTCAGGCTGGAGTGACTGCAATTCTGCCTAAGCCGTTTGAATCATCGCAGCTTAAGCGCGGACTCTATAACACTCTTGATATTCTTAATCCGGATGCAATGGAGTTAAAAGATATTCACATTGAAGACCTGAAGGCGCTGATTGTGGATGACAGTGCATTGGCGAGGAAACATATTAAGCGCGTATTGAATGGTTTGGGAATAGATAATATTATAGAAGCTGATGATGGGGCGAGTGCTGTGCCTATACTCGAACAGCAGTTTTTTGATTTTATCGTTACCGATTACAATATGCCGCAGATGGATGGTAAAGCACTACTGGAGCATATTCGCAACGCGAGTAATCAGCGAACCATTCCGGTGCTTATGGTCACATCAGAAAATAATGTCAATAATCTCCAGGCAGTGCAACAGGCTGGAGTCTCAGGAATTTGTGATAAACCGTTCGAAAGAGATACGGTTAAAGATTTGTTGCTGACAATGATGTCAGATGTTTAACTCATTTCCGATTAGTTAAAACAGTCATATCTCCGATTTCCATTCACTTGTCATGTTTAGCGCATGGCCAATGACTTTTATCGCCCAGAATTTATTCGTCTAATGGATGGATGTGAAACAGGTTTGCTGGATATTATTTGATTTTTTGAAAGAAGTTGTTGAATTATTACATACAGGGTATGTTCACAGACACAATGTATCGCTAACATAAAAACCGATATTAATTAATTGCGCTATTCACCATGTATAAACATATAAAACATTCCGGACGCTGGTTGCTTTCTCATAAAGACTGGAAAGCACATATGGTGTTTATGTTAGGTGGTGCGCTGGTCGGGCTGGTCGCCGTGTTTATGGCGATATCCAGTGAATGGGCTAATCACTTTTTCTTTACTATGGTCAAGCAGTATGGCTATTTGCCTTTTATTGTCTCACCACTGGGTCTTGTGCTGATAGTTTATCTCACCCGTAAATATTTTCCTGGCGCTGAAGGCAGTGGTATTCCCCAGGTAGTTGCGACCCTCGAATTAGGCCATGAAAAAGAGCGAAGTGCCTTGCTGACATTGCGAATTGCTTTTGGAAAAGTCTTTCTGTGTATTCTGGGTTTAATGAGTGGTGCATCCATTGGGCGAGAAGGGCCGACGGTTCATGTTGGTGCGGCCATCATGTTTTCGCTGCGACGTTTTGTGCGCTTTCGACTTTATGATATGGAGCGCGTGTTAATTATTGCCGGCGGTGCCGCGGGAGTTGCTGCGGCATTTAATACACCACTAGCAGGTATTGTATTTGCTATAGAAGAACTTAGCCGCTCATTTGAAGTACGTACACGGGGGCTTATGCTGGCAGGCGTCATGATTGCTGCAATTGTGGCCATCGCAATACTGGGTGATTACACTTACTTTGGTAAAACCAGTGCTACCATCGAGCTGGGTGATGCATTTGTTCCAGTGCTGGTTTGTGGTATTTTCTGTGGCCTGTTAGGCGGTATATTCAGTTTGATGCTGATTCACGGTAATCGCTGGATTGCGCCTTATCGAAATAATAACCCTTATGTGATTGCCGCTTTATGTGGTCTGGGTATTGCAATAATTGGTTACTATTCCGGGCACCTAAGTTATGGAAACGGTTATGAAGAAGCCAAATCATTAATGAATCAAAGTGGTGAAATTGGCGCAGACTATGGTTACTTTAAATTACTGGCGACTGTTGTATCTTATCTAAGTGGTATACCTGGTGGCATCTTTGCGCCATCACTGGCAACAGGGGCAGGAATTGGAGCACATATTGCAGAATGGCTGGTGAACTATCCCTATGGTGCCATTATTCTGTTTGCCATGGTTGGTTATTTTGCTGGTGTCGTGCAGGCACCGATTACGGCTTTTGTTATTGTGATTGAAATGACTGATCAGCATCAGTTAATCGTGCCATTAATGGTGACTGCATTTCTTGCAACAGGCATTTCGAAGTCTGTTTGTAAAACACCGATATACAGTACCCTGGCAGATAATTTTTTACCCGACGATAAAAAAATCTACAAATAAAATAACAGACTAACAGAACTTAAAATGTCCTGACTTTGTTGAGACGCCAGCCAATAGCCTTCGTTGACTGGTCGAGTGAGCTGTAAATAATCAACCTGTAATCATCCTGGTCAGGCTGATGATTTTTCCAAACATGTCCCTTGTGTGTACCAACCATTGGAAAACAGCTGTGTTCAAAAATAATTTTTACACCCAGGCGATTATATTCTGAGGTGTCTGTTTCAAAATTCCCACTCGCTTTACAACTTCCTGAACCATTATAGGTGAAAATGCCATCACTATGGATAGAGAGTGATTCTGTGCTGTTTTCAGTGTTACGATCAGAGCTGATTAATTGTGAGTTTTCGAAATCGACAGTAATGTGATAGTCACCATTATCAGGTAAAAATGGATCAGCTAATGGGGTGTTCTGTGTCAGGTTTTGCTGCTCTGATGTTGCAGTGTTATGATTTAATTGACTGGTCAATGAGCTCACGTTAAATGCTACAGTTAGTAGTGGTATGGTTAAAGTCAGGCTGGTTGCTTTGTGCATGCTGGTGTCCTCATTTCAATAACGAAAACTTTACACGACAGAAGGTAAGGGGGGTGTGAATTAAATCACAGAGTGATTTTTGATTCAGGGCCTGAGTCTTTATAAGGTGACGCAGCTAACAGTTCCTGGCCATATTCCTGCAATGCCTGTGACTCAAGTTTGAGGTGATTTATCAGGATTTTATTGAACTCAGGGTGGGCAACCCAGTGAGCAGAGCGCGTTTTGATAGGTAAAAATCCCCGTGATATTTTATGCTCACCCTGAGCGCCAGGCTCAAAAGTTGTTAGTCCATGTTCAATGCAGTATTCAATGCCGGTGTAATAGCAGACTTCAAAATGCAGGCTATTGTATTCTTCCATGCAGCCCCAGTGTCGTCCATAGAGTGTGTCTTTTCCTTTAATGCAGATGGCACCAGCAACAATTTCTTGTTGATGATAGGCAAAAATAATCAGTAATTTATTGGCAATGCTTTTGAAAAAATTCAGACTCAGAGTTGGTGAGCCAGATTTTTTCATAAATGTGATCCGGTAAAAAAAATATATTTTTTCCCATTGATCCTGAGTTAGTTGGTTGCCATCGAATGTTTTAATATCAATTCCCTGGTCATTTACCTTGCGTCGTTCCTGTTTAATGTTTTTACGCTTTTTTGATGTCAGTTGGGCAAGAAAATCATCGAAATTTTTATAGTGATTATTCTTCCAGTGAAACTGGTAATCAAAGCGTTGTAATTCGGTGTGCTGTTGTAACAGTTTGAAATCATCATCCAGTGTAAATAGCCAGTGACAACTGGAATAATTATTCTTCTGGGAAAAATCCAGAGAAAATTTTATCAATGTTGATTTGATGGTTGTGTCATTATCTCTGGCAAGTATTCTTGGCCCCTGGCAGGGAGAATAGGGGACTGATATCACCAGTTTTGGATAATACTTTAAGCCAGCTCTTCGATAAGCATCGGCCCAGGCCCAGTCAAAAACAAATTCACCATAGGAATTATGTTTTTCATAAGCAGGCATTGCACCAATTAATTCATTGTCATCGGAGTGAATTAAAAAGTAGCGTGGAAACCAGCCATAGTCTTCCAGGCATTGTCCTGTTTCAAATGCAAGAAGGACTGCATGTTGTATAAACGGATTTGTGTCTCCGGCAAGATTGTTCCACTGTTCTGCGGGTATGTCTTGCAGGGTATCAGAGATGCTTAGTTGCATAAGAGTGAGAAATGATATCTGTCAGGCATAATCCGCAATACAGTTTATGCCTGACAGAAAAACAGGACTAGTCTTCTTCGTCGAGAAACTTTTCTGCGTCCAGTGCTGCCATACAGCCTGCACCAGCAGAAGTAACCGCTTGCTTGTAAACCTGGTCGGCAACATCACCGGCAGCAAATACGCCTGGTACACTGGTTGCCGTCGCATTACCCTGTAAGCCTGATTGCACATTGATATAACCATTACTCATTTCGAGCTGGCCTTCAAAAATACCGGTATTTGGTGCGTGACCAATCGCGATAAATACCCCGGCTAGATCGATATCTTTGGTGCTGTCATCCGTCGTGCTTTTAATACGAATGCCGGTAACACCGGTGTCATCACCCAGTACTTCGTCCAGCGTGTTGTTCCATTCTATGGTGACATTGCCACTTTCTGCACGCTCTTTCAGGCGGTCAGAGAGGATTTTTTCAGAGCGGAATTGATCGCGACGGTGAACCACTGTGACATGGTCAGCAATATTGGCAAGATAAAGCGCTTCTTCTACTGCCGTATTACCACCACCGATAACCGCAACTTTCTGGCCTCGGTAGAAAAATCCATCACAGGTGGCACAGGCTGAAACACCTTTACCTTTAAAGGCTTCTTCCGATTCCATACCCAGATATTTGGCGCTGGCACCGGTGGCGATAATTAGCGCATCACAGGTGTATTCAGCCGAGTCGCCTGTGAGTTTGAATGGGCGTGAGCTTAGATCAGTTGTATGGATATGGTCAAAAATGACTTCGGTGCCAAAACGCTCAGCATGGGCTTTCATTCTTTCCATTAATTCCGGGCCCTGTACGCCTTCGTTATCACCAGGCCAGTTATCAACATCGGTTGTCGTGGTTAATTGGCCACCCATTTCCATGCCGGTAATAACAACTGGGTTCAGGTTGGCTCGGGCTGCATAAACGGCAGCAGAATAACCTGCAGGGCCAGAGCCCAGAATCAGTAGTCGGCAATGTTTGGTTTCACTCATATTTTTATCTCCGGAACAGTCGCCTGTTAGCTAGCGTGATTAATTTGTGCTTATTCTATCAAATCTTTGCTGAGATAAATGCACAATCCGCCTGTGAGTTTTCAACAGTAAAAAATTAGCAGGCAGGATTTGAAGTATAAATGGTAATTCTTAATGCCGGCTTAAATTTGATGAATTACACTCAAGGGTAAGTGATATAGAAGGGTTGTATATGAAAATAGGTATCCCTAAGGAAATAAAAGTACTTGAAGGGCGCGTTGCCTTGATTCCTTCAGCCTGTGCGTCATTGGTCAGGCAAGGGCATGAGGTGTTTTTAGAAGCGTCGGCAGGTGAGCTGAGTGGCTACAAGGATGAAGAGTACCGGGCTCAAGGTGTCATTATCTGTGCATCAGCCCAGGACTTGTATACCAATGCTGAATTAATCGTTAAGGTGAAGGAGCCAGTTGCAGGCGACCTTGCATATCTCACAGCACAACATACCTTGTTCTGCTTTTTGCATTTGGCGGCAAACACCGTTCTGACTCAGCGCCTATGTGATATTGGTTTAACGGCGGTTGCCTTTGAAACGGTGACTGATGATCAGGGCGCTTTGCCATTACTGAAACCCATGAGCCAGATTGCAGGGACATTAGCGGTGCAAATTGGTACCCATTTACTGCATCAGCCTCAGGGGGGAAAAGGCCTGATGTTAGGTGGCTTAAAAATGACCGACCCGGGGCATGTGGTCGTACTGGGTGGCGGTGCTGCAGGGACTGCAGCAGCAACGCGGGCAGCCGCTATTGGCGCCTCTGTAACGGTTATTGATCGAGATACTGAGCGACTACAGTATCTTTGTGGCTTATCCAGTTTGATTCACGGGGAGCTATCCACTGAAATGACAATCGCTCAGGCTGTGAACAGTGCGGACTTGCTGATTGGGGCGGTGCTATTACCCGGCTTACATGCGCCACGTCTGGTTTCCGAGTCGCAAGTCAAGTGTATGCAACCGGGGAGTGTCATTATCGATATTTCTGTCGATCAGGGAGGCTGTATTGAAACTATACATGCAACGGATTACCAGCAGCCGACCTATACAATGCATGATATTCTGCACTTTGGTGTCACCAATATGCCCGGTGCGGTACCACGTACCGCATCGCAGGCACTGTCATCAGTGATCCTGCCCTATGTACAATGTCTATGTGAACCTGAGTGGGAGACTAATCCACACCTTCAGGATGGCATTAATGTCCGCGCGGGAAAAATCGATAATGAGTTGATCAGGCAGGCGATGCTATCTCAGGATACAGTAAACTGAATTAAGCTGAATCAGCTTTAGCCCATCACGGCGGCTTCATGTATAATTAGCTGAAATTATAAAATTTCAATCTAATCAGTGAATTGCGAGTTACTCTGTGGCCGCAATCAAGACAACAATTATTCGCCCCGAGGGCTTAAACTATTGGCACAGGCTCGTCGTACCAAAGATGATAAAACACATGGGCTTACCATACATATAAGCCGTGGTTTGCGCGAGGCCGCATTGTTTATACTGCTGGCTATCTCGTTGTTTTTACTCACCGCCCTGATCACTCATGATATTCAGGACCCCGGCTGGTCCTATACGGGACCGGCTACGGCTATCCAGAACCTTGCCGGTTCGGTGGGCGCCTGGTTTTCTGATGTGCTGTATTTTCTCTTTGGATACTTAAGCTATCTGTTTCCTGTGATGATCGCCTATAGTGGCTGGCTGGTGCTTAGAGGTCGTAAGGATGATGGTGAGATTGATTTTCATGTGCTTGGTGTGCGTTGGGCAGGCTTTTTTATGACCCTGGCGACTGGCTGTGCACTGGCGAGTCTGCATTTTCAGATTCCAGCAGAAACTCTACCGCTAGATGGCGGTGGTGTACTGGGACGTTGGCTCGGCGATGGTATGGCAGCTGGTATGGGTGTATTGGGTTCGACCTTATTATTACTGGCTGTTTTTCTGGCGGGTATCACTCTATTTACCGGGCTTTCCTGGCTAGGTGTAATGGATTTTATCGGTGGGGTTATTATTGGCGGCATTGACTGGTTGCAGGAACGCATTGCTCAGTACAGAGAAAATCGTCAGGAAAAGAAAGAGGGTGAAGTCGCCAGACAGAGCCGTGAAGTCGCCGTTAAAGCGGAAGAGAAAAAGAAAGAGGCCCGTAAAAAGCCTGTCAGAATAGAGCCGGTTATCAATAAGGTTGAAATGAGTGAACGTCATACCCGTGAAAGCCAGATATCCCTGTTTGATGATGAAATGGCTAAAGATACCGAACTCCCGCCATTAAGGCTTCTGGATGAGGCGATACGTTCAGGCAAGGGTTTGTCTACCGAAGCTCTGGAAGCGCTATCCCGACTGGTCGAAATTAAGCTCAAGGACTTCAATATTGAAGTTGAAGTGGTTGCGGTTCATCCCGGACCAGTAATCACCCGTTTTGAAATGCAGCCAGCGCCGGGTATAAAGGCCAGTAAAATAACTGCTCTATCGAAAGACCTGGCGCGTTCGCTGTCGGTGGTTTCGGTGCGTGTGGTTGAGGTTATTCCAGGCAAAACAGTGGTTGGACTGGAAATACCCAATGAGCACCGTGAAGTGGTGTCATTGAGTGAAATTCTAATGTCCAAGGCCTACGACAAGTCTAGCTCGGCACTGACGGTGGCGCTGGGTAAGGATATTTCAGGACACCCACTGGTAGCCGATCTGGCGAAAATGCCACATCTGCTGGTCGCAGGTACTACGGGTTCGGGTAAATCGGTCGGTATTAATGCGATGCTGGTGAGTCTGTTATATAAAAGTACACCGGAGACCTGTCGCCTGATACTGATTGACCCGAAAATGCTTGAGCTGAATGTCTATGACGATATTCCACATCTGTTAACACCCGTGGTTACCGACATGAGCGAAGCCGCGAATGCATTACGCTGGGCGGTGGGTGAAATGGAAAACCGTTACCGCCTGATGGCAGCGCTGGGCGTGCGAAATATTACTGGCTATAACCGCAAGGTGAGTGAGGCCATTGAAAAAGGCGAGCCGATAAAGGATCCGCTGTTTGTACGAGATGAACTGATGGGCGACGATCAGCAGCCTGCAGACCTTAAACCAATGCCTTTTATTGTCGTTGTCGTCGATGAATTTGCCGACCTGATTATGGTGGTGGGTAAGAAAATTGAAGAACTGATCGCTCGACTGGCACAGAAGGCCCGTGCCTCTGGAATTCACCTGATACTGGCGACACAGCGTCCATCGGTGGATGTCATTACCGGTTTGATTAAATCCAATATCCCCAGCCGAATTGCATTCCAGGTGTCATCCAAAGTTGATTCAAGAACCATACTCGATCAGATGGGCGCAGAACAGCTACTGGGTCATGGCGATATGTTGTACTTGAATGCTGGTAGTAGTGTACCTGAACGAGTGCACGGTGCGTTTGTGGATGACCATGAAGTACATGCTGTGGTGAAACATCTTAAAGAACAGGCTAAGCCAAACTATATTCCGGGACTGATCGAAGACAATAGTGATGTTATCAAGTTGCCGGGTGAAGCCGCACCTGCCGGTGATAGTGGTGGTGAATGCGACGTGCTATATGATGAAGCGGTAAAAATTGTCACCGAATCAGGTAAGGCCTCTATTTCCTATGTGCAACGCCGTCTGAAAATTGGTTATAACCGTGCAGCTCGTATGATAGAAGAAATGGAAGCCGCGGGTGTGGTGAGTAGTATGCAGTCGAATGGTCAACGACAGGTTCTTGCGCCACCACCACCTGAGCTTTAAGAACTTAATGCCTTAGATAAAGTCCATTATATAAATATTAATTTTAAATCGTATGGGTCACTAATTATTATGTGGAATAAAATTTTGCTGCTGATACTGTTTTTCAGCTCGATTAATCTGAGTGCTGAAGAAGTGACATCAGAGACGCCACAGCAGCAATTGCAGGCTTTCCTGGATAACACTCACAGTATGAGTGCGCGCTTCCAGCAAAAACTGGTCGACCAGTATGGTATGTTGATACAGCAATCAGCAGGGCAGTTGAGTCTGCTGCGCCCCGGTAAATTTCGCTGGGATTATATTTTACCCTATCCCCAGAACATCATATCTAATGGCGCCAAGATATGGATGTATGATTCTGAACTTGAACAGGTAAATGTTCGACCTTATGAACAGGTTCTGGCGTCTTCGCCAGTAAAGCTTCTTGATAATGCGATTAAGCTTGAGCAGGAATACCGGATGGAACCTTTAAGGGCACGTGATGGGCAGCAGTGGTTGCAGTTAACGCCAAGGCAGGCTGATAGTGACTTTAAAGGAATTACCATTGGCCTGCTTAAAGGGCAAATCAAAACCATGTCTTTCATGGACAGCTTTAATCAGGTGACAGAAATTACTTTTGAACAGTTAGTGATTAACCCCGGTTTTAGTAAGCAGTGGTTTGAGTTTATTCCACCTGCGGATGCCGATGTGGTTGGTGACTTTTAAAGTTTTAGTGCGACTCAGAAATGCCAGAAAATGACTTTCGCCCACTTGCCGACCGAGTGCGTCCTGATGAGCTGGATAATTATCTCGGGCAAAATCATATTATGGGTAAAGATAAACCTTTGCGTATAGCTATCGAGTCGGGCAAATTGCATTCGATGATTTTCTGGGGACCGCCTGGCACCGGTAAAACCACATTAGCGCGTTTGATCTCTCATTATTCCCAGGCACAGTTTTTAAGTATTTCGGCAGTGCTATCCGGAGTTAAAGATATACGTGCAGCCATAGATAAGGCACACAAGTATTCAGAAGTCTATCAGAAGCCGAGTATTTTATTTGTTGACGAGGTTCATCGGTTTAATAAATCTCAACAGGATGCCTTTCTGCCATTTGTTGAGGATGGCACCGTTTGTTTTATTGGTGCCACCACGGAAAACCCATCATTTGAACTCAATAATGCATTACTTTCTCGTTGTAAAACCTATGTATTGAAATCTATTCAGCCAGAGGAGATGCAGAACCTTCTAAAGCGTGCGCTGGAAGATACGCAGTATGGCCTGGGAAGTCGTGAGATTGACGTTTCAGATGAGGTGCTGGCTCAAATTGCGTTTCAGGCAGATGGCGATGCGAGACGCGCATTAAACTTTCTGGAAATTGCCGCGGATCTGGCGACTGAAATAGAAGGACGGCTGAAAGTTGATGAAAGCATTGTACAGGAAGTAACTTCGCAAACCCTGAGACGTTTTGATAAGGGGGGAGACCTGTTCTACGAACAGATTTCCGCGCTGCATAAATCTGTCAGGGGCAGTAATCCTGATGCTGCACTTTACTGGATGTGTCGCATGATTGATGGTGGTTGTGATCCAGTATACATTGCCAGGCGTGTGGTGAGAATGGCCTCTGAAGATATAGGTAATGCTGATCCCAGAGGGCTGGAGCTGTCGCTGAATGCCTGGCAGACCTATGAGCGCCTGGGTAGTCCCGAAGGTGAACTGGCGATTGCCCAGGCGGTGATTTATCTTGCCTGTGCGGCTAAGTCGAATGCGGTCTACAGTGCTTATAAAATGGCAATGCAGCTGGCTCGACAGAGTGGTTCAATGGAAGTGCCTATGCATATTCGAAATGCACCAACTGGCCTGATGCAGGATCTGGGTTATGGTAAGGATTATCGTTATGCCCATGATGAAGAAGGTGGCTTTGCCGCAGGTGAAACCTACTTTCCTGATGAACTGGGTGAGCATGAGCTTTATCACCCGGTAGATAGAGGGCTGGAAATTAAAATACAGGAAAAACTGAATTACCTTCGCTCACGCAACAAGAATGCACGCTAACCTAAGCTTATTCTGGTCTAAACTTTAATTATTAATTACTTTTCTGAAAGCTGTTTTAACTGATGAATAAAAAAGTAATACCTACCTTTGGTGTGGCAAGCTCTCTTGGAGGACCGTCAGATACCTGTGCCGATGGCGCCAGGGTGCTTAAAGTTTCCAGCTACCAAAAGTTGCTAGGTGAATTGCCTGAGCCGGTAGAACTTGATTGGCAGCCATTGCTGGAAGTGAGCGGTGAGCACAGAAACTCGTTGGATCTGATCAAAAAACAGAGCTGTGTGATCAGCCAGTTTACCCAGCAGCAACTTGAAGCATTTCATCCTTTTATTGTCGTTGGTGGCGATCACTCAACAGCCATAGGAACCTGGGCTGGTGTGCTTAATCAGTTACCTGAAGCATCAACTTTTGCACTGATCTGGATCGATGCACATCTTGATGCGCATACCCTACAGACTTCACCTTCTGGTAATTTACATGGCATGCCAGTGTCCTGTTTATTAGGTGAAGCCGATCATCAGCTGCAGAACTGCTTTCCATCACATTATTATCTGGATGGCAGAGATTTTTATGCATTTGGTATTCGCAGTTATGAGGCCGATGAACTTGTGCTGATGAGCAAATTGCAGGCGAATATTTTTGATACACAGAGAATACAGAAAGATGGCGGCACGGTTAAGGTGCTCGGCCAGTTAATAGAAACCATTGCTCGTTGCTATGATTACTATGCAATTAGTCTTGATCTAGATGCTATTGATCCAGCTGATGCACCTGGCGTTGAAACTCGCGAGGAAACTGGTATTAGTGCAGATAAGTTACTTCAGGTGTTTCGCGATATTCCTTTTACAGAAAAATTCATTGGACTGGAAATTGCCGAGTTTGATCCCGGGCAGGATATAGATCAGAAAACAGAAAAGCTGGTGTTTGATATTATTGCTTCAGTTTTTTCCCATCAGTCCTAGTCGATTGAAGCAGACCATACAGGTTTTTAGGATTATCAAGTTCTGGTACTAACTCTATCTGTTTTCCTGTTTTAAGTTCAGTGGCGAGTTGATATAGTAGTTTAAGAATTGATAAGTCTTCCAGAGCAAAACCAACTGAATCAAAAATAGTGAGTTCGTTATCCTGTGTACGTCCTGCTTTTATGCCTGTGATGATTTCCCATAACTCGGCATATATCGACTCCTCATTGAGTTGTTGAATTTCACCTTCTATCAGGCTCTGTTCACGAAACTCGACGACCAGTTTGCTGTTAGCAAGTAGTGAGGCACCTAACTCAGTTTTTCCAGGGCAGTCACCACCCATTGCATGAATGTGTACACCCGGCTTTAGCTGATCCTCAGAAAACAGGGACACAGATTTTTTAGCGGCGGTAGCTGTAATAATAATGTCTGCAGTCGAAACACACTCTGCAATAGAATTACATTGTGTAATTGTTAAGTTCAGTTCAGACAGGTTTTGAGTAAATTTATCCATGGCGTCTTGATCATTATCATAAATGCGAATTTCCTTAAGCGCTAAAATGGATAACATAGCTGTTGCCTGAAATTCAGACTGTGCACCATTTCCAATAATGGCGAGAACCTGGCTATTTTTACGTGCCAGATATTTTGCACCCAGAGCAGCAACCGCTGCAGTACGGATTGCAGTTAACACCGTCATTTCACTGATCATCAGTGGATAACCAGTTTTGACATCAGCCAGTAGCCCAACTGCGGCGACACAAAGCTTGCCTGAAAGCGTGTTGTCAGGATGGCCATTAACGTATTTAAAACTGTAGAGCTGATCATCAGAGCAGGGCATAAGTTCTATCACACCATGCTCATAATGTGTGGCGTGGCGGGGAAATTTATAAAATTGATCCCAGTGACGGAAGTCAGTCTGCAGTTGCTTTATCAGTTGATGATAAAGGCGTTGTAATCCAGTTCTGTTAATGATTGCCAGTGTATCTGATACATCGAGAATAAGCATGGCTAATTCCTTAACTATATGGTGAGCTGTTCTGATATGCTCATCTATAAGTTAGAGTGTAGCTGAGATCTTAATGTATAGAAGGAGGCATAGAGGTTAAGCACTGACTTTAAGAAAAAGTACAAATCTACTGCTAAAATCAAGTATCAACTTGTATATAAAAAAATGGTCGAAAAATGAGCAGGTTACTTCTTTATACCAGCCTATCTGGATTAATATCAGCTGCAATAGCACAAACTGACTCCTCAGAGCAGCAGATGCTAGAACTGCTGCAACAGGATATGCAGCATTTTACAGAGCTAGCAATAGATACAAAGCAAAATGTTGACTACATGCCTTATGTTATATCGACCTTGCATAATCGCGATTTAATTGATATTGGCGTGCAAAATCTGCGTGAAGCATTGACACTAGTGCCAGGTGTTGACTTAACTGTTGGTATGGCGGGTGTTAAAAATCCAATTTTTAGAGGATCTAACCCATACGCTTTTGGTCAGTCAAAATTAATCATCGATGGAATGCAGGTGAATGATCAGATTTTTGGTGGTTATAACCAGTATCTGGAAATGCCAGTTGATATTATTCATCGAATTGAAGTTGTCAGAGGGCCAGGATCATTATTGCATCACGTTAATGGTTTCGCTGGAACTATCCATGTTATTACAAAAGCAAATAGGGATGATGGGAAAGAGGTTAAGAATGAGATATTTGCTGTAGCTGGTGTTGATGATCAGATGATGGTTGGACTAGTGAAGTCGATAGCATTAGATGTGGCTTCATTTACAGCAGATATCTACTATCAGGAAAATGAAGCTAGTTTACCGGTTGGTGCTGACCGATATGGTAACCAGGGTGAAACAGATCAGAGTCTGGAAAATTATCAGATTGGTCTAAATTATACACATGGGGGATTTTCCGCAAAAGCCAGAGTTTCTGATAATAAAAGTGGAGTTAGCTATGGTCAGGCCTTCAGTTTAAGTGAAGACCCAGGTGACTTTCTAGATGTTGTAAATAATTCATTTGAAATAAACTATGAGACAAAGCTGACGCAGTCCCTGGAATTTGAAATTTCACTAGGCTACCTTGATGAAGTAAGAGAGTTACAAAATAAAGTCGTACCTGATGGCGCTATGGTAATGATGATGGGTGTACCTGTAATGCTAGTAGATGGTCGTTATTTTCTGGTTGACTATAAGGAGCAATCATTTACACAGCGACTTCAGATTGAATATGAAATAAACGATCATCATAAATTGATATTGGGTGGTGAGTTTGTACAAGCAGATATTACTAATAATAATGCAGCAATATCAGATGATGGCCTGCTAAGTACAACAGATTTTAATCTCTTTTCCATTGAGAAGAGAGATGTGAAAACATATTATCTAGAAGATCTATATGATTATAGTGATACAACCTCATTTCAGTTTGGTTTTAAGTATAGTGATTATAGTGATGAGGAGGGTCAGTCTGCATATCGTGTAGCAATGGTGCATCGTCTAGATGATAGTAATATATTAAAGGCAATGTATAGCCAGGCCTATAGGGAACCATCATTTCGAGAACAATATTTAAATGCACAGTCATTCTTTCAGCCTAATGAAATACTCGATGTGGAAAAAGTTGATGCGTATGAGTTGGCATATATTTATAAACTAGGCCATAGAGAGTTTTTTAAAATTAATGCATTTCTTTTGAATAATAATGATCAAATAGATGCACAAAATGTAAACAGAACTTTTATTAACTCAGACAATAATCAGTTAAATGGTTATGAAATCGAATACGAAACGAGTTTTTATCAGCGTGATGTCTTTGGTATTAATCTGTCATTAATCAAGGGGCAGAATGTTATTGATAAATTATCAAACACATCTGAGGTGCTTTGTAGGATTTACTATCGAAATAAAATAACCGATAACTGGAGTGCTTCGTCACTATTGAAATATAGTAGTGATAAAAAACGTATTAATATAGATGTAAGAGATGAAGTTGGTGCGTATGTGTTGCTTGATTTATCTGCTAATTATTCAGGATTTGGTGAGTCAACAAAAGTAAGTTTTTCACTTAAAAATGTGTTTGATAAACAACATGAGTTTCCATCACCTAATATGACATACCTGGGTGATTTTGAGCAGTATGGTCGAACTTGGATGTTGAGAGTGAGTATGGGGTTTTAGAATGAATAAAATAATTCTAAAAATATTCCTTGTTCTTATTCTTGTCTCTAAACAGGCGTTTGCATTTGATTATGATCCGCTGCTTATTCGAGCGCAAGCTTCTATATTTCCAAAAATTATTTTACTGGATAAAGACCTTGATAAAAAGGTTATGGAGAATAAAGTGGTTATTTCTATTCTTCATGGGAATGGTGAGTACGAAATTGCTTTAAATATTAAATCTTTAATTGAAGGTCAATATAAGAAGAATCTTGGAAAAAATGAGCTGAAGATTAATGTTCTAGATTACAGGAAATTTGATGATAGTACTGTCTCGACTGCCTATTTTATATTAAAAGGAGCATCAACATATCGTGAGCAAGTTACGGCGCACGCAGCTAGTAAGAATCGAGTCGTTTTTAGTTATGATTATAAGGATTTTGAAAGTAATGCTCTGATTAGTGTCCTGGTAAGAGAAAAAACCTATATTTATTTAAATAAAAATGCAATTCATGATTATGACATAAAGTTTTTGCCTCTTTTTTATAAAATTGTAAAAGTTATTGAATGAATAAAATATCCCTTTCATTAAAGATAACATCGGCCTTTGCAACTGTTTCTGTGCTCACAGTTGTTTCTCTTTTTGTAATTTTTTCAAATCTATTTGAAGAATATATGCTTAGAACTGAGAATGAAAAGGTAATATTAATTGCTGAAACTATAGAGCCTATGGTTGCTATGAATAACTATCTCGGCCTCCATGATGAAGTTATAAGTCTGGTAAATCAGATCGCTTCAAGAAAGAATGTTCTTGGTGGAGTGTTGATTATAAATGAGAGTACGTTATGGGAAAAAAAATATGACGAAACAAAAGGGCATTTTCACATTAATTATCCGGTTAAAGACCCTGTAACGCAGAATGTTATAGGGCAATTAATCGTTTCCTATTCTAAGGATTCGTTCAATAAAGCGGTATCTGAAATGAGGCATCAGGTACTAAATTATCTGGCTATGTTAAGTGGTATATTCCTGGCGTTTGCTTTTGTTATTAGTTATTTGTTGAAACCACTGAGTTTAATTGCGAATAAAGTTAAAGATTATCAACTGGGTGACCGGATTGAGTTTGATCAGATTCGTATGGAGCCTGAAACAGAGGCAATTAGTGATGCTTTTGATTTGATGGTGGATAATATTCGTGAATATACAGTATTGCTAGAACAATATAAAATTTCTGTCGACGAGAGCTCTATTGTTAGCAAAATGGACGAATATGGAAATATTACATATGTGAATGACGAGTTTATTCGTGTCTGTGGCTATGATAGGGAAGATGTGCTTGGCTCAAAATGTGGAGGGTTTCGAGATACTAGTGTAGAGCATGATATGTATGAGGAGGCCTGGGAAGCTTTGAGGGAAAAGCAGATATGGAAAGGTGTTGTTAAAAATATAAGCAAAGCGGGGATTGCATATTATGTGAAGACAACAATTGTTCCATTGCTTGATGAAAATGGTGAGTTATTAGAGTTTATTAGTATACAACATGATATTACAGAGGTTGTAGAACAAAGAGAAATTATCCAACGTCAGATTACTGATGAAACTACAGGGTTGCCAAATAGAATCAAGCTGCAGGAAGATGCACAAGGTCTGGATAATCTATTTTTTGCAATGGTGTCAATGGATAATTATGATGTTGTTAAAAACTATTACGGATATGACTCTGCGCTTCAAACACTGAGAGTGCTCGCTGACAGGCTTGTCGAATTGCTAAAGCCACAAGGTGTCACAGTATATAAATTAGCTAGTGGTGAATTTGCTCTATTATCATCATTGCATATGGAGCTAGACTGGTTTAAGCAGGTATGTCGTTTTGTTATTGAGAAAATTGAGTCCACACAAATGCAGGTAGGTGATAATGGTATAGATTTTAATCTAACAATTGGCTGTACCAGTAGTTGTGATAATTATTTAAGCCAGGCAGGTTTGGCTCTTAGATATGCTGTTGAACATCGTATGCCGATTGTGTATTTTGAAGATCAGGATAATTTGATTTCTCAATATGAAAATAATATTACCTGGACGCGCAAATTGAAGGAGGCGCTTGCTGAGGATAGAATTACTTTGTTCGCTCAGCCAATAGTCAATGGGAATTCATTGCAAGGGGGGAAATATGAATGTTTATTAAGACTAATAGATGAGGATGGAAAATATGTTTCACCATATTTCTTTCTTGATGTTGCAAAGAAAACTAAGTTGTATCATTACATCACATCAAAAGTAATTGATATTTCATTTGACGTTTTTTCAAAATTACCTGAATCTGAATTTAGTATCAATCTATCGGCAGAAGATATTCTTCATAAAGAAACTGTTAGTTATCTTGAATCAATGATTTCTAAATATGATATTGGTAATCGTTTGATTCTAGAAATAGTCGAGTCTGAGGGCATTGATAGTTTTCAAGAAGTAGTTGATTTTATAGTTAAAATGAAAGGTTATGGTTGTAAGATTGCAATTGATGACTTTGGTACAGGATACTCAAATTTTTCTTATCTTATGAAGCTAGAAGTGGATTATATAAAAATTGATGGGTCATTAATTAAAGATATAGATCACAACAAACATTCACAGGTTATCTGTTTTACTATATTAAACTTTTGCAAGACTTTAAATATGACTACAGTGGCTGAGTTTGTTCATAATGATGAGGTTCTAAATAAAGTTCAAGATATGGGTTTCGATTATTTGCAGGGTTTTTACCTGGGTGAGCCAAGGCCAATTCATGATTTGCTAGAGCTGGATAAATAACTTCTTACTGGCAGTAGCGTATGCTCTGCTTAGTATATGTATGTGAACTGTAAACTGTATCGATTTCTAACACTGCCTATAACATTTTCAACTACAGGGTGATTTGAATTGGGTGCACTCACGCTCTTATCCATATAGTTATAGGTAAGCTTCATTTTTCGTGTAAAATGGTATTGTATGCCATAGGTCATCGTTTTTATGT
>JBFHVQ010000024.1:0-37535 GCA_041589455.1 Gammaproteobacteria bacterium | reverse complement strand
CAGCATTAAAAGCGACTCTGTAGAGTCATTAGTTTGCTACTGTTTTGACATAAGCAAACAGCAAGCTATCGAGCACCCTGAACTCAAGGATTTTATTATCAAACAAACACGTCTTAAACAATGCGCCTGCAACATACGCAATCCATCAGGGCGTTGTTGCCTGAAAGATTTTCCAGAACAAAAGGTATCACAATGAAAGTCTGGGTCGATGCAGATGCCTGCCCAGTAGTAATAAAAGAAATACTTTTTAAAGCAGCACAACGCACCGGCGTGATGCTCACCCTTATCGCTAACCAGGCGATTCGTATTCCCTCAGTACCTAATATAAAAATGTTTCAGGTTTCGTCCGGTTTTGATGTGGCCGACAATGAAATTGTAACCCGAGTTGAAAAAAATGACCTGGTCATCACCAGCGATATCCCTCTGGCTGCAGACGTCATCGAAAAAGGTGCACATGCATTAAGCCCTCGTGGTGAGCTTTACACTATTGATAATATTAAGGCTCGCCTCAATATGCGTGATTTTATGGATACTTTACGTGCTAGCGGCGTCAATACCGGTGGCCCACCGGCATTAAATCAGAGTGACCGACAAGCGTTTGCCAATCACCTTGACCGCTTATTGACACAGTACCACAGCCGCTAACTTCACAGCCAAATCTGGCGTCACTGTTGAGAAACACTCATTAATTACCCGCAATATCTATGATATTGTGGGTAATTAATAGTCAGTAAATTATACTATCTGGTAAATTCAGTTAAACATCTAGCTCAATAACTTTGTACAACCAGTAACAGACTGGCAGAGGCCTTATGAAACTAATGTTAATCATCGTTTTCAGTTTGCTTGTCATCTTTCTGGCATACTTTATTTACCTCAGTTTCAAATCACAACAAGGCCAAGCAGCAGGCCTGATTGATCAGAGGCTCTCGCCCTGCCCCGACACCCCAAACTGTATCAATAGTGAATTCGATAATACAACTGCACATTACTTTCCCCCCATACCCTACCAGGAACAGGATACAGAGACACTTATCTCTCGCATACTCAGTGCAATTAAGGAGAGTGGAGGCATCATTACAGAGCAGCAAGACAGCTACATTGCCGCCACATATTCCTCCAAATTATTCCGTTATATTGATGACTTCGAGGTCCGAATTGATAAAGCCGGGCAAAAAATACATATACGTTCAGCATCGAGGGTCGGCAGAAGTGACTTTGGAATAAATCGTAAACGCGCTGAACAGTTCACATCGCTGTTACAGCGTCAGTATCACTGATCACTAACTACTAAGATTCCAACAAAAAAAACACCCCAATAAGCAGCAATTACTGCTATATATATCATAACGAAGCTTACTCGCATCCTAACATGCTGGACAACCCACAGTTATTTAGAAGACACTAATGAAGCAACTCGGCTTTACTCAGATACTCAAATACCGACTGTTTGCATTTATGATATTAAGTGTTGTTATTACGTCAATATTAACCGGGCTATCAGCGGCTATACCCTATTATACATACATAAAAAACGACTATGAATCTAAACGAATACAAAGTGCCAGAAATCACGCCAGGCTGGTTGATTCATATCTAGACAGCTTAAAACAGGTAGCCGATCAGGTTACATCTCGTTCTTTTGCTCGCAAACAGCTCGATTTATTTTCTAAAGGAGAAATCACTCATATAAAACATAATACTTTAGTGAAGCCTGTACTTAAAGATGCCATGAAGAAGCTACCTGAAATGATTTCCCTGCTGAGGTATGACGCAAAGGGTTTCAAGATATTACAGATTGGAGAAATGATTTCGTCAGAACAGTTCGCCATACATTCAGAGATTGTAAATCACCCGACTATTTACGGCCCTATAAATATAAATAATCAGCAGTACATCTATACTCGTGCACCTATAACACATAATAACAACATCATTGGCCATGACATAATTATCTTCAGCCTGAAAAAAATTGAACAAATAATTAACAAACCAGATGATTCATCATTAAAAACAAAAATAACACTTAGCTGGATAAAAGACAATCGCATAAATCACTTTTTCACACATGATCTTGATCCAATATATAACGACAACACCTTATTCAATACGACTACTCGTCAAGGTACAGAAAAATTTGGCTCTACTAGTAATTCAGATAAGAAATATAAATTTTACTTTTCATATCTTAACAATATCGATTGGATTATTAGCTTAAAAATTAAAAATAAAGATGCATACAGTCCTCTAATGAATCAAATTTCAACCACATTTCTTGTAATGACCGTATTAGTTATTACCGGAGTGTTGTCAACACTATTCATTTTAAAACCTCTAAGTGGACAAATTTTTATCCACAGCGATGAGCTTCAGGAAGAAGTCAATCGTAAGACAGCAGAATTAAAGCAGCTGAATGATTCATTAAATACCTTGAACACGGCTAATGAGATGCTATTACACTCAGTTTCCGAACAGGAACTACTGGATGATATTGCCTGTATTTTTATAGATAGCGCTAATTTTGACGCCGTTTGGGTTAGCACTTATAACAGTTACGACACAGAACACATGCATACTGTTAGCCAGGAAGGGAAATTAACAAAATGCCTTAATATGGAAGAACTGATGCAGGATGACATTAGATTGACAAAGACCCTGGTTGGTAAAGCCATAACCAATCTTAATTCATTAGTCATTCACAATGAAGCCGCTCTAGACTGCTTCGACACATACTGGACCGAAAATTGTGAATCAAAACTTGGAACTGTTGCCGCATTCCCAATGGTTGTTGACGACAAAGTTCAGGGCATCATAGTCGCATACTCCGATAACAAACTACCTATAGATAACCGCCAATCACAAATACTCCAACGCTTAAGCAATAATCTTGCTTATGGGATCATTGCATTACGAGAGAAAAATACACGTCAAAAATTACAAACGAAACTCGCACAATCCGAAAAGATGGAAGCAATTGGTCAGCTAAGCGGGTTTGTATCCCATGAATTCAATAACACTCTGATTTATATTCTGGGACACACTGAATTAATGTATGGTTTATTTCCGGAAGATCTGGATAAAACTGAAATTGACGATCATTTATTAAGCATCAGAAACTCCATTTCTAATGCAAAGCAAAAACTTACTCAACTTCTCTCTTTTAGCAGCACTTCTGAAACAGAGACCCACCCATATAAACTCGAACCATTACTCATTGAATCACTGGATATTCTAAAATCCACATTTCCACAAGATATAGAAATAACATTAACGATAGACGACCACGACTCTAAAGTAATGATGAATGCACTTCAGTTTAATCAAATATTAGTAAATTTATGTATGAATGCACGCCACGCCATGAGTGATATCGGAAAACTTGAAATCATATTAAGAAGATCAAAAATCAAAGATACTGATTGTTCATCTTGCCATGACAATTTACATGGCGAATACGATGAACTTATAGTCAAAGACAATGGACAAGGCATAGACAAAGAGCATATCAACAGAATATTTGAACCTTTTTACACAACGAAAAAATTTGGGCGCGGTTCTGGCATGGGGCTTTCAGTAGTCCATGGCATTGTGCACGAATTAGATGGCCATATTCTTGTTAGATCCACACCTGATGAAGGTACTAGTTTTCACCTGCTATTCCCTATTCTCAGCTAATCACTATAGCTAGTACACTAGTACTATTCACACACTCCTATAGATCCTCGACGACAACGCTGATATTTAACCCAGGTAGTGCTGCTGAGTTTTGCACCTTCAAAACTAGCTCCATCGATAATGGCATCACGAATTGAAGCTTCAGTTAAATCGGCCCCATTAAAGTTAGCCTGTAGCAAGTTGGCCTCTTCAAACTTACTAGATTTAAGTTTTGCCTGCGTAAAATCTGCTCTTTCCAGGTCCGCTTCATTAAAGATAGCGGCTTCTGCCTGTATTTTGCTAAAGTCAGCTTGACTTAACTTCGCCCGACTAAAGTCAGCCAAATTCAATTCTGCCTCACTAAATTTTGCCAGCTCAATTTTTGCCTCATAAAAATTCACCTTATTTAATCGACTCTTAGCAAAGTCCGTGTTTTTAATTGTGCTACGACTTAGCCGTGCTTCATCAAGCACTGCCTGATGGAACTGAACTCCTGATATATTTGCATTATTGACTCTTGCCTGCTCCATCCTTGCGTGATTGAAATTTGTATTTTCAAGCCTGGAAAAACTCAGGTCCGCAGTTTGCAATCTTGCTTTGGTTAAATTGGTATTGGTGAAATTAACACGGCGCAAAATAGCGCCATTAAGATTGACACCTGTCAGATCTAGACCACTTTTATCACACCCGGTCCAGTTAACTCCTGCTCTGGCCTCATCATCACAGGCTGACTGAGCCACACCACTCAATAACATTAGACCAAGTACTAAAACATTGTGCTTCATTATTGCCTTTTCTTTTTTAGTGTACGAATTAAAAACCGTGCTGGGTGCAAAGCATAACGCACTCGATTTGATACAGGCAAGGGTTCTGCGCAGATCATTGCGGCCAGTATCTCTGAACAAAGCATAGCACTGCTAAAACCTCGCGCACCATGACCTGCATTAATATACAAGCCTGGCAGGTATTCAGCGACTGGATATCGCTGAGGCTTTTTACCCTTAAAAAGATCACCATAATGCCGCTGATAACTCTCAACATCAGGTAACGCACCCACCACAGGGACACGATCAGGGGTTACTGCACGCACTGAGGCCCTGCCCCCTGTGACTGCCTGCTGATCCAAACCCAGTTTTAACCAGGTATTCATATCATCCATATTAGCCTGATCTTCCTGTTGTCTGAGCTGTGTATCACAATCATCCATTTCAAAACTGGCGCCAACCACATGCAGCCCTTTATCAGCAGGCATCATATAACCCTGATAGGATATCGGCATTGCCAGTTTTGATGAGTATTTATTTGCCTGTACCAGGCTCAATTGACCACGAGCGGGGTTGATATGCAAGTGACTAAGCGCTGAAAACTTCTTAGCTTGCCAGGCATTAGCCACGACCAGACAATCACTCTGCGCAAGCAGCTCTTTATCTCTCCCCAGCAGTTGCCACTGCTGACCGTCATATTGGATATCCGCCACTTCGCAATTATTTATCAGACTCACTTTATTACCCATTAGTTCAAGCATTCTGGCAAGAAGCAGCTTAGGCTGAACAGTTGCTGCACTAGGAAAATAATGACAGCTGTGCTTAATTGTTATGCCACTCATTCTTGATGCATCTGAAGGGTTTACTACATCCAGTAGCGCAGGATCTAGTGGATACTCTTCGATCTGCCGCTTAATACGTTCACTACTCGGCAACTGTAAGCCACCGGTTTGTTTCCAGACTTGCTGTTGGGGGTCCAAGGTCTGTAAACAACGCAGGGTATAAAAATAAGCGGATAGATAAAATTCCGAATCAGCGGCATCTTGTAAGCTCAGTCGAGGCATGATCATCCCCTGAGGGTTACCCGATGCCTGGCACCCCAACTCACCGCCAGAATCTAAAATCTTTACTTGATAGCCACGTTTAACCAGTGACCAGGCAGTACTAATACCTGCGATACCCGCTCCAATTACACAGGCTTTTGTAGATGAGGTCCGCGGTATACTTGCAAGAGTAAACCAGGGTAATGTGTCAGACGCTATTTCAGAACTCGGTGATTGCAACTCTCCACACAGCATCACTCGCTTTTTGCCATGCCCCTCCACCTTACGCACACTAAAACCCTGTTCGATTAAGCCACGCTTAACAGCACCCGCTGCCGTATATGTGCTGAAACTACTACCCTGCCTGCTGAGTCGACGCATTTGAGCAAATACTACATCGCTCCACATTTGAGGGTTTTTGCCCGGTGCGAAACCATCGAGAAACCAGGCATCGACTTTTGCCGCTTCTACCAGCTCAAGTTGTGCCAGCATTTGCTCGACATCCCCTAGCATCAACGTGAGGCTAACACGTCCCTCAAATAATTCAAATCGATGATAGCCATAACTAGCCACCTGATAACACTGTTGTAACTCTCTCGCCAGAGAGGTTATTTCAGGCCAGGCAGACTGCGCCTTTTTCAAATCTTTGGGCGTCAACGGAGAATTTTCAACAGAGTAAAAGTGTAACACTTGCGCTGCTGGAGCGTGCTGTAACCAGTGTCTGGCACTCAACAGGAAATTAAGCCCACTGCCAAAACCTGTTTCAGCAATCACAAAATGTGTCGAGGTATTTTCCTTAAAACGCCTGATCAAGTCATTATGTGTAATAAACACATACTCTGTTTCAGCCATTCCATCAGCCACAGAAAAATAAACATCCTCAAAATCATCATTATAGGGCTGGCCATTTCGCCATTCGGGTTTTGCATACTTCATGGGTAGATTATACTACCCTCCTTAAAACAATGTGATGAGTTTATGAATACCCAGCAGGCCTACAATCACTGCCTGGCAATCGCCAGCAGTCACTATGAAAACTTTCCCGTCGCCTCCTGGTTTTTACCCAGACGTATGCGCTTACCCATTGCTGCCGTTTATGCCTTTGCTCGCCGCGCTGATGACCTTGCGGATGAAGGAGATGCCAGTGATGAAGAGCGCCTGCAACAGTTGCAACAGCTGCAGCAACAAATAGAGTCACTGTATCAAGGGGAGATAAGTACAGATCCAGTGATGATCGCGCTACAAGATAGCATTATAAAGTTCAGCCTGCCAAAAGAGCTGTTTCTCGATTTAATCGATGCTTTTAAACAGGATATCAGTAAAAAGCGCTATAGCGATTTTGCCGAACTGATGCAGTATTGTCGCCGCTCAGCCAACCCTGTAGGACGTTTATTACTGCACATATACGGACAAACCGATCGTAAAAGCCTGGGGCAATCAGATGCTATTTGCAGCGCATTACAACTAATTAACTTCTATCAGGATATGGCCCAGGACTATGATGAAATGGGAAGAATCTATATTCCCGAAGATGAAATTCGTGCCAGCTTTGTCAATGAGAGCTATTTTAAAAACCGTCATACTGATGGCCCCATGATTCTGCTAATGAGAAAGCAATATGAACGCGCTCATAAATTATTACAGGCTGGAGCTGGTCTTGGCAAAACCCTGAAAGGTCGCTTTGGTTTTGAAATTCGCCTGATTATCGCCGGCGGTTCACGCATATTACTCAAGCTGGATAAACAGACCGATGATGTTTTTAGTCGCCCAAGACTAGATTTTCATGACTGGATATGGATCTTCTGGAAAGCGCTTCGCGCCAAGTAGTATTAAGTTTTCATCATCGAAGAATAAATGTGACAGCCGAGCAAAGTACGCAGCTCTCATGCACATTCCTGGCTCATTATGAGCAACCATCTCAGCGCCATTACCAAATGACTTTTTACATCACTTTGAGTGATTTTCTCAGTACCAGAAAAAATGATCTCAGGTTATCCGGAGCTATTTTCAGCGTCATTCTCGAATATCTCGCCCAGGATACAACACTTAAAGATCTTATGGATACCCGCTAAAGCCCGCGGGAGTAACAAAAACGACTTTAACAGTTTAATAAGATCATTCAAACAAGTCTATATCTCACAAATTTAGAAAGAAGATATACTGTAAGCACATAAATTACACTAAGATAATATCCACTTATGAAATCGTGTTTAGTCTCTAGCACCTGGTGTCAATGAATCTGTTAGGTAGGTTGAGTGAAGAGCTTATATTCATCACTTTTAGAGTTTGTACACACCACACTAATTAATATAAAGATCGCTGCTTACAAAATTAACTGTTCATTACTTTCACACATCAATATGGAACCTTGTAAAGCTTCATCCGGTTTTCCTATGTGATAGCCCTGTGCATAGTCAATGCCATAACTTTGCAATAGTCTTAATATTTCCTCGCTTTCCACAAACTCAGCGATAGTTTTTTTACCAAGACCATGTGCAACTTGCTGTAAAGCTCTTACAAATAACTGATCCGCATAATCATTTGTAAGATTACGAATAAATGCACCATCAATTTTAACATAATCTACAGGAAGCTGTTTTAGATAATAAAAAGAAGAAAATCCGACGCCAAAATCGTCAAGCGCAAATTGACAACCTAGGTCTCTAATTTCATGCATAAGCCGGATAGCTGATGATATATCAGCAACAGCGGATGTTTCGGTTATCTCAAAAACGATTTGCGAAGGATCTACTGAATATAATGAGAGCTGCTTTTTGATAAATGGCAAAATGTCTGGATCATCTATAACACATCCAGATAGATTAATAGAAAAAACAACTGGCTCACCAATCGCACTTAATTCCGCCAGTTTTTTTATCGCATTAGAAACAACCCATCTATCAATAATTTGTATCTGCCCTGTCTGTTCAGCTTCTGGTATAAAAATACCTGGTGGAATAATAGAACCTTCGTCATCCAACATACGAACAAGCACTTCATAATGAGAAACAATATTCATACCTACATTTAATATTGGTTGATAATGCAAAATAAATAGATCATGAATTAGTGCATGATCTATTTTATATTTCCATTGTATACGTTCGGTAATCTGTTCTCTGGCATGTTCATCAATAGAGTACATATGACAGATGCCACGACCAAGCTGCTTAGCCTGATACATCGCAATATCAGCATTTCCCATAAGCTCATGTGTATTGGTTCCGTGATCAGGGAATAACGTCACTCCAATACTTCCCGAGGGTTTATAACTTGCTCCATTATAAGGCAAATCAATTTTATTAAGGTTATCCATTATTTTCTGTGCAACTTTCATTGCTTCTTTATGAGAAGCCTCAGGTATCACAAGCGCAAACTCATCACCTCCGAGGCGAGCAAGCAAATCACTTTCACGTGTCGCGCCTCTCATACTTTCAGCAACCGCTTTCAAAAGCGCATCACCAGCCTGATGACCACTAGTATCATTAACAAGTTTAAAGTGATCAAGATCAATAAACATTAAGGCACCATGCCTCTCATATCGGATAGCCTGATTAATAATACTATCAAATTCTATCTGGAATCGACGACGATTAAAGAGACTGGTCAACGTATCATGATCTGCCACCCAGCAGAGTCTTTCTTCTGCCTGATGCCTGGCTGTAACATCAAGGCCAATAGATAAGAAAACAGGGTCTTCTGATGATGTATGGCTTACCCTGGAATGGTACCAGGAAATATATTTATAGACACCCTTCTTAGTTAATATTTCAGACTCATGCTGAAAATGCATTTCATCTCCTTTACGCAAGGCATCAAATTGAGCACACACTTCCTCAACAGTACTATTAAAAAGTTTTGACACATCCTTTCCCAAAAACTCTGACTCTCCAAAACCAGTAAACTCAATTGCATAATTATTCATTGATATAACAATACCATTATGCTCATGAGTAATAATAACTGCCTGCGCAGTATCCAGTAAATCACTATTAAAATCTCTTTCAACAAGTAATGCGTCACGTTGCTGCTCTAGCTTCCTGGTATTTCTTTCTATTTCCTCATTCAATGACTCAAGCTGATTACTTAGCGTCACAGTTGTATCTGCTAGAATATCTATTTCATCAGCAATATGAAATCTTAATTTTTTATGTGAAATATTATCACGTACTTTTCTATAGGCACCTTTAGCGAGGGATGGCAACATCTCGGTCATCTGTCGCAAGCGAATCATCGGCAACCCTAGCAAAATCAGAAGCAATAACTCAGATGCCAGCAACCCTAGCAGACCAGTAGCTATAACATATTTAGTGTCATTACGGATATTCTCAATATGTTCTGATACATCATTAATAAGAATTACCTGCACAGGATTTTCTAGTTGTTGATTGATTAATGACAATGATTTAATTTCATATGTCTTAAGATCTTTTTCAATATAGTTTTTATCTTGCTCTATTTCACCGAGATTATAAGCTTCTGAAATATGACGTAATAGAGAAAGCTTACTGTCAGGACTTGTCAGGGCGGCTATACGATACCCCCAACGCTCCAGAGTATTAATATCTAATGTGTTTGAGTTTTTAGGCTGCTCGTAAAGGATTGCAATATCTGATCCAATAATACGTCTGTACGTCAGTACAATTTCCGCAAGCGGTCTACCAACCGCCATAACTCCGGTACGTTTGTCATCAAATATAACTGGTGTAATAAGATACTGGATACAACTATCGTTACATATAATTTTTGTATCTGGTGCTTCTGTCTTTATCACTTCACTGACTTGTTTTTCTATAACATTATGACCAACATTAAAATTCCAGTTATATAAGTTAATGGCATCGAGGGAGTATATAGACGCCGTTGTGATATCCCATTCAATCTCAAACAATAAGCTATTATCACTAAATATACTATTTAGTTTTTCATTTAATGAAATATTATCTGAGTAACTCGAGGTAAACACAGGCATTAATGAAGCGAACTGCTGAAGATTCTGGTAACTTTCCTCAATAAGACCACTAAGCTCATTGATCTGACTCTGTAAAACCTGCTGCCTATATTCGGAAAACTGATTATGTAACTGCTTATAAGAAAGACTAACAAGAAAGGTATTGGCACTAATTAAAACCAAGCTGAGCAGTATTGCAGCTTTCCACTTTAAACTAAAGAACAATCTCTTCTTTTCAATATGCTCATTCATATGCTTTACTTCAGCATTATATTAGAACCGGTAGGATGCCAATATCGAAAATAAATTCCAATCTTTAATCACCGTCGCCACATCATTTTCCCTTCGCGAAAGAAAATAGGCCCCTTCTACACTGTGATACTCAGCACGTAACATAAACTGGCTTGAAACATCCCATCGGGCGCCAATCACCCAGTCATTAGTATAATAATTATGCGCAGGCGAAGTTATAAAAAAAGGTGCAGCGGCAAGTTTGGTTTCTCTTATTATTCCATCTTTATCATTCTTATCGGCATAACCTTCTTCATACCTCAGCAACAGTTCAATATTTTCATGCAACTGATAGCTTGTTTGTAAAAAGTATCCTCCTGGCTCATACTCTCCTGTTGACCCTGCAGGAAAGAATGCAGAAAAGCTATTCCACGTGAGTGGTTGTTGTGCCCATTCAGCAGTGATTGTCCAATCTTTATGGTAGTATTGTAGAGAAACAATCCAGATATCGACCTCAAATACACCATCACCGACAAAGATTTGATTTGTGTCGTGCATTTTTAATGAAGTATTTGCATAACTTAATGCGAGCTTCAAGGACCCTCTCTCATACAACAATCGACTAATTATTGTCATGTCTTCATCTTTTATAGTACCCGCTGTATCTTCACCTAACAGAGCATATTCCAGATTCAGATCTACAGGTGTCTTTCCAATACCTAACTGAAAACTAATATTACTATTCTCGCCCCACAAATCGCTATATAACAGCAATCCGTCATTTGAAAGAAACGCATTTCGCAAGTTATCGAAATAGATTGCCTGTGGCATAAACACACTGGGTCGAGTAAAGGCCACGTCACGTGTATCGTTGTATAAGCCCAGTGGGTTTTTAAATCTTCCCAGACGCATTCCATATTGACTGCTTGCAGTCGATGAAACGGTATAATCAATCAATGCATAGTCAAGCTCAATTGATCCATCGTACATTTCGCCAGCTCGTCTTGCCAGTAGCTGGGCAGAAAACATAATATCTTTACTGGCTCGAGATGACACATTAACACCTAACTCAGTTAGTGCAGCGCTACCCGTTTCACTATGCCCAAAAAAATGATTATCGTCTGTTTTGATCAGACCCTGAGTGACAAAGCCATGATATTGAAGTGTTTTTTTCCACATCGGCTGATCAGCGGCGTAGCTGATATTAACTAGCAGGTACAATACTGTTATTAATACCGTAAATAACCAGTCATTCAGACTAGAATCATTCAAGTACGATAGTTTTAACACTTTCATTTATCTTTTCCGTTGTTATGTAACCAATTGAACCCGGTGTGTTATGAATTTTATTCAACATTTCTTCCAGTGAGCCAACCTGTATTGGCGCCTGCCCTGTACCGGAAAAAACCAGCCTGTCCCAGGCCTTTCTCAGCTGATGCGGGAACACTCCTATATATTTTTTTGTAAAGTTGACATGCAGTTTATTATTGTCACTGAGCACAAAAACGTGAATAGGAGTACCGTCCTCCCAGGTTCTCCAGCGCATACTGAAGATAGCTTTAAGCCCTTGATGGGAAACAGTTTGTTGCTTATTCTCAGAGTGAGTAATAATTTGAATAGATGAAGAGGCCTCAGCAATACCACTGAAGATTAAACACATAATCACACTGATGAATTTCATTAAACACATCTAGCGTCCAGCCTCCCTAGCTATGAACATCAGTAAATGTTATACGGCTTTATTGAATATAAGTGATTTATGAGTCTTTAACTTAGACAAGAGTATAGACACTATATTATGATATTTGTAGACAGTTAATTACTTTTTTCTATCGATGAGATATTTCAAAACACATGCATCTAGCCAATAAGGCTTCTATTTTTATTTATATGCTAATTGAGAGTTATCGCTTGATAACTTACTCTTTATCGACTTAAGAGATAGATCGTATCTTTCTGGCATTTGTTTTTACTAATGACTATGCACATGTGTATTTCTGATTAAGAACTACTATGACAAGCTGACATCTATCATAAAATCATAATAATACATATTAAAATCGACAGATATGTATCGTGCGAAGCGAGTATATATACATCGTAGTCATATTACATAACATTTAAAATCAACAACATATATCTTTTCCGTTGCAACAATTTTACAAAAATATTCTATAGATACTAGTATCATCTTTGTTAATTAATATCGAAATTGTTATCACTCTGCACTTATTTGAATACACCTTCTGTCGGAAGCTACGCTAAACACCGTTGTCTTAATTGCCCATTCACAACAAATACACTATACAAAAAGTCGGCAAATGGAAAACCAATAGCTATTATTGCTAAAAGGATATCATCATGGCATCAAACGCTGCAGCTACCAGGATAAAAGCTAGCTTTATTAGCCTTAATGGGCTGATGTTCCTACTCATGCTATGGCTATGTTACAAAGCCTGGCAAGTACTATCCTTTGGTGACGCAATTACATTTACTCTACTTATGATTGCACTGATAACAATTGGTGCATTTCAAACATGGAAGCGAAATAAATTATACAATAAAGTTTTTGAACAGTTTAAATCGTCTGTATATAACTGCCTTAACTCACCAGGTCAACCCTGTAGAGATATTGACATATCTGGCCCCAAAGAAGTCCGGCAACTAGCAAATCAGTATAACAATATGATTTATCAGCTTACTGACAATGTTTCAAAATATTATACAACAGCAGTACAATTATCGGCACACTGCCAACGTGTAAAAATCAATACTGAATCAATTATTCAACAAATCGATACACAGTTTCAGCAAACCATCCAGACTTATGATGCAATCAGGGAAATACAGCCCATACTGAAACATATAAGAGAAACAGCCCACACGACTGCATCTCAGGCAATACAACACGAACATGATGGCGACACGGGCAAAGTGATGATTTCTGAAGCAATGGGCGGCATCATGAGTTTGGTTGAAGAAGTTAAACTAATAGACAATATGGTAAGCAATGTTGGCAATGAAACAAAATCGATTAACAACATTATGAATATGATTAATGGTGTTGCTGAAAAAACCAATCTGCTTGCATTAAATGCTGCAATTGAAGCTGCCAGAGCTGGCGAACACGGAAGGGGATTTTCTATAGTTGCTGATGAAGTTAGAGAACTCGCATCACAAACAAAATCCTATACGAAACAAATTAAAGACATGATAGACACTTTAACCAACAGTGTCGACATGGCATCTAAAACGACGTTCAATTGCATGAAAATAGCAACTCACTCTGACGAACTAATTGAAAACATTGTTATTGCCTACTCAGAAGTTGTCGGCTCACTGCATACGTTTAGTTCATTAAGCTCTGAGCTTGACAATACCTTTTCTACTGAAGAGGAAGTCCTGAAAAAATTGAACACGGGATCTTTGAATATTGACCAGATTGCTACCGTAACTAATCAGTGCATTGAAAATATCAACGAATATACTGAAGAATTACTTCAATTAAACATGGAAATAAAGCGATCCTTTGATTCTCACTATGATGAAGTAGACATCAACCAGTCACCTGATCTTCATCATAACTGAACGATCAATATATACATCTCGAAACCTATTAAATATAGGTAATCCCTGCTATATCTAGCCATCATCAAATGGTGATGAGTTGAAACTGGCATTTCTCTAACCAAGTGCTATAAGTCATAGATTCTACTTAATAATGATACAGCATTAGTACTTATAAGAATGGATATTTCAAAAACAGTCGATACCTACAAACAGTGCAAACAGCCTTTTATCGTCTCAACAGAGTCTACTGAACGATTGCTCGATATTCTGGGCAGT
The DNA here is from genome assembly GCA_041589455.1 of Gammaproteobacteria bacterium. GTDB lineage: Bacteria > Pseudomonadota > Gammaproteobacteria > SZUA-229 > SZUA-229 > SZUA-229. Next base: position 23,046 of record JBFHVQ010000024.1, on the reverse strand, counting down.
TTTAATCATGACTTCGCCCTGCATACCAATTCAAAGCTAATGTTCGATGACCTGCTTAGTCATTTCCTTAATCTCACTGCATCAGAATATGGTTTTATTGGTGAACGGCTAACCCGCGACAATGGTGCCCCCTACCTTAAAACACACTCCATAACCAATATAGCCTGGGATGAAGCAACTCGACAGTTTTATAATCAACATGCTGATAAGGGGCTGGAATTCGAGTTAAAGAATAGCCTCTATGGCAAGGTTATTTATAATGGTCGACCTCTTATCTCTAACGACCCAAAAAATGACCCGCGAGCCTGCGGATTACCATCAGGACACCCTAGTCTCGACGCTTTTTTAGGCATCCCTCTGTTTATTGCCGATCAATATGTTGGCATGGTTGGTCTTGCTAATAGAGCCGATGGCTATGATCAGGAAATTCTACATTATCTTAACCCGTTAATCACCAGTACTGCCGCACTGATTTATGCCGCAAGAATGGAAGATCTGGCTCGTCACGATTACCTTACTGGTGTCTCAAACCGCCGAATGTTTGAGCAGTTAGCAGCAGCCGAAATTAGTGCCCACTACCGACATAAAAAAGCTCTTTCACTTATGCTCATTGATATTGACCATTTCAAACATATCAATGACACATTCGGGCATTCCTGCGGAGATCGTGCATTAATAAAAGTAGCTGATATTATAACCGCAAGAGTTCGAACAGAAGACATAGTCGCTAGACATGGCGGTGAAGAGTTTGTTGTATTATTACCTGAAACCACAATTGATAACGCCAGCATATTGGCCGAAGAGCTAAGGCAATCTATCAGCGATGAGCTATTTTCTCCACTGAATAGCGATAAGGCTATAAACATCACTGTCAGCATCGGCCTCACAGAACTCAATCATCAGAACAAGATCTCACTAGAAGACTTCATTGAAAAAGCGGACAAAGCTATGTACAAGGCCAAGAAACATGGGCGAAATAGAATTTTTATTGATGCTTAAACTTCCCACATACAATCTTTTAAGTCCACCACTTTCCTACCACTTATAATTGTTTTATTACGTCTACAGACACTTATAAAAGGGTAAATTTCATACTAGTAATAATTAACATTTACTGAACTATTTCATAATCAGTAACAATGAATTGTTACATTTTCGACACATACGAATTCTAATATTTTCAAAATTTGTGTTAACTAAACCCTAACAAAAAATGATTAACTAATAGGCTCGCAGAGAAGAGACCTTAATAGTGCCAGCAAGTTCGGTACGATTCTATTAATTTAATTTTTCTTTATACAATGCATCACCTACTCGCTTAACCGCTCCCAATCATCCAACATCATTGAGCTGTATCTATTCTATATCAACTGAAGCAGTTATTTTATTAGCATGAGCATAAATCCCTACCGAAAAAACAGCAGACTAATTAAAGCATTTCATGGCTTCGTATACATTGTAAACGATAATACCCGATACTACACCGGCATAGCGTACACCTTGCCCATTGAGAATATCTTATGAAATCCTACATTACATATCATCGATATATCTAACTTACCTAACCAGAAGCGCTGAGGATTATTTCATCGTTAAGAATTTTCAGTACAAATTTTAGTTCTCTGGGACTAAACTGGAATCCTTTATCCATTTTGAATGGCTAACTTACTGAGCCGTGTTGGTTTTTCTGATATCTTGAAAAAATGAACTTTATCTCTTGAATATGTAGACGATTTTTACCAATTTCTAGATTTCTAAGAAAATCCCCTTTGCCTTATTTTCCTGTATACGTCAGAATCTCAGTTTCAGAATTAATCACTAGCCAATCATTCAGACAATGACTCCAGATCAGTATTGCCAGGAAAAGGCCGCAAGCAGTGGCTCCAGCTTCTATGCCAGCTTCCGCTTTCTGCCACTGCTAAAACGTCGTGCTATCACTGCACTCTATGCTTTTTGTCGTGAAGTCGATGATGTAGTCGACGAGTGTCATGATGAGACAGTGGCACGACAGACACTTAACTGGTGGCGTAGTGAAGTGTCCCAGATGTATCAGGGCAAGCCTGGCCACCCGGTCACACAGGCATTAGCCGCCCTGCTTAATGATTTCAACTTTCCTCAGGAGTATCTACTGGAAATCATTGATGGCATGGAAATGGATCTGGACACTCACCAGTACGCTGATTTTACAGCCCTGTCGCTCTACTGTTACCGCGTGGCCAGTGTGGTTGGCCTGTTGTCTGCTGAGATTTTTGGTTTTCAGAATCGCGCCACACTAAAATATGCTCATGATCTGGGAATGGCCTTTCAGTTAACCAATATCCTCAGGGATGTTCGTGAAGATGCCGAACGTGGTCGGATTTACCTGCCGCAAGATGAATTAGAGAAATTTGGCGTCAGCATCCAGGATCTACGCCACCCTGTCAGTAGCGATGCGGTACAGGCACTATTTCAGTTTCAGGCTGAACGTGCCCGTGAATACTACCGCAAGGCGTTTTCAGAGTTACCTGAAGAAGACCGCTACCCTCAACGCACTGGCTTAATAATGGCAGAAATTTACCAATCACTACTGGATGAAATTGAAGAAGATGGTTTCCGTGTACTGGAACACCGCATCAAGCTAACGCCATTTCGTAAACTATGGCTGGCATTCCGGGCTGCCTGGCGCGAAAAGCAGCGTTACCGGCACTTTAAAAAGCAACGTGCCTGATGACCGCCTCCGCAAGACCGCAACATATTGCAATTATCGGTGGTGGCTGGGCTGGACTGGCCGCTGCGGTCAGTCTTTGCCAACAACACCAGGTTAGCCTGTATGAAGCCGCACCCCAGCTTGGAGGCCGTGCCAGAGCAATCCACTGGAATAACCATCAACTGGATAACGGCCAGCACCTGATGATTGGCGCTTATCAGCAAATGCTACAACTACTTGATTTAATGGCTATCGATAGCCAGCAACTATTTAAACGTATACCCCATACAATGAAGATGCTGGATGCGCAAACCGCCGATACCTTATTCAGCCTGAATCTCCCCAGATTACCCGCACCATTACACCTGTTATTTGGCGTACTAAGAATTCCCCAACTGTCATGGCGAGAGAAGATTCAGCTACTAATCCATTTTAATAAGCTACTTAACACACCCATCGAGACTGATATCAACGTCTCTGAATGGCTTGAACAGGCACAACTACCCACGCTTTATGTTGATGCTCTACTCAAGCCTGTCTGTCTGGCAGCCATGACCACACACCCCTGGCAGGCATCTGCGAAAGCCTTTCAGTCGGTGTTACAACAAACCTTCAATGGTCCCGCAGCGGCAACAGATCTGTTAATACCCAACACGGATTTAAGTGCAGTTCTGCCAGATCTAGCTGAACGCTATATCATACAAAATGGCGGCCAGGTTCACACCCGGCACCGACTCAACAGCATCCAGATAGATAATAACAGAGTCAGCAGCTTAACCATCAATGAGAGCATTCATCACTTTGATCAGGTCATTCTTGCGACACCCGCCAGAGTCACTTCCAAACTGCTTAGAGACTCAAACCTGACCCAGTCTGTTTATGACAAGATCAGCCAGCTACAATATGAACCGGTTGCAACACTGTACTTACAGTTCAATGATCTCATTGCGCTTGAGAGCCCAATGTTTGGTGTGCTGAATGGCTATGCTGAATGGGTCTTTAGCAGAGCGATAAGTGGACAGCCAGATATTCTGGCTGTGGTGATTAGCGCCCATGGTGACTACCTGACACAAAGCGCAGAATCATTGACTCAGACGATTCTAGGTGAACTACAACGAATGATTAAGGATCTGCCTGAGCTTATCGACAGTAAGTTAATTATTGATAAATACGCCACTATCCGTTGCCACCCCGAGGTTGATCAGTACCGGCCAGGTATAGAAACCAACGTCCGTAATCTGCGATTATGTGGGGATTATGTCTATATTGAAGAAAATAATCAGCCCGGATTACCTTCAACACTCGAAGGAGCCCTGCGCTCTGGTGTAAAATGCGCACAATTAATCCAATCTTCAGCTGACTGAGTGCATACTGATTCAGCTAAACCAACTAGAGAAATATATGCAATACCAGGCTAAAGACAGCTTCCTAAAAGATAAAATCATCCTCGTCACAGGCGCCGGCGATGGCCTGGGCCAGACTGCCGCCATTACCTATGCATCCTATGGTGCGACGGTAGTATTGCTGGGTAGAACCACTAGTAAGCTGGAAAAAACCTATGATGCGATTGTCGATGCAGGTCATCCTGATCCGGCCCTTTATCCATTAAACCTGGAAGGCGCTTCCCCCAAAGATTATGAAGATCTGGCCGACACACTTCGATCACAGTTTGGCAGACTTGATGGTTTACTACACAGCGCGGCAATTCTCGGTGCAAATTCACCCATTCAACAATACGACATTGAAACCTGGTTCAAGGTATTCCAGGTTAACCTGAATGCTCCTTTTGTTATGACACAAGCATTATTACCTCTATTACGTGACACCAAAGATTCAAAGATCATCTTTACTACCGACGATAAATCCCAGGCCTACTGGGGTGCTTATGGCATATCCAAAGATGCCACGACCAGCTTTATGAAAATCCTCGCTGATGAAATGGATACCGAGGAGAATAAGGTGATCGTTAATGCCATTAACCCGGGCGCAGTCAGAACCCAGATGCGAGTACGAGCATTCCCTGGAGAAGACCCCAACACCTTGCCAATACCTGATGAGGTTATGGGTGCTTACCTCTATGCCATGAGCGATGACTGCAATGAAACCGGTCAAACTTTTCTGGCTCAGGATAAAACTGAATAATCAGCCAGGTCATTCATCTAAGTTAAACCCAAAAAAAGTCAGATAATTACGTGTCAGATAGCCCAAAAACGATCTGGTTATTATCCGCCTATCGCTCAGCGAGTCATGGTGCCTGGGCAGACTGGCTGCTTGAGCAATTTCCGGAAAATCAATGGCAGCGACTGGAATTGCCCGGTCGCCACTTTCGCTGGCGTATTCGCGGTAATCCTTTATCCTGGCTACATATGCTGCCCAAGCAACCAGCTGACCTGATTATTGCCAGTTCGATGGTCGACCTGGCAACACTCAAAGGGCTTCATCCACAGCTAACGGGGATACCCTGTCTTTACTATTTCCATGAAAATCAGTTTGCCTACCCGGCTAATTCTCAGCAGCATCAATCTATTGATCCGCAAATGGTACAACTCTATGGCGCACTCGCCGCTGACAAGGTACTGTTCAATTCGCACTACAATCAATCCTCGTTTATTCAGGGCATAAACCAGTTACTTAACAAATTACCCGATGCTATTCCTGCCAACGTCGCGCAAATGATCGAGAAAAAATCCCAGGTATTGCCGGTTGCAATTGAGACCATGGAGCAGGAGAAACAGGGGCAGAACAGAAATCCACAGCTGATTCTGTGGAATCATCGCTGGGAGTATGACAAGTCACCAGAAGTATTTGTAGAAGCCCTGAAAAAACTCCAGCAGCAGGGCATCAATTTTCAGTTAGCTCTGCTCGGCGAGCGAGCTGAGTCCTCGCATCCTGCTTTGCAGGAAATCGAGCAACAATTTGCATCACATATTCTTGTCAATGGTCGCGTTGAACGACAGCTATACAAAAGATACCTGGCTCAGGCAGGGATTGTTGTCAGCACGGCAATCCATGAATTTCAGGGACTTGCCATGCTGGAGGCGGTCAGTGCCGGCGCAACCCCGGTAGCGCCTGACAGCCTTTGCTACCCTGAGCAATACCCCAAGAAGTTTCTATATAAAGCCACTGACAGTGAATCTCTGGCGAATAAATTAACTACATTTTTACAGCAGCCAGAATCTGCACCTAATGTTTCCGTCTGGTATTCTGAAAATATGAAAATACAGTGGGCGCAGACGATACAACAGGCACTATTGATACGCCGCAATTAATATGCCGAGGATGATTAGTTAGCCAGTGCTTTTAACTGACTAATCAGTTCAGGAGAATCCCATTCAACGCCACCATAAAGGGTATATCGAATCTTTCCCTGAACATCGATAATAAAATTAGAAGGTGCAGCAAAAACTTTCCACTGAGCAATACTTTGCCCTGTCTCGTCGAGTAAAATAGTAAATTCTGGCTTAACCTGATCAACAAAAGCTTGTACTTCGGTTTTGCTTTCTCCCATATCCACGGCGAGTATTTCAAATGGTGTACCCTGCATTTTCCTGAGTAATTTATTCATCGATGGCATCTCCTTACGGCAGGGTGTGCAGTATGTTGCCCAGAACTGTAGCAATACGATTTTTCCTTTATAGTCATCGAGATTGTGCGTCTTACCCTGTAGATCCACGAGTTTTAAAGGTGGTGTTGAATCACTCCCGTTGTAGGGTTTAAGGTTGGCCCCTTGTAACGGCAAAACCCATAGACACATCACTAACACCGTACAAAACGATTTAATCATGAGGCACTTCCTGATTCAGATAAAATAGGCTGACCTTAATCAGACCAGCTAACTGAGACGTCACCACATCTTCCGAACGATTAGCATCTTCACGCTTGAAGAAATATCCACGGACCATCGGAATGATTTTGCTAATAACAGGGCTTCCTCCCTGACTCAATGCGTTCGTCATATCCATTAAGCCCCAGCGATTCGGTGTGCGCTCACCCTCCATTAACATGATGGGTAAACGAGTAGCACCGACAACATCCTGATACTCGGGTTTTATACCTGGCTGGGGCTCGCCTTTATAAAGCCTGGGAAACAGCAATACCGCACCACCAAGTGCTGGATTTTCAACATCAGCTTCCCAATGTTGTGCACCCCGCAACACCAGTTGAGTATCCGTACCACTGGCCACCAGATATACCTGCTTCCCAGTTTTCATCGCGGCATCAATTAAGGTCGCCAATACAGTATCTTCAATTTGCCCAAGACTACTCTTAATCTTTGGTAACATATAGGCAGAGAGTAAGTCAGGCATCCAGACTTCAATGCCATCATTCGCCAGCGACTGGGCGGTTTTTTCCTCGGCATTACTTTTACCCTCATCGCAGGGGAAGCCCAGTAATAACACATCTCCTTGTGCAGGGAATACACGCACTTCGACTTCCAGCTCTGCGGTTTCAAACAGGCGAATCTCACGGGCTTCTGCTAACAGCACCATAGAAAACATTAGAAAAAAGTGACCTATCTGAAAAATAAGACGTTTCATTTGATTTGCTTTAAGGCCCTCTAACAGCCATCTGATAGACTGAATTCATGCTTAAATCTGCCACCAGTATTAGTCTACTCCTAAGTACACTAATCCCGCTTTGTGCATTATCAACTCCACAGGAAATACGCTCCGCGCTTGAGCTCACACCCAACATTTCCAACGGCAAGCGCATTTATCCGTTATGTGCCAGCTGCCACATGAAAAGTGGATGGGGAAAGCCGGACGGGAGTTTTCCGGTGATTGCGGGACAGCATCGTGAGGTATTGATCAAACAGTTATCAGACATTCGAGCTAAAGACAGAGTTAACCCCACCATGTACCCTTTTACCGACCCTGCAAGCATTGGCGGCGCGCAAGCTATTGCAGATGTCACCGCTTATATCGCCCAAATGTCGCCAACAGACAATCCGGGGAAAGGTGATACTCAACAGGTATCGCATGGTGAAAAACTCTACCAGAAAAACTGTCAGCAGTGTCATGGTGAAAAAGCAGAGGGCAATGCGCAGGCTTTTTATCCGAAGTTAAAGAGGCAGCACTATGCTTATTTATTGCGCCATATGAAATGGATTCAGGACGGCTATCGTAAAAATAGCGATCCGTTAATGGTCGACGTGATTAAGCCTCTGCAACAAAATGAACTAGAGGCCATTGCAGATTATTTATCCAGGCTTTAAATCAAGACAGTCCCCTGACTTGGGACTGAAACTGGAACATAGCCCTCTACATTACTCTAAAGCAGACCAAGATCTTCATCCTGCTGCATTTTCCACAGATCAGCATAAAGTCCTTTCTGATCCAGTAATGCCTGATGCGAACCCTGCTCTGCAATACGCCCCTGATCCAGAACAATAATATTATTTGCATCAACAATCGTCGATAATCGATGTGCAATCACCAGGGTCGTATGCTGCTCTGCTACTGCTTTAAGTGACTGTAGTATAACCTGCTCTGAATGCGAATCCAGAGATGATGTCGCTTCATCAAAAATCAGTATACGGGGATTTTTCAGAATGACTCGAGCAATCGCTACACGCTGTTTTTCACCACCAGATAATTTTAAACCACGTTCACCAACAATGGTGTCGTAACCATCTGGTAAACTTAAAATAAAATCATCAATATTTGCCAGCTTTGCAGCATGTCGCACTTCACCTTCTGTGGCACCAGGACGTGCATATTGAATGTTGTGCATAATACTTTCATTAAACAGTACCGTATCCTGGGGCACGATACCAATGTGCCGACGTAAACTGGCCTGACTGACCAGTCGAATGTCCTGACCATCTATGCTGATGACACCCTGATCCGTATCATAAAAACGAAACAGTAGTCTGGCGAGAGTTGATTTACCTGCGCCCGATGGCCCGACCACAGCGACTTTGTGACCACTGGGTACCTCAAAGCTCACGTCGTGTAATATTTTTCTTTCCTGATTATAAGAAAATTCAATGTTTTTAAATTCGACTTTGGCATCACTCACGTGCAAGGTTTTTGCCTGTTGATCATCCTGAATCTGTGGCGCCTTATCCAGCAGTTTGAACATTAAATCCATATCCGCCAGTGCATGCTTCATTGATCGATAGATAATGCCTAAAAAGCCCAGTGGAATAAATAACTGCAGCATCATGGTATTCACCAGCACCAGGTCGCCCAGACTCATATTGCCATCCACTACACCCTGTGCGGCAAAGATCATTATCAGGGTAACACCGACGGCGATAATACTGCCCTGACCAAAGTTTAGCAGTGCCATAGAGCTGGTACTTTTTACAGCAGAATCTTCCCACTTCTCCAGAGTCTCGTTATAACGCCTGATTTCATAATCTTCATTATTGAAGTATTTGACGGTCTCATAGTTAATTAAGCCATCCATTGCCCGAGAGTTAGCTTCGGAATCCTGCGCATTCATGGTATGACGAAAATGCATGCGCCATTCTGTTAGCAACATGGTGTAAGTCATATAAATAACAACGGTACCAAATGTAATCAGGGCAAATTTGGCATCATATTGGCCAAACAATATTACTGCCACCATCAGAAACTCGGTTAAGGTAGGGATAATATTAAATGTTAGATAATTAAGAATCGATGATAAGCTCCTGGCTCCCCGCTCTAAATCTCGAGAGACCCCGCCAGTTTTACGTTCCAGATGAAAATTAAGTGACAGGTCATACAGATGCTTCACCACCTGAGTGGAGATATTACGCATTGCACGAAAGCGAACCCGGCAGAAAATAGCATCGCGTAATTCATTGAACATCACATTCATTAAACGCAATGCACCATAACCAAGCAGTAACATGAGTGGCAATTCCAGCGGCACACTCTCAGTAATGGTTCTGGCTTTATCCAGGCTCACATCCAGTGAATCAACGATATCCTTGAGCACCAGAGGTATGCTAACCGTCGCTGCCTTGGCCAGCATCAATGACAGTAATGCAAAGAGAACCCTGCCGCGGTAGCTCCACAGAAAAGGCATCATTCGCTTAAGATTTGTTAGGTCCTTACGTTCAGTATGGGGTGGAGATGTCGGTCGGTTACTTACATGCATGTATTATCAATTTGGGGAGGCTGGATTAATCGCACATATTATATACAATTTAGGTACAATCAACTGTAATAAATAGAATCTTAAAGTCCTGTAATCTCTATGCCTTTAACACTGCGATCTGCTGTACTCCTAAGCACCCTGTTACTTCTTGGCTTTCTGCTAACAGCCTGTAATGACTCGGATAAAGCCCGTTCCAAATCAAAAAAATCAGCACATATCGTTGAGAGTGTTGCCGCAAGCTATCAGGCGGTATCAATCGAACGCACCATTGCCGGTACCTTACAGGCAATTCGTGAAGTGCGTATTATCAGCCAGACTAAGGGCTTACTCACCGAATTACCCGTCTATCCTGGCGATAAAGTCAGCAAGTCACAATTATTGGCTAAACTCGATGACAGTCGACTACAGGCTGAACTTCTAAAGGCCAAAGCCAGCCTGAATCAGGCAAAGCTTGACCTGCGCCGTCTGAAAGATCTGGCACCACGCCAACTGGCATCGGAAAGTGAAATAGCACAAGCGAAAACACAAAAGGACATTGCCGCAGCAGAATTACAGTTAAAGCAAACCGAACTGGCCTACACTCGAGTTATCGCGCCTATCACCGGTGTGATTTCTAAAAGGCTGGTGGAGCCCGGCGATGCCTTGCCGGTTCATACCCATATTCTGAGCCTGCTTGATACAAGCCATTTAAAAGCGGAAATTCACATCAGTGAATTATTACTGCCATTAATATCAACGGGCAATGATGTTGATATTACCATCGATGCACTGGGGGATAGCGTGTTCAAAGGCAGAATTGCTCGAATATATCCTTCTATCGACAAGGTCACCCGCAAAGGCACAATCGAAGTGGTACTTGATCCGGTACCAGAAGGTGCACTGGCTGGCCAACTATGCAGGGTAACCATATATACTGCCAAGAAACAACGGTTGATGATTCCTTATGAGGCTGTCAGGCATGATAAACAGGGAGCTTATGTCTTCACTATCGATAATAATGTAGCCAAGCGTACCAATATAACCACCGGCATTCAGGTCGATGAACAGGTTGAAGTTCTGCAGGGCTTAACCGACCAGCAGGCAATTATCCATCGAGGTTTTTTTGGCCTGAAAAACAATACCGCGGTTAACGTTGTCAACTCCTCTCAAAACACGGGCAACTAGACATGGCACAGCGTCAACCTACAGGTGGAATTGCACGCTGGTCAATACAGCGTCCCATTGCCGTGATTATGTTATCGCTAACCGTAGTGGTAACTGGTCTGTTTTCGTTTGACAGGCTAAATGTTAATTTACTACCTGATATTATTTACCCGGAAGTCCGCGTAAGAGTTATCGAGTCAGGTACGCCAGCACAGATAATGGAAGATCGTTTTACACGACAGCTTGAAGAACAGCTGGCAATAACCGAAGGCGCCACTCGGGTTCAATCAAGAACCTCAGAAGGTCGCACTGCGGTCAACCTGAGTTTCCCTTATGGCACCAATATTGATCGTGCACTACAGGACGCCAGTAATCGACTCGACCGTGCCAAGCGTTTTATGCCTGAGACCCAGGATCCACCGGTCATCTATAAACGAGACCCGTCACAAATCCCCATTATGGAACTGGTTGTCAGTTCCAGTGAACGAAATTCTGTAGACCTTCGAAGCTGGGTTGATTACGACTTTTCTAAATGGTTTCTTAATATTGAAGGCGTGGCCTCAACAGAAATTGGCGGCGGCCTGGTCAGGGAAATACAGGTCATAGTCGATCAGGACAAACTGGCTGCGGCCGGCTTTCAAATCAGTGATATCAAAAGACTATTAAGCGAAGCTAACACAGAAAGTTCAAGTGGCGTGCTCTATATGATCACACGCAAACTGAGTGCGCGAACCGATGCACGTTTTAAAACCGTTGAAGATATCGCCGGCTTACATTTAAGAAAGGACGATCAGCAAAGCATTGATGAAATCATACGACTCAGGGATGTCGCTCAAATCGTTGACACCCATCAAAATGAAGCATTACGCATTCGCCTGGATGGAAATCCCGGTGTAAAGCTATCGATTCAGAAACAACCCGATGCCAATACAGTAAATGTAGCACAACGTGTTAAGCAACAGATTGACTGGTTTAAATCACAGAAACTATTGCCAACCGATATCAAGGTCGAAATTGTTGATGATCAATCAATCTATATTCACCAGTCACTCAATAATGCGGCATATGCTGCATTAAGTGGTGCGCTACTGGCAATGCTGGTTGTCTATTTATTCTTACGCGATATACGACGCACTCTGATTATTTCAAGCGCTATACCTCTGGCTATTTTTATCACCTTTTTAATCATGAGCATTGGCAATATCAGCCTGAACATAATGTCTCTGGGTGGGCTTGCATTAGGAATCGGTTTGCTTGTAGATAACACTATTGTTATGCTGGAAAACATATCACGCCATCAGGCGATGAATAAATCCAAAGAACAGGCAGCAGGCAATGCGGTAAAAGAAATTACCGGTGCCATTACTGCGTCAACCTCCACTAACCTGGCTGCAGTTTTACCTTTCCTGTTTATTGGTGGCCTGGTAGGCTTGCTATTTAGCGAACTGATTATTACCCTCAGCGCAGCCATTATTGCCTCACTAGTTGTGGCTGTCACTCTGGTCCCAACACTGGGTGCACGAGTAACAACCCCGACAAACTCTCATGGGTTACAAATTTTTCCCTATGTACAGAATCGATACCGCAAACTACTAGAACAATGTCTGAATTATAGGTTCGTTTTCCTTATTCCGATGATCATACTACTCGTCTTCTGCAGCTATAAAATTTATAACTCAAAAATTATCTTCTTCCCAAGCATGGACGAAGGAAGAGTCAGTATTGGCATTACCACCGAACCTGGAACCCGGCTGGAAGCATTTGATGCTAATCTGCATAAGATTGAAAAAATATTACTCGAAGACCCGGATGTTAAAAGCGTGTTTGTCAGCGCAGGTGGCTTTGTATTCGGACGTTCTCAATTTGAACGCAGTAATCGTGGATCGATATCCGCACAGCTAAAGAACATTAGTGAGCGAAAACTAAGCAGTAAAGAATGGGTAAGATCTTTCAATAAAAAAGTCAAGGATTTACAGCTAGCCGGCTATAAGGTCAGCAGTCGAATTAAGGGTGTCAGAGGATTACACCTGGGGCACGGCGATGATAGTTTTAGCCTGCGTATACAGGGCTCCGATTTAAAACAACTCGATCAGATCGCCCAGCAGATAATCAATTCTATTGAAGATATTCCTGAACTATCAAACCTGACTCACGATTACGAAGAGCAAGGTAATGAGCTGGTTATTAATATTGACAGAGAGCGTGCTGCCGATCTGGGAGTCAGTACACAACAGATTGGCAATGCCATCAACCTTGCCCTGAATGGCCAGGTAGCCACCGAATTCGTTGAAGGCGATCGTGAGCATGATGTACGAATTCTCATGCAACACAGTGAAATCAACAGCATTGATGATTTAAAGAACATTATAGTTGCCCTGAACCAGAACAAAAGCATTCGTTTACTCGATCTGGCACAAGTCAGCATTTCACCTGAACCCAGCGTCATAAAGCGTGACAATCAACGTAGAATCAATGAAATTTCAGCTTCTGTTGATAATGATGCAGACTACGCCAAAGTGATGCAGCAAGTTATGCAGCGTGTCAATGAACTACCAATACCCAATGGATACATTGTCTATGATGGTGGTGCTCTTGAGTCATTAAAAGAAGGCGAACAGCTTGGGAACATTTTATTACTGCTAGCAGTCTTCCTGGTGTTTGTCGTTATGGCCGTTCAGTATGAATCATTGACCAATCCTCTGGTGATTATTCTTGGCGTTCCTTTTTCATTCATCGGCGTTTATTTAGCCATTGAGTTTTATCTTGGCGGATCATTAAGTATGCCGGCCAGACTAGGCATTATTATGCTAGCTGGTATTGTTGTTAATAACTCAATTGTTCTGGTGGAACAAATCGAAACCTGCCGTCGACAGGGCATGGAAAAAATCCAGGCCATTATAAAAGCATCAGAACAAAGACTAAGACCCATACTAATGACCACTCTTACCAGTGTGTTTGGTATGTTACCACTGGCTGCAGGCCTCAATGAAGGCTCAGAGATGCTTAAACCCATGGCGAGCGTAGTTGTCTTTGGGCTGACTTTTTCGCTGCTGGTATCACTGCTAATTATTCCGATTTTTTATTCCCTGTTACATACAAAGGACAAGCACCTTGAGTCAATGGCATAACCAGGCTTCCGATAAAACACTGTCAGAAAATGAAGTTCACATCTGGTTAAATTATCTGAATCTGCATCAGGCAAAATTAAAACATCTTTATCCCTTATTATCAGATGCAGAAAAAGCCCGCAGTGAGCAGTTCAAACATTTTAAACACCGCAAACTTTTTATTGCAGCTCATGGCTTTATGCACAGTGTATTAGGTTATTACCTGCCCTGCGAGGCATCGGACATACAATTTACCTACGGCGACAATGGAAAACCCTATTTGCTTGAAGAACAAAACCCTGACAACATCCAGTTCAATCTGACTCACTCCAACAACCTTTCCATGCTCGCGGTATGCCTGAACAATTCTGTCGGAATTGATATTGAATATATGGAACGAAAAACAGACTGGCTGGGAATTATCAAACGCTTTTTCACACCCAATGAGCAAGCTGCAATTTTCAAACTATCAGAAGAGCAACAAAAGTCAGCCTTCTATACGGTATGGACACGAAAAGAAGCTCATATGAAAGTAACCGGTCAAGGTTTACATTTATCCCCGACACAGTTTGAAGTAAGCACACCACCAGAAGCTGCGCGTTTTATTGAGAATTTTAAACAGCCAGATAACAATACATACAAAATGCAGGATATTCAGTTACCTGACATGTACAAGGAATACCACGCCTGTGTTTCGAGTGACTTCGAACACACTGATTTAAAATACTTTATTTATTCCTAAACATTTATATACACCCAGTTAACTACACCCTGACCAGAACGGCAGAAATATTATCAATCCCACCATTATCATTTGCATAGGTAATCAATGTATCTATACATTCTGGTAAGTCATAAGATGCATTAAGCAACTGGTTAATCTGTTGATCTGATAGACAATTGGTTAAACCATCACTACAAAGCAGATAGCAGGTATCTGAGATTAGAGGGATACACTCTACTTCTATTTCAATGCCATCACTCAACCCTAAGGCTCGGGTTATCAAATGGCTGTATGAAGAATTTTCATCAACATGTTGATAGCCTGATTCATTCAGTATCGTGTGATCTTGTGTCATCTGGGTCAGTTTAGAATGACTATATTTATAACATCGAGAATCACCCAGATAACTTATCGCCATCATTCCATCTTTGATTAATATAGCGACGATGGTTGTAGCCATATTATAAAGATCGGGGTCCTGTTGCTGTTCAAGAATTTTTCTATTGGCGTTGTTAATTGCATGTTCAAGCGATAATTCAAGCCAGTGTTCACTATACCCACCACCACTACTTGCCTGAAGAACAGCCTTTTGTACACTTTCTCTAATCGTATCAACTGCAATTTGACTAGCTACATCACCGCCTTTATGACCTCCGACTCCATCTGCTACGGCAAACAAATATACATCACTATGCTCAAAACCACACAACAGGATACTGTCTTCATTTTTTTCACGAAGCCTTCCAATATCTGTACCACCAGCGAAGTCAATGTTATGCATGGTCAATTATCGCTTAATCATCGGATGGCATACCTCGTTCCAGCGCCTGCGCCATTTCTTTACCCGACTGAAAACGTTTATTAACATCTTTCTGTAATGCTTTATTAATAATACGTGTTGCACTAGCGGGTAAATCTGGACGAATGTCTCGAATAGGTTTATGTTTTTCATTGGTGATTTTATATGCCAGATTCCCCAGACTATCGGCATCAAAAGGCAACTTACCCGTCAATAACTGATAAAAACTGACACCCAGTGAGTACAGGTCAGCTCTGCCATCGACATTGGCTCCCGTCATCTGTTCCGGTGCCATATATGAAGGGCTCCCCATAAAACTACCGGTACGTGTTTTTACAGAATCGGTGATACGTGCAATGCCAAAATCAGTAATTTTTAGCTGCTGACTATCCGGGTTGTACATAATATTTCCGGGCTTGATATCTCGATGAACAATATTCTGCGAATGTGCATAATCAAGCGCCTCAGATACGATGATCATAATTCGATAGATTTCCGCCACACTTAATAGTTTATCTGCCGCGGTATAACTGGATAATGGAACGCCAATCACATAGTCCATGGCAATAAAGCCCAGACCATCTTCTTCACCGACATCATAAACCGTGACAATATTATTATGACTGAGTCGCCCCGCAGCTTCCGCTTCCCGGAAAAATCGTGACTTAACCGTTCTTAACTCTGCATCAGAAAACTGAGTATAGTCGAGTGTCTTGATAGCGACCTGACGATTTATCTTGGGATCTTTGCCCAGATAAACCACTCCCATAGCACCACGACCCAGCTCTTTTTCAATTTTATAGCGACCAAATTCCGGTAATTCAATTTCAGGCATTACCAGTGTTTTCTGCGCCTGAAGCGGAGATTGCACAGCGATCTGGGTTTCTGCAAAGCCGCTCATGGATTTCAATCGTTTATCAATATCTTTATATTTTTTATCTCTTAGCTGTATCTCACTGTATAGTTGAAAAGCTCGCTCATACTGGCGCTTACGTTCAAAGCTCAGTCCTATTTCATATAAATCAGATAACATATCGTCATTAGTATTCGCTTTAAGCAAATTCACAATGGCGGCTTCATAATCACCCTTCTGAAACTGATAATGTCCCAACTCAAAACGTGCTGACTGCTGTTTTAATATCAGTTCCTGCAATAGTTTGCGCCCAGAAACATAAATATAAGCGGCTATTTGTCCCACAACCATCAGTAATAATATATTGATGGTTGGCCACCACATACCTTTCAATATCAATAACACGGGTTGAACTGTGAGCACCGCTAGCAACAGAAATGCACCCAGAAAAAGGCCACTCAATGGGCTCAGCAATGGCAATATAATCAATAAATAAAAAACCACCGCGCCAAGAATTACCGGTTGCAGCCACCAGCTAATTTCAGGTGTATGGTAAGTTGCTGACGACTGTAAACTATTAAGTCCATCCGCTAGCACTTGCAGCTGCTCTCTATCCTGACCAATCAATACCAGCTTATCCCTGAAATATTCATTGGACATTTTCATCGCGTTGTCCAGGGTAAAGCGAGTCGCTGTAGTGTGATGACCCGTTAATACTGAAAAATAGCTATAAACATGACCCGACAAGCTGCTGTTAATACGCTGATTATCCAGTTTTATATGTCCACTCTCATCCCAGTGTAGATTCTGGCTTTGCGTAAGCTGGCTATATATTGCCAGGCTAAGATCAGGCAATGTAGCGCCTCGATCTTCGCTGTACCAGATCAGGCTTTGTGCGGTTTGTGAATGATAATCAAAGGGATAGACTCGATAGGGAAACGCACTATTTAACGAACGAAAACTACGCGCAGTTGGCAAAAATATGGAAGGGATATACTGTTTCCAGCCTTGTTGATAGTGTAGTTCTTCACTGTATGGGATCGCTTTTTCTATTTGTGGTGAATTTATATACTGGGTTAGAAAAACCCCCTGATTTTCCAGCATCCAGGCCAGCTTGTTACGCTCGCCCTGTGTTGGCTGCCACACCTCTGGTTTTAATTCGCCTTCCTTTGCGCTATCTGTCAGTTCAAGTTCATAATCCATACGTGGAAAATCCGAGGTCAACCAGACGATTTCAGCCGTTTGTGATCTCTTAAGCTTGCGCAGTAGAAATCTGAGATCCTGAATGCCCTGGGGTTGCTGCAAACGTGCATCATCCAGCTGGATGATGCTGTAATTGGTTTCAGCGGGAACACTCGGTAGCAGGTAACTGGACAGCCTGAACATCTGCGCATCGAGCCAACGCACATTACTGGTTTGCATTGAAAACAAAGCCAGTAAAAAGCAGATTAAAATGAATATTGAAAAATAAAGTCGTCGATGCTGGTTCATTAAGGCCTGTTATTGTAAATATTTGCCGTAAAGTTAGGGAAGCCGCCTGTAATCAGACGCATATAGCTCGAATTAATCTCCTTATATAGCAGATATCAGCCTTCGATAGCAAAGAACTGCTTCGCAGTTTTGCTGGTTTCTTCTGCAACCTGCTGTAACTCCAGCTTTTTATAATCGGCTAATGTCTGGCAAACATGCGGCAATAACATCGGTTCATTACGTCGTTTATCTCTGAGCGACTGCTTTAGTGACTCTGTAAGATTTCGAGGTAACAAATAAGGCGCATCGGTTTCTATCATCAGGTGATCAAGGGGGATATCAGCCACTGCCTGTTGCAGTGAGTGACCTCTACGTTCATCACATAACCAGCCAGTTACACCTATGTATAGATCGAGATCCAGATAAGCTTTTGCCTCTTCACGGTTACCGGTAAAACAATGAGCAACACCGCCACTTAGTTTGTCACGCCAGCGCCCAATAATCTTTACAAAATCCTCATGCGCATCTCGCTGATGTAAAAATACCGGTAACTGAATATCAGCAGCAATTTCTAGCTGAGCTTCAAAACACCTTAACTGATCTCTGGGCGACGAAAAATTACGATTAAAATCCAGACCACATTCACCAATAGCTTTAACTGCATCAAGACGGGATATATCATGTATCCGACCCGCAAGTCTGTCATCCCACTCTTTTGCGTGGTGAGGATGTACACCAGCGGTAGCATATAAATAACCTGGCCAACGCTCACACAATTCAAGCGCTAATTCACTGTGCTGCAAATTAGTACCGGTTACCACTATATGTGAAACTGACTGTTGTCTCGCACGCTCTATCACTTCTGATAAGTCTTTGCCGAATGAACTTGCTGTAAGGTTTGCGCCGATATCAATTAATTCGAGTGTATTGTCTTTCATAGAAACATTGTGCCATGTGAGCCACCAATGGGAAACCATTAGGAAAGACAAAATGATACAGACTATCTTAAAAATAAACATTGGCCTGAATAAACAGGCTATCACTAATCAGCTGTTGATTATTAATATCATTGGGATTTATTACAGAATATTCTGTACCCTGCTCATCTGAATATAAATTAAAGCCGGCGGTGAGTGTTATATTCTGCTTATAATCATATAGCACCAGCCACTGAAACAGACTTGAATAGTCTTCAAGACTAACAAACCAGGTGGGTCGTATATGGACTAATGGATGCCATTCAATATCAACAGACAGTGCGAGCTGTTGTTTACCCACGGTATAGACTTCACCTCGCTGTAACTTTCTCAGTAACAGGGACTGGCTCATCAACTGCTGCTGACTATAGTGATGACTGTAATCAAGTGCAAAACCCGCATAATAATATTCAATGAATCCTGTCATGGGTTTTTCCAACCAGCTCCATGCATAACTGATATTACTCAGTAATGAAAAATAATTCTCATCATTGTGACTATACAGAATATCTGTTTTCCAGAGTACACCAGAGTAATCATAGCTAAAACCAACCCCAGCAAGGGTTTCATTAAAGTGCCTGGCCAGTACTACATCAATATCATTTGCATTAATCAGCGCATGGTACTTCATTGCAAAAGATGACTGATCTGTTTCAATAGCGTCGGTGACCGGGTCTCTACGTGGCATTAGTAATATCTGTAGATCAGCGCCTGTTTCGAATAAATACTGAAGATAAAACATATCATCCCCTGTTTTATATTCTTTATCGATAGAAGCTGGGTTAAACGGGTTAAACACATCCATCACACTGAATACCATGCCATTACCCCAGGTAACCGCATAGCGCCCCAGTTTCCAGCTGTAACTTGCTGCCGTTGTGCCGATGTAAAATCGATCAAGGCGATGCAATACCTGCTGTTCATCTTCACTGGATAATACATGACTTAAATCCAGAACATTTGAACGGTCATCCGATAGCTGTGGCGTAACTGAAGACGTTTCTGAAACAGACAACTGTTCAGAATGCAGGCCCTGCAACTGATAATGTAGCCCCCAGTCATAATTATTGATTATATGTTCAGACATTAAGCGTATGTCGATGAAATGATCAGCTTGAGAGTCGGCGCTTTGATTAGTCACCGAATTTATGAGCTGGTTGTACATATAATTATACTGAACTCGAACCCCATCGAAACCAAAAACAGAAAAAGGCAGTAGATACATTATCAACAAGCTGATAGTGCCAGTTACTGTATTTTGCCAATATTGATCCTTCAAATTATAAAACATCAGGTGGTATCTCTTACAATATCCTCTTCAATTTTTCCGTCACGCATACGAATTAGTCTTCTGGCCCTTTGCATCACCATAGGATCATGGGTTGAGCAAATAAAAGTGGTTCCAAAATGGGCATTTAAATGTAAAAAAAGATCAATCAGGTTTTCAGCAGTTACCGAATCAAGATTAGCCGTTGGTTCATCCGCCAGCACCAGGGGTGGCCGAGTCAGAATAGCACGAGCTACGGCAACACGTTGTTGTTGACCACCAGATAGTTCAGCAGGTTTACGCTGCTCCATTCCTTCCAGGCCAACTTCCTTTAGTATATCCATCGACATTTGACGACGTTGTGATGCCTCAACTCCCTGCAATTGTGCAACAAACTCAACATTTTCCACGGCACTCAAAACAGGAACAAGGTTATAGGACTGGAAAACAAAACCGATTTTATGCAATCTTAAATCTGCCAGCTGATTTTTAGTCATATTCGACAAATCTTGACCTGCCACCTTGAGCATACCCCGTGATGGATGATCAAGACCACCAATCATATTCAATAGTGTTGTTTTACCTGAACCGGACGGGCCAGCAAGACAGACAAATTCACCTTCTTTTATTTGCAGATCTAGCTCATTAATTGCATGCACAATTAACTCCCCTTCACCAAAACTTCGACTTAATCCTGTGGCCTCAACGGTTATCATGTATCACTCCAGTTAATAGCGGCTGCTGGTGCTTTCTGGGAGGCACGCCAGGCTGGAAGCAAGCAGGCCAGTATGCCTAACACGATGACGGTTAAATTTGCGAAGGCGATATCCGATAACCAGAGCGATGGTTTTAAAACACTGCTGATTCCAGCGAAATCCAGCCCTTCACCAACAATTGAAATATCCACTCCCTCTCGCATAGGCCAGATGCTGAGATAAGCTAGCAGGTTGCCTGCGATAAGCCCAATCAGAACCAGCATACTGGCTTCAATTACTATTTGAAGGGTAATTAAGCGCGGCGACAAACCCAGTGCATGTAATAATGCAATTTCCCTGGTTCTTTCAAAAATAGCCATCACCAGTGTATTAACCAGGCCAAATGACATTGCTATAAATATAATAATAATAAAAACAAAGATAAAACCATCCATCGACTTCAACATGCTTTCTGTATAAGGATCAAGCTCAAACCAGGTGTTTACTTCATAATCACCCGCCACTGATTTGATACGATCTTTTAATGACTGTAAGTTATCATGATGCATAGTTTTAATACTAATTTCCGACAGGCAGTTTTCACAGGACAGCATAGTCTGCAATATATTGAGTGATACAAAAACATATTGCGATTCAAGCAATTGTAATTTGGCAGAATAGACTGCTGTAATTCTGAAACCACGATCTGCTAACTGATTATTTTTATCCTGTGTGGTAATCACCAGGCGTTTATTTAATCTCGATTCAAGTTTCTCCAGCAACTTTCGACCAACCACTATTCCATTATCTTCAGCAGTTGCCAGCATCTCGCCATCAAAATCTGTTTGCATAATAAACGACAGTGACTGTTCCATTATCGGATCAATACCCACAAGGGTTACTGGCAAACTGTATCTTTCTGAAGAAATCATCGCGGGAACTTTAATACGGCCACTCCAGCCAATAATCTCATTATGATTTAAAACCTGAAGAAGTTTTTCGTCTGGATTTGTGAGACTGTTGGTAATAGATGGATCGTTTCGAAAATTTTTCGCATGTATCTGTATATGCCCACTCAGATTATTCACCGAGTCTTCAATCATTTGATCGAGCATACCTCGCATCAGGGCAGTCATCCAGATCATAGACCACACACCAACAGCCAGAGCCGCTAGCATAATCAGGGTGCGCCGCCGATTCCGCCAAAGGTTGCGCCATGCCAGTTTTGCAAGTAAGCGCATCATGTCCTGACCCTCATGGCCTCTAATGGCTGTAAACGAAGTAATTTCAATGCTGGATAGATGGCTGCCAGAATCGCGGCTATAAAAATACACAGCGGCCCAACCAGTAGACTAATTCTATCGAGAGATGGGTAGACTCGACTGGGCAAATTAAATCGTGCTGCAGCTTCTTCGTAGCCAGGAATAACCAGACCATTGATTTCGAAATAGCCCGTTAACACAGCACCAAACAACATCCCAAGAACCAACCCAATAAATGCTAATAAAATCGCTTCAATTAGCACCAGGCGACTAATTTGTATGGGGCGTAAACCGAGCGCCATAAAAATACCAAATTCACGGGTTCGCTCAAGCACCGCCATTAAAACTGTATTCAATACAGAGAAACCACACAGCACAACCAGCACCATATACATCACAGCCGCCGAACTGATATCTGCCTTAATCGCCTGTACCAGGCCAGGCTGCAAAACGGTCCAGTCATGAAGCACCTGCTTATTGCCCTGTTCTAACTGCTGTTTGAGGGATGCCTCAATGTCTGTTGTCTGCATCGCTTCGGTTGTGCTGATGACAATTGAATGGACGTCCTCACCCATGGAAAATGACTGCTGAAAAGCGACTAGAGGCATATGTACCAGTAGGCGATCAATTTCCTGATTACCACTATCAAAGAGCCCAACCACGGTTACCACATTGGCGGCAATTGAGCCATCCTTACCGCTTCCGATAAACGTTAACTCATCACCAACTGACACCTGGAGATTACGTGCTAGCGCCTTACCTATCACCACTTCTGACGCATCCTGCTGATTCAGGTATCGTCCCTGCTTAACAAAACCCGGCAAGGAAGATACCGATGTTTCGTGCTGGGTATCGACGCCGATAATTTGTGCAGCATATGAACGCTGTTCAGATGAGAACAATGCGAAGCCCAGTGCACGTGCGGAAACATGATCACCGATTTCTTTCCTGATGTTCGATGCCAACTGCTG
>JBFHVQ010000023.1:0-37924 GCA_041589455.1 Gammaproteobacteria bacterium | reverse complement strand
TTTAATGTCAGTATCTGGTGCAAATATGAGTGCATGTCTACCGGTGTACAAATGACTGCGATGAAACTGCACCATCATGATGCTGTATTTGTAATGCACTAAAATAGTGCATAATGAACTGTGAAATGCGTGAATGTGTTAGTGGATTGAAACTGCCGGAAAAAATAACAATAAAATCAGTGATATAGATTATGGCACCAAACCTGCTATGAAAACAGTAGTAGAAAATAAAGCATCTAACCCTGTAGAGACTGCTAGCTAACTATGATGAAACCCGCAACGGATAACAATGATACTCGAGATCAGGCAGCGAACTGGCCTGAGAGCATGTGTGTATCCCATGCGGTACTTGATGATCAATCGCTCTTTCGTATGTTTGAGGACATCATCATTAGAGAGAAACTACCAGATACCGATACATTCAAAGCGCAGCTCCTCAAGCTGTATTTACCGATGGCAGGCTGGCTTGCCTCACAGCATACGGGAAAACCCATTATTATTGGTGTCAACGGTGCTCAGGGGTCAGGAAAATCCACGCTCTGTACGATACTTGAGAACCTCCTGGTGTATGGGTTCAAGAAGAATGCTGCGGTGTTATCTATTGATGATTTATATATGACGCTTCAGCAACGTGAGACGCTTTCGAAAACAATTCACCCCCTGCTGAAGACGCGTGGTGTACCAGGAACACATGACACAGAGTTATGGGAACAACTATTTACAACAATCAAATGTGGTGATTATCAGCAGATTCATTTGCCACGGTTCGACAAATCAATCGACGACCGAAAACCGCGTGAACATTGGCAGTGTGTCGAAGGAACTCTTGATATTCTACTGTTCGAAGGGTGGTGTGTTGGAGCACAGTCCGAAACAGATGAATCAATTCAAACAGCACTTAATAGTTTAGAGTCTGATATGGATTCAAATCACATATGGCGGCGATACGTTAATGATAACCTGAAGCAAAGTTATGCCTCATTATTTAATCAGCTAGATCAACTCATTATGTTGAAAGTACCATCTCTGGAAAAAGTCAAAGAATGGAGAAAATTGCAGGAACACAAGTTACGTCAGAAATGTGAGCAGTTGGGCGTAAAAGGTTCTGGTGTAATGGATGATAACGAGATTGAACGCTTTATTATGCATTATGAACGTATTACCCGACACTGTTTAGATGAAATGCCAGGCAGGGCGGATATCGTTATGGATATAGATGACAATCACATGATCTCCAGGATTCGTGTTAATCAGGGTTCGTGTTAATGAAGTGTAACAATGTAAAACTTATCGTGTTCAGCGACCTGGATGGGACATTACTCGATCACGATAATTACAGTTGGAAGGCGGCACGACCTGCAATGCAGCGTTTACAGGATAATGGTTTTCCTCTTATTCTGAATTCCAGTAAAACATTTTCGGAAATGCTAAAACTCTCTGAAAAGATGGATCTGCATTATCCCATGATCTGTGAAAATGGCTCTGTGGTTGCCATGAATATCGATTGTGATGACCCTGCTTTCACACCTATGCATGCTTATCGTCTTGAGTATTTTGCCAGGCCCTATAATGAAATTGTCTCTGTTGTGGAGCGTATAAAACTTGCGTATGGTTTTAAGTTTACTGGTTTCAGTCAGATGAATATCGATACCATAATGGATATAACGGGATTGAACAAAGAGTCGGCACAGGCAGCATCGAAGCGTGAAGCAACAGAACCATTATTGTGGCAAGATACTAAGGATAAACTGGAACAGTTTGGAACATTGCTTGAAAAAGAGTCGCTCATTCTGTTACGAGGCGGGCGGTTTTATCATGTAATGAGTAAAGTCGATAAGTCAGATGCTTTAAATTATGTCGTCGATTGTTATCAAAGGTCGTCATTGGTGCCTGTTCACACAATGGCTTTAGGCGATAGCTATAATGATTTGAAAATGCTGGAAGTGGTGAATTTCCCGGTACAGGTTTTAAACAAACATATTATTCAGCCTGACGTATCTTATATAGATAATGTCAGGATTACATCGAAAACTGGCCCTTCAGGATGGAGTGAAGCGGTCAATGATGTTATTAACATTTTATGCGAGGCAAGCAATGGCTGATTTCTATCAGAACGGTATTATTACCAATTTTCATAATTTAACGCAAAGACCAGTTGAAGAGCTTGAACAGGAACTTAAGAGCTTCTCCAGGGTTAGGCCAATGTCGCT
Source organism: Gammaproteobacteria bacterium (assembly GCA_041589455.1). Taxonomy (GTDB): domain Bacteria; phylum Pseudomonadota; class Gammaproteobacteria; order SZUA-229; family SZUA-229; genus SZUA-229. The sequence goes on along the minus strand of JBFHVQ010000023.1, from coordinate 35,714 downwards.
CGTATTGCCATCTTTGTTTTCAGAGCTGGAAGGTCCGGCACTCAGTGGGATTATAGATGAGTTACAAGCGGTTGATTATCTATCTGAAATTATTATCGGACTTGATCGAGCCGATGAAAGCCAGTTTAAATATGCACAGGAGTTTTTTTCACGTCTACCACAACATCATGTGATTTTATGGAATGATGGCCCGCGTTTAAAACAGATAGATAAGATGCTACAGGAAAAGGGTCTTGCTCCCACTGAAATGGGTAAAGGACGAAATGTCTGGTACTGCTACGGCTATGTTCTGGCGTCAGCGAAATCTGAGGCCGTTGCATTACATGATTGCGATATTCTGACGTATAAACGTGACATGCTTGCCCGCCTGCTATATCCAGTTGCCAACCCCAATTTTAATTATGAATTCTGCAAGGGATACTATGCGCGTGTTGCTGATGGAAACCTGAATGGAAGAGTGAGTCGCCTGCTGGTAACGCCATTGTTAAGAGCGCTTAAAAAGATCTTTGGTCATATGGAGTATCTTGAATACCTGGATAGTTATCGATATCCACTTGCAGGAGAGTTCTCAATGCGTGCCGATGTGTTTAATGATATTCGTATACCGAGTGACTGGGGGCTGGAAATTGGTGTGTTGTCTGAAGTGAAGCGAAATTATTCGACTAATCGCTTGTGTCAGGTTGATATCGCAGATGTGTACGACCACAAACACCAGTCACTTTCAAAACACAATCCAGATGGTGGTTTATCCAAGATGACTCACGACATATCCAAAGCTATCTTCAGAAAGCTGGCTACCAATGGCATTGTTTTTAATCAGGAGACCTTTAGAACCATTAAGGCTACTTATTATCGAATAGCGCTGGATTTTATCGAAACATATTACAACGATGCTGTAATGAATGGTTTACATGTTGATCGCCATAATGAAGAGCAGGCTGTCGAGCTATTTGCGCAGAATATTATGAATGCAGGGGAGCATTTTCTGACGAATCCAATGGAAACGCCATTCATTCCGAGCTGGAATCGTGTCATTAGTGCGATACCCGATATTCTCGAGCGACTATATGATGCTGTCGAGCAGGATAATCAGGATAGTTAGTTACTGTGGCTGATTAACAAGCCACATACACTGGTATGGATTGAGATTTACCATTGGAAGAATGCACTCGATCGTTTGCTGACTGATAATATCATACCACTGAGTGTGGTCACTTAGATCAGCACGATCCTGGATATTAATCGTCTGGTTGTTGGCAGTCACATTATGAATTGCGAGTAAGTAGCGCTTGCCATCACTGGCTTTACGAATAAAACTAAACAGGCCATCATTGATGTTTAGTACTTCCTGTGAACAGGAAGGATGAAAGCAGGGCTCAGATCTACGTGTGCTTATTAATGACTTTAATTCATCAAGCACTCGTGCATGGTGTGTGTCCGGGTTGTTAAGTAGTTCATCAAGTTCTTTATTATCCCATTGTTTTCTATTGATTGAGCGTAAGCGTCCGGTAAGTTCGACACCGTGCAGGTCGTTTTCTGTAGCCAGTAAACTATGAATGTATATGGCAGGTATTCCCTGCAAGCCAAGCATGATTGTCTGCGAGCAAATGAAGCGTCTTATTTGCCATTGATCAATGCCACGACGTGTACCTTGAAGTGCTGAGAACAGAGATATATTGATTTCGTAAGGGCTATCCTTTCCATCCGGATTGGCCTTCATGCTAACGAAGCCACCGAAATTATGCATCGACTCAATCAGTTCATCCACTTCTTTTGGGCTAATAATTCCTTCGAGTGCCCGTAAACCGATGCCATCATGAGAGGCGGTAAAATTCAGATAGGTGCAGTTATCATCAAGTTCAGGTAGTTCTGATGCCCATTTCGTGAGGTATCTTGAATGTCCTCTATTTAGCGCATGCAGCAGTAGCGGGGGTAGAGAGAACTGATATATCATATGTGCTTCGTCGGCATCGCCAAAGTAGCTCATATTCTCATTATGAGGGACATTCGTTTCAGTTAACAGAATCCGGTCGACAAAACAGAGTTCGAAAATAGTACGGAAAAGTTTAACAACCTCATGTGTTTGTGGCAGGTGGACACAGCTTGTGCCCAGTTGCTTCCATAAAAATGCGATAGCATCCAGTCGAATCATGCTGGCACCATGTTGTATATAACCTAGCAGGATATCGACAAATTCGATTAGTACATCAGGATTGGAAAAATTCAGGTCAATCTGGTCTTCGCTAAATGTTGCCCAGAGATATCGAACTCCACGGTGAGTATTGATGGGAACGAGTAGCGGGCTATTTCGAGGGCGTGTTACCTGGCTCACATCCGTCTCAGCAGGATATTCTATAAAGTAGTTACATGCAGGTTCTCGATCACTAACAAAGTCATAAAACCAGAGGCTTTCTCGTGATACATGATTGATGACAAGATCGAACATCATTTTGAATTTGTCAGCAATACGATGTATATCTTCCCAGTCACCGAGATCAGGGTTTACAGTGCGATAGTCAATGACACTAAAGCCATCATCAGAACTGAATGGAAAAAACGGTAATACATGTACAGTGCTAATAAGCTCAAAAAGATGTTTTGAAAGAAATGTATTCAGTGTTAAAAGCGGTGATTCATCTTTCGATCTAATTGAGTCACCATAGGTAATAAGCAGTATATCATCTGGCCCCCAGAATGATGTGTCAGATTGGCATTTGAAATGTGAATTGTACTTACTGACTGTACTGACAAGTTTAGTGGTTATTTCAGCCGTATTGTCTGAATAGATCTTCTGTATGTGTTGATGTATGCGGTCGTATAATGACTCAGGTAATCCTGTAGTAGAGTGTGGTTCAGCCTGATAATGGTTCATATTAATGCGCTATTTTGTAGCTATTCTCTATAGATGTTCAGTTACGGGAATTTAACGTGATTTTTGCACGGTTTCAGGGCCAAAAGCCTGGCAGAAATCATATCTATAGAGTTTAATGCATGTAATATACCACATTTTGGTATAAGTCCATGTAATTAATAAGGTTTATAAGTGGAAACGGTGCAAGCAGCTAATTCATGGATACATAGCGTCGAGTATATGAACAGGGGTCTATATTGCGCTTGAATACACACATGTATCCAGAGATAATGAAAAGATTAATAGCGGGCATATAAGAAAACAGTAGAACCAAAGAAGTCGAGATAACAGCGCAATTGACAAGGGGCATTTATCAGTCAGACACTCGCGTCAGCTATCTCCTCAGAAGATGAAAGTTAGTGAATTCATAGTTAAATACATGGAATTACTCCATGTTAATCATATTTTTGGTATGCCGGGTGCGCATATTCTCCCGGTATACGATGCCCTCTACCGTTCCTCGATTAAATCGGTGCTTGCGAAGCATGAGCAGGGCGCTGCGTTTATGGCATGCGGATATTCAAAGGCTGCGCATCTTCATAATGGTCGACAGCAGGCGATATCTGCATGTATCACTACTGCTGGGCCAGGAGCAACAAACCTGGTCACAGGAATTGCGAATGCCTATGTGGATAAGCAGCCCATTCTCATTATCACTGGTGAAACATCAACCCATATCTTTGGTAAAGGTGGCTTGCAGGAAAGTGCGGGTGAGGGTGGAAGTATATCTCAGGTCGATATATTTCGAGGAATAACTCGATATAGTCGAGTTATAGAGCGCACAGACTATCTGGTTAACTGCCTCAATCGTGCAACCCGTGAATTATATTCAGATACACCAGGCCCTGTATTATTGAGCATACCATTCAATATACAGCTAGAAGATGTAGACGATAGCTGTCTTCAACAGCTGCTGGTTCCTGAATATATACACCGTCGATATGGTGCGCAAAGTCAGCATGATATGAGTCAGGTACTTGAGCTTATTGAAGCTGCAAAGTATCCGGTTGTTCTATCTGGATATGGTTGTCTCAAATCGAATAGCAGTAGCCTTGTCAAAGAATTTGCTGAGAAATTAAATATACCTGTCACCAGTAGCCTGAAAGGCAAAGGCGCTCTACAGGAAGATCATCCGCTTTCACTTGGTAGCCTTGGAGTAACTTCATACTCACATGCGAGTGAGTATATTATGAATTATGCAGACCTGATAATTATATTAGGCGCTACATTCAATGAGCGTACCAGTTATCTGTGGAAACAGGATTTGCTGGCTAATAAAAAAATTATTCAGGTAGATATCGATGCCTCACAGCTGAATAAGGTATTTATTGCAGATGTTTCAGTGAATGCTGATTTGCATCAATACCTGTCTGCGCTTAATTCAGAAATCAGTGCGCGTAATATCAGGTCAAAATCAGATGAAAAACTCAGATTTGTTCGTGAAAATTTAGTTGATACAAAATCGAAAACTGATCTCGAAACATTCAGTGATAAGTTTTCTAATGTTTCACATCTGTTTGACTATCTGAATAAGATCGAGGTTGAGCACCAGATATTCGATGATAATATAATATTTGCTCAAAACTTTCTTAATGTCAGGGATAATTGTCATTATTATTCGAATTCGGGTGTGTCGTCTTTAGGTCATGCTATACCGGCTGCTATTGGTGCGCGTATGTCGAATGACATGCCTGCATTCGTTATAATTGGTGATGGTGGTTTTCAGATGTGTTGTATGGAGATAATGACGGCCGTAAATTATAAGACGCCTATCACGATAATAATGTTTAATAACTCTACTATGGGTCTTATAAGAAAAAATCAGTTTCAAAAGTATGAAAAACGATATATAGATTGTGATTTTATTAATCCAGACTATCAGTCGCTCTGTGATGCCTTTGGCATTGAGTATTACGCAATCAGAAATAATAGTGATATTGAGTCTGTTTTCGATAAAATTGATTATAAAAATTCAATCAGTCTAATTGATGTTTATATAGATAAAGATCTTTTTCCAGACTATGTCACCAGTCGCTAATAAGTTTGAGTTTGAAGGCTGTAAAGTCGATATTTCTCAACTACAGAAATATTTAGAAAGAGGGTGTTTAGATACAGCCTATCAATCTATATATAAAGATGAGCTTTCATTATCCTGCCGAAAACAAGATGTTGATTCTCTGTGCGCACTATATATAAACACGCTGTCACGCGCTGAAAACCAGTTATTTGATTCCCCTTCTAACTCGCTCCTGGAAGCTTATGCGGCTCTACACAGGGAGTTTCAAACCCTGATTGATATTACTGGCTGCTCTTTTCAATATGATTTTCTTATTGTTGTTCCAGTTGCGGATAGGCCTGAGCAACTAAGGAGATGTCTCAATAGTTTGCTGACCTGTCAGCAGTTATATTGCTATGGTGGTCTTCGAGATAATAATTTCAAGAAAGTGTCCGTGTTGGTCGCGGATGATTCTAAGGAATTATCGTCGAGATGTGACATAGAAGCTATTTCAAGTGAGTTTAGTGTAAAAGGGTTATCAGTTTCATATTTTTCGCAACAGCAGCAAAGTAATATATATGAAAAATGCATAAAAAGTGACCCTGATCATGCTGATCGTGTTCTCGGTCATTTAAACAGAGACGCGTTTTATCATAAAGGCGCCTCAGTGATGAGGAATCTCGTTTATCTATATTTACAATCTATTGAGCTTGAAGATTCGACAATAATTCACTTTATAGACAGTGACCAGGAATTTAATGTTAATCTTGAAAGAAATGATTCCTTTTATGGATTGAATTATTATTATATCTGGAACTCGGTGTTTTATAATCAAAGAGTTCAGGTTGCTACCGGTAAGGTGGTAGGTGACCCGCCGGTTTCACCCGCTGTTATGTCATCGAGGATGCTGGATGATGTTAATGGCTTCGTCGATAAAGTACTTGATTACTTGCCAGGAGCTTCTTGTTGCTTTCATATAGATAATGAAAATTCTGCTAATGCTGCTTCATATCATGATATGGCAGATCTTTTCGGCTTTGTAGCTAAAACTGATTCCGTATCGTTCAAATGTGATATCAAGGAGCCTCATATCATAGATGACGTTATCGAAAAGTTTGCTACTGAATTAACCGCATTTTTTCATGGTTCGCATCCAACGCGTTACGATTCATATCGACATTGTCCTGGTGATATGTGTGTTGATGATGCACGTACAGTTTATACAGGAAATTACCTTATAAGAAAAAACATGCTGGATTTTGTTATGCCATTTGCAAGTCTTAAGTTGCGCATGGCAGGACCAGTTATGGGAAGGATACTAAAAAGTCGGCATGGCTGTGGATTTGTGTCAGCGAATGTTCCTATGCGACATATGCGTACTCTGATGGATTCTGATGAATCAGAATATCGTAGTGGTGTAATACCGAGGCAGGATATAATCGATTTATCAAGTGAATTTGTCAGGCAGTTTTATGGGGATGTGATGCTGTTTTCTGTCTCTAGAATTGCGAGTATGCAAGATCAAGTGCAAAATGGTGAATCTATAATCAATTTGGTCGATTATGTTGTTAATGATGTGCATAATGAAATGCTGGTAAATTATGCGGATAAACAGAAATCAATTGTGTCAAAGCTAAGTCATCTTGAATGTAAACTTATAACATTATCTAAGAAGAAATTTAAAAATAATACTGTAATTGATGATAAGTTTCGCTTGTTTCTCGATACTATCAAATATCATTATGGTGATGAGTCTGTTCCTGTTAACCGTATACATGCTGAGGGGCAGTCATATCTTAGCTTAATTAAATCTTCTCTATGTAATCATCTTGCTGATTGTCGAGAGAGTGGGTTTTACTTATGAAATACGATAATGTGTTTGTGCTCAATACTGGTCGATGTGGATCCGTGACATTTTCTAAATCATGTGGATTCATATCTAATTACACAACTGGGCATGAAACAAATATTTCACGCTATGGAAATGATCGACTATCTTATCCGGCCTCTCATATTGAAATTGATAACCGCCTTTCATGGTTTCTCGGGCGTCTGGATGCTATATACGGGACTAATGCATTTTATGTCCACCTTGTTAGGGATCGCCAGGCCGTTATATCAAGTTTCATGCGTCGTTCTGATTTTGGTATTTTTAATGCTTACCAGAATGGTGTTTACCTCGGTCTCGATGATCAAAGGGATTTACAGAAACTTGCGGGTGATTATGTTGACACGGTCAATGATAATATTTCCCTGTTCTTAAAGGATAAGCCTGGATATATGCTAATCAATATTGAAAGTGCTTCAAATAAGCTTGAAGAGTTCTGGAGCAGAATAGGTGCGATTGGTGATATGTCTGCGGCTGAGGATGCCCTTAAACATGCTTATAATGCATCCTGATTTATTTGTTGTATTTTAACACAGAGCAGCCTCGCTCCAGCTCTAAATATTCAACCTCAATAAGGCCTGATGTTTCACTGGTCCATCTTAGAACTGTGTTTCTTTCGTCATCTCTTGAGGCATCATCGAGTAATATAAAGGCGTTATCGGATAGCTTTTCGATGAGTAACGGTACGGCCGGGTACCTTGAATTGGTCTGGATAAATCCAGGTGGGCCATCTATAACAAGCATGTCTATATTGTTGATGTTTAGTTTGTCTAGCTGATACCAGAGATAATTGCTGCTATTGATTGAGTAATCAATCAAAGGTGATTCCAGTATGGTGCACCTGTCTCCTAGATTATGTTTTTCGAGTTCAGTGCGAGTAATATTTGCATAATGCGATTCATGTTCAAGGCTATAAACATGGCTATCTTCTATACTCGAGTAGCATTTGGCTAGTACTATCGAGCTTGTTCCAGAACTACATTCAACAATAGTTTCAGGTTTTATTGAGTTGCAGTACTGAATTACTGTGGCCAGAAAGTCAGGGGCTGCTGACCACTCCGGGTTGTAATGAAGGTCATGTAAGCCGATCATTGCTTCAATCTGTTTATAAGATGATATTCTAGTCATATTACTTTGATGTTGGATGGTTCTTGTAAATAATGCATGTAGCTTATGACTTACAGGGTATATTTAGAATGTCCTCAATGCATTCATAGGGGGTTGATCTGGTATTTTTCGTAAATATAACCAGCCCGCAGCCATTATCACGGCTGGTGAAAGTAACAGCATGTACAACCAAGTGCTAAAGTGAAGGTTGAATTCAAGTTGGAAGATGTATTTATAGAGCAGGTAGGCTGTGGCTTCAGATCCCATTATAGCTAATATAGAAGCGACAACAGCTACTGTGAATAATTCAGTCAGAATTAAGTTTCGTAAATATGATCGGCTAGTTCCAAGGCTACGTAATATTACAGCGTCTTTCTTTCTCTGTTGAAGTGATGCCTGTAAGGTTGCAGCCATTACTGTTGTTCCTGATAAGAGTAGTAAGAGCATGACAAATTCTATGGCTTTCGTGACCTGAAGCATGATTGTTCTTACCTGTGACATTATATTGTCCAGTTCGAGAATCGTTATTGATGGAAATTTGTCGACTAATATTGATAATTGTTTTTTCTTATCAGGTTGCAAATAGAAACTGCTTATATATGTTGCTGGAAGATGATTGATTACCTCATCAGGAAAGATAATATAAAAATTCGGTTGGAATGAATCCCATTTGACTTGTCTTATGCTCTTTATGCGTGCTTCGATATTAGTATTTAGAATCTGAAATGTAAGGCTGTCATTAATTGTCACACCGAGACGCCTCGCAAGGCCAGATTCTATTGAAATCAGATACTGTCCTGTATTTGATTCGCTAAACCAGCTGCCCTGTATTATTCTGTTGTTGTCCTGGATATTTGCAAGCCATGTCAGGTTCAGGTCTCGCTTTAGTGATTCATCGAGAAGCTCCCTGTCGGCGGGTATGTCAATCGAATTTATCTGACTAATACGGCCGCGTACCATCGGGTAAAGCCCCCTGGTATTAATATTGAGAGAATTGAAAAGATCTTTTATTTTGGGTACGTCACTGGGTTGTATGTTGATAATAAAGTGATTTGGTGCATTATCAGGTAATTGATTTGTCCATTGTATTATCAGGTCTGTTCTCACAAGGTAAATCAGTGCGAGAATGACAAGTGAAAAACCGATAGATACAACCTGTAATGTGTGTAAATTGCTATTTCTGTTTACCTGTTTCAAGCCTTGCCTGAAAGGTCCGTTCAAAAGAGAAACTATGGCAGGTAATATGTATATTAGTAATTTTGTTATAAATGACAATAACAAGCCGCTAATGACGATACCTGTCAGAACTACAACTGTCGATTTCAGGTTTCCTGACGCCCACCACATTAGGCTGATAACACTTGCTATGGCTAGGAGATAGAGTATCCAGATACCTGTATCTGGTGGTGTTAGCTCATTTCTAAGTACTCTTAGCGGCGGCACATTTCCAATACGTAATAATGAAGGAAGCGTGAAGGCTGTGAGTATGATCAGTCCCGATATATAGCCAGTAAATACGGGTTTTATGATGAAACTATCATTATTGAGCGTGAGCACATCAGATAATATAGACGTCACGGTAGACTCAATTAAATAGGCTAAAATAATTCCAATTGTTGATGACAATAAGCCTAATACTATAATCTGACTAGTAAATATGGTTATGACACTCTTGGATGATGCGCCTATGCTACGCATGATAGCGGCCTGGTCATAGGAGCGTCTGGCATAATGCGTTGCGGACATTGCAATTGATATACCTGATAAGAGTACACTCAACATCGTGCTTAATGTTAGGTATTGTCTGGCTTTATCAGCTGCAGAATTAATGGCTGCTGAGCCTTCTGTACTACCGGTTAGTGCTTGAGTTGCATTAAGACGTGGTTTCAGCCAGTTGATAAACTGCACCATGCTGGCTTCATCGCCAGAAAAGCCTGTATGATAGGTAACCCGGCTTCCGGGCTGTACAAGTCCCGTTGAGGGTAAATCAGAGCTGTGTATAAGTAATCTTGGGGCAAGGCTGACGAGGCTCGCAGTTTCGCCAGGGTCATATTTCAGAATCTGGCTGACTTTGAAATGCGAGTTACCGATTTCAATTATGTCACCAATTGAAATATCGAGTTGTGTCATAAGGCTTGAAGCTAACCATGCGTTTCCAGGAGCAGGGCCTCCTGGTGAGTGAGTTTCATTGCCTACTAGACTATTACTAATTCGAATAGCTCCAAGAAGAGGGTAAGCATCGTCTACAGCTTTAACATGTGATAATTTAAATTTGTCTTTGTAGACTATCATGCTGGATAAGCTAATAGATTTAGATACGTTAAGTTTTAATGTAGTTGCCTTTGTGATAATACTGTCGTCAACAGGCTGCGTGCTCTTTAATATATGATTTGCCCCTAGCATTTCAGCAGCATTTGTAGCAAGTGAAAAATCGATTCGATGATTAAAAAGTGATATGGCTGTAAGGCTGGCAACTGCGATCGACAGTGCGAGTACCAGCGTGCTCAATTCGGTTGAACGCCAGTGCCTCTTTAGTAATCGAAAGCCAAGCAGGCTATCTCTAGTAAGGTTGAAGTTTGCCATCATTTAGTAAAAGCTTTCTGCTGCATCTATTTGCGAGAGATTCGTCATGAGTAACAATAACTAGAGTCGTTTTCTGTGCAGTATTTATGTCGAACAGAAGGTCGATTATTCGTTCACCTGTTCTGTTATCGAGGTTTCCTGTAGGTTCGTCCGCAAATACCAGCTTAGGACTGCAGACAAAAGCCCGGGCGATGGCTACACGCTGCTGCTCACCGCCAGATAATTGATTAGGGTAGTGATGCAAACGATGGTCCAGGCCTGTCTTCTCGAGTAGCTTAACCGCCAAATCCGTATCAGGATTGCGGTATTTAAGTTCGAGGGGCAGTAGTACATTTTCCAGTGCTGTTAGGCCATTAATTAGCTGGAATGACTGAAATATGAAACCAATCTTGCTTGATCGTATAGCGGCACGACCATCTTCATCTTTATCAGTTATCGACTCTCCATCTATGATAATATCACCAGATGTAACTGTATCAAGACCCGCGAGTAGACCCAGCAAGGTAGATTTTCCGGAGCCTGAGGAGCCGAGTATTGCAAGTGTTTCTGAAGGTTTTACGCTCAGGTTGATATCACTCAGAATGTTAATATCATTTCCGTCCTGCTGTGATATCGCAGTTACAGTCTTGCTGACTTTTATTGCTTGAATGACTGAGTCATAGGTTGTTTTCATGTTTAAATTCTGGATTATTGTCTCGCTATGTTTTTTTACCATAAGTTCTTATGCTAATCCATCATCGGATAAGGTTTTACTTATTCTGGGTGATAGCCTTAGTACGGCTTATGGTATCAGTAAAGATAGTAGCTGGGTAAATTTATTAGATAATAAAATCAGACGCGCTGGTTATCCAATAAAGGTGGTTAATTCCAGTATTAGTGGTTCTACAACATTATCAGGGGTGCAGCGCCTGCAAATAGCGTTACGACAATATAACCCTGAAATCGTATTCATTGAGCTAGGCGGCAATGATGGGCTGAGAGGGATTCCGCTTACCGAAATTCGCCATAACTTGAATCAGATGATAACAATGGCTAAGTCAGCCGGTGCAAAAGTATTACTTGCCGGTATGAAAATACCTCCAAATTACGGCGCAAGATATGCAGACGCATTTCATGAGATTTATATTAGTCTGGGAGCGGATAATAATATACATGTAATCCCATTCTTGCTATCTGGAATAGGGGGTAATGATGACTACATGCAAGCAGATGGTATACATCCTAATGAACGAGCTCAGCCTGTTATTATGCAGCTTATATGGGAGTCACTAGAACCTATGATTGACAGCCTATGATTCAGTCACATCAATGTCATTATTTCTAACTGTTACGAAAATCATTATAATATACACAATATATATTAACAGATAAGACAAAATAACTCGTCCTGTACGATGTGAGTGATATTTTTCGTCTTCTATAACAACGACTGTCCAGTGGCTATCGTGAATATCTTTTTCGTCAATAATGTTGTCAATCTGAACACGAGTAAGCTTATAGTTTCCATCTGTCTTTAATTTTGATCGGTCACCTTCTTCTGTGACTTCAATGAGGTAGTCGAATTTCTTTATTACCAGAAATAATTTCTGACCCAAAGATTGATGTGATTTTAGTATCGCTGCAATACGATCAAGTTTGAAACTGGCGAATAAAAGATACGTGTTATTTTTATTAAGCCAGCTTGTTGAAATGTCATAATGATATGATACTGGGTTTGGGTGTACTCTTGCTTTGTATTTTTCAGTCTCAAGTTGCTTCTTGAGATCAATTCTGCAGACATCGCCTATATGTCCATCAAAATCGTCAAGTATGATTTCGCCATTCTTATCTGCAATGGATACGGCAAAATTATCAGGAAAGTATTCCCGAATCGATACGAGTAAATCTGATAAAAGATGTATATTCTCACTGTCTTCAATGATGCTTTCTAGTAAAGCACTGTTGTTATTTATGAAGATAGACATAAAATGGTTGCGTAAATGAATTTCTCTTTCAATGCCATCTATAGTATTTTCTATGCTGTTGCTAGCATGGTGATGTTTTACTTTATTATCATATATGATTTGAATGGATGCGCAGAGTATTAATAGTGGAATAAAGCCTAGAATTAATATAAGACGCATTTTTTTAAGATTTCTATTGCTGGTCATAATTGGCTTTTGCCCTTTTTTGTTCTCTACTATCCAGTCTTCAACTGATTAATAATGCCTTTCCAGGCGCTAGCAGTTCTGTCAGTTTGTGCTATCAATAATAGTTCGAACTCTTCTGGATCTATCGGTCGACTAAACAAATATCCCTGAAGTACATCGCTTTTCAGATGTTGTAAAAATTCACATTGATCGAGTGTTTCTACACCTTCAGCGATAACTTTCAGTCCGAGACTGTGTGACATTACAATAATTGCGTTTGCTATGGCACTATTATCATAATTGCTTTTAGTTTTATTCTTCCGTATTTGCTTGACGAATGCCTGGTCAACCTTAAGCGTATCGAGTGGTAAAGTCTGTAATTGGCTTAAAGATGAATAACCTGTTCCGAAATCATCCATTGATGTTTTGATACCCATGTTTCGGAGTTTGTCTAGTATTTCTATGGTCTTAGTTGGGTTTTTAACGGCCATGCTTTCTGTGATTTCAACTTCTATATTAGTAAATGGTACTTCGCTTTCTCTAATAATAGAAACCAGGTTGTCGATAAAATCATCAGATTCGAACTGTTGTGCTGATATATTAATGCCGACTACCAGATTGAATCCCATATCTAGCCACTTTTTTGTCTGGTTACATGCTTTCCTGGTGACAATATCACCAATGGGTTTTATTAGACCAGATTCTTCAGCCACAGGTATAAAGTCAGCTGGTGATATCATACCTTTCTCAGGGTGTTGCCATCGGACTAGTGCTTCCATGCCGACTATTTCCATGCTATCCGATGATACCTGTGGCTGGTAATAAACAGTAAATTCATCGTTTTCAATTGCACCACGCATTTCTTTTAGAATTGTTAAACGTTTCTGTGTTTCGGTATTCATATGGTGCGTTCTGTAGGTGTAACGATTGCCTCCATCCTCTGCTGATAACATCATCGCGGCTTCAGCGCCAATGAGTAATTGTCTGCCATTTTCACTCTCTAGCGGAAATACGCTCGATCCGATACTGGCTGTAACATGTAGTTGTCTATCTTTGTAGGTCACTGGGTCTCTAACTGTTTCGAGTATTTCGTCAAGAAACTTATTGCATTCTTCTATATGATGGAGATTCACTATTAACATGGTAAATACATCACCACTAAACCGGCTTACAGTATGTCCCATATTTTCATACTGTCGGAATCTTGAAGCGATCTCTTTAAGGACTTCATCACCACCCTCGTGACCAACGTCATCATTAATAAGTGTAAATCGATCTAGTCCAATAAAGGCAACCATAAATAAGCTGTCAGTGGGTGGCTGCGAAAGTATGTGTTGAATTTGAGATTCAAAAAATGCACGATTGGTTAAATCAGTGAGGCTATCATAATAACGAGAATAGCTTAATGATTCTTTTGCATTTCGTTCTTCAGTCACATCTTGAAATGAGCCGATTAGGTATGATTTGTCATTGTCGCCATCTATAACATGTGTGTATTCACCTTTCTGGTAAATTATGTATTCTTTTTCATCATAAATGAATCGATATTCCACAATGTAGCTCTGTTTGTTTTTACAGGCATTCTCGAGTGTAAAGATAACATGCTGACGATCATCTTCATGAACGTGGTTGAGAAACTCATTAAATGTTAGCTTCAACTCATTGCTACTTAGCCCTATTAGACCTTTACAACTTGAAGAAATACAGATATTACGATTTTCAACTGACAGTTCAAATGAACCCACATGTGCCAGTTTTTGCATTTCATCGAGTTCACGTTCTTTCTGATTTAGACGTTTAAGCAATTTGGCATTATCTATAGCGTACTCAATTCGTTGTTTAAGTAGCACTTCGTTTACTGGTTTAATCAGGTAGTCCATCGCACCAGCACTATATGAGTCCTTTATAGAGAGCGTATCATTCATGCCTGTCAGCATGATGATGGGTGTATATTTCAGGCTGCTTAGAGAGACAAGTTGCTGGCAGGTTTGTATACCATTCATCCCTGGCATCTTCAGGTCGAGAAGAATAAGGTCGGGAGCCAGAGACTGGCAGAAATCAATAGCCTCTGCTCCTGAGGCGGCCAGACAAACACGATAGCCGAATTTGCTAACATAGGTCTCCAGAACGGTACGCTGAAAGGCTTCGTCATCTACGATAAGAATTCGTGTGCTATGAAGTTCATTATCTTTAGTCTGATTCTTGGTTACATTCATAAGTATTTGAAATATATACAATTATTAAAAGACATAGTGAATGCCTGACAGCGCTGTTTTATGCGCATAATACTGTTAATAGCACAGAGATCTGTGTTTGTCTGATTTAACGGTGGGGGATAAATAGTGCAGTCGATGAAATAAAAAAGCCGCTGGGTGGTACAGCGGCTTTGCAGGTGGTAATAGATGAGCTGGGCTATCTCAGGATCCCATTAGTAACAAGTAGCCCTGTGGCACATGTCATATATTTGCGATAGTCTGAGGTGCGTTGTTGTTCCGGGGTGGCAGGGTCCGTTAACAGTGTCTCGGCAACAGCTTCGATAATAGGGCGATTGGCTTCGGCGTCTGGGTATTTGGCCCATTCCTGGTTAATTCTCTGTTCTGCCTGAGTACCCACAATCGCACCACATACGGCTACAATTTCGCTAACCAGAATGCTGGTTTGCTGGGTCGCTGTACCGCCACCTGTCGACAGGCAGCCAGTCAGGCTGAGTGATAAAGCAGCGGTTATGCTGACAGCTTTCAGACGGTTCAGTTGCATGGGTATCTCCAGAATTGAGTCTTACTAAAGGCATTGATTATATTGGGTGGTAGTCATTTCAGCTAGTGAAACGCTGTTATAAAGTATACATTTTACAATTATTTGCAGTATTACTCATAGTTATTCGATCAATTTGAAATATAATTGACAATTAGCTTGAACCTGGTTGGCTGCCTGCTATCAAACAGGCAAATACTAGATCAAATACAATAAACAGGATGATATGATGAATAAAACATTAATCGCACTAAGTATCTCGGCTGCTGTGGCAATGACTGGGTGTACGACATTTGATGCCTATACTGGCGAAGAGAAGACCACCAATACTGCGAAAGGTGCTGGTATTGGTGCGGGGGCAGCACTTGTTGTCTCTTATCTGGCAAATCGCGATAAGTCATCAAGTGAGCGTAAAAAGCGTATGCTAAGAGATGCCGGTGTCGGTGCCATCGTTGGTGGCGGTGTTGGCTACTATATGGATACTCAGGAAGCGAAGCTTCGTAAACAACTCCGTGACAGCGGTGTGAGTGTTGAAAGGGATGGTGATAACATTAATCTGATCATGCCAGGAAATATTACATTCCCGTCAAACGGAAGTGATTTGCGTGCTGATTTTTATAATGTTCTCGACTCAGTTGCACTGGTTCTCGAAGAGTTTGATAAAACTATCATCGCAGTAGCTGGTTATACCGATAGCAAAGGCTCAGACTCATACAATCAGCAGCTTTCGCAGAAGCGAGCTCAGTCTGTTGCTTCATTCCTGCAGAACAAGAAAATAAATCCTGCACGTATTGAAGTTATTGGTTTTGGTGAAGCGAATCCTGTTGCAGATAATTCAACTGAGCAGGGTAGAGCGATGAACCGTAGGGTTGAACTATCGTTACTTCCAATCACTGAATAGTCATAAGAAATCTGCCTGAAGAGCCAGTTAATGTTTAATTGACTGGCTCTCTGGGTTGTTACTGATAATTGATGCTATCTATTCATGTTTTGATATTATGCTTGTTGTTACGCAGTTGTCTATTTCTGAAAAAGAACTTCTCAATTTCAACTAATACAAATACGCTTACTCCAGTGACTAATATGTTGCCCCAGGAAGCGATTGTTAAAGGCGCTGTGGAAAATAACACCTGCAGTGGAGGTGCATAGGTGAATAAAACCTGAAAACAGATGAGTATTAGCACCGCATAAATTGCGAATCGATTTCCAGTAAAAGTTTCAATTCTTAATGAGTGTTCATAAATAAAGCGTGAATTGAACAGGTAATAAATTTCAAATACGACTAACATGTTCACAGCTACTGTCCGTGCATATTCAATACTTGCGCCAGCATCACGTTCTAATATAAATAAGCCGAACGTTCCGCTAACAAGAATCAGTGAGACAAATATAACACGCCAGATTAGAAAACCTGTCAGGAGTGGTTCAGATGGATCACGAGGCGGTCTTTGCATAACCCCTCTCTCTGCTGGTTCAAAAGCAAGTGCAAGTGCCAGAGTTACTGCAGTGATCATGTTTACCCAAAGGATCTGAACTGGGGTGATAGGTAGTAATCGACCTAATGCTATTGCAGCAATAATTGTAAGCGCTTCACCTCCGTTTGTAGGTAAGATAAAAATAATAGCCTTTTTGATGTTGTCATAAACGGTTCTGCCTTCTTCAACCGCATTGACAATCGAGGCAAAATTATCATCGACGAGAACCATCTCTGAGGTCTCTTTAGCAACGCTGGTGCCTTTCATGCCCATTGCTACACCAACATCAGCGCGTTTGAGGGCAGGGGCGTCATTGACTCCATCACCTGTCATCGAAACGATATGACCTTTTGACTGTAATATTTCGACAAGCCTTAGTTTATGCTGGGGGCTAGTACGAGCGTATATATCTATGTCATCAATGCAGGCTTTCAGCTGCTCATTAGTCATGCTATCTATTTCGTTACCTGTTAGCACTGTCTGGCCATCGCCTATTCCTAGTGCCTTTCCGATAGCACTTGCTGTGGTTGCATGGTCTCCTGTAATCATTTTTACATTGATACCTGCGCTATGGCATGCTTTAACTGCATCTATTGCTTCTGTACGTGGCGGATCGATCATGCCAACTATGCCTAGTAGTACAAGATCCTTTTCTGTATCAGAAAATGTTAACTCGAGTGAGTTTGGCATTTCTTTACATGCAATCGCAAGAACTCGCTGGCCCTGTACTGCCATATTATGCATCTGGGATTCCCAGTATGTTTTATCAATGGGTGTGTCACCACCAACAGTGCGTTGCAAATCACACATTTCAAGCAGGCGTTCTGGGGCACCTTTCAAAAACATAAAATGTCTGCCCTGGTGATCGTGATGCAGTGTTGCCATAAAACGGTGTTCTGATTCGAACGGTATAGCATCAAGCCTCGGATGTTGGGCTGCCTGCTGATCGTGCTGTAGGCCAGCTTTTATGGCAAGAGTTACCAGTGCGCCTTCTGTAGGGTCACCATTGACCTGCCAGATACCCGTTGTGGAGTGAACCACTGCATCGTTGCAAAGTAACGCTGCTTGTGTCAGTTGATTCAGTACTGGCGCATCTGAAAGTTCAACCTGATTATTGGCTTCTGTTACTTTACCGTGAGGAGCATATCCAACACCACTGACGTCGTACTGATTGTCACTTGTCGATATGCTTTTAACAGTCATTTCATTGCATGTCAGTGTACCTGTTTTATCTGAACAGATAGTTGTTACAGAGCCGAGGGTTTCAACCGCAGGTAATCGACGGATTATGGCCTTGCGCTTTGCCATTGCCTGTACACCAATGGCGAGAGTTATTGTAATAATAGCCGGCAGGCCTTCGGGTATAGCGGCAACTGCAAGACCAACAGCGGCTATGAACATATCAGTCATGCTGAAATTCTGGACACTGATACCGAAGATGAATGTCATACTGGTAATTATCAGTATGGCCATAGTTAACCAGCGGGCAAATTCTCCGATTCTGCGCAGTAATGGTGTTTCAAGTATTCTGACATCACTGAGCATTTCACTAATCTGGCCTATTTCTGTGTTTGCAGCAGTTTCAACGACCACGCCTGTTGCCGTTCCGTATGTCACCAGGGTGCCAGAGAAAGCCATGCAGTGACGATCGCCTAATGGTACGTCAGATTCACAGGTATCTTCTGATTTATCGGCAGGCAGGGATTCTCCTGTGAGAATTGCTTCATCTATACGTAAATCCCGCGTTCGAAGCAGGCGGAGGTCGGCAGGAACTTTGTCTCCTGACTGCAGAGTAACGATATCGCCTGGTACTACATTTTCCGCAGGAATACTCAACTGCTTTCCATTACGTATGACATTGGCCTCAAGTGATAACATGTGAGTAATCGCTTCAAGTGCTTTTTCAGCTTTACCCTCCTGGATGTAACCAATGATGGCATTGATTAGTACAACGGCGATGATAACCCCGCTATCAATCCAGTGTTCAAGTATGGCGGTTATGACGCCAGCAAGTAACAGTATATAAATTAATAAATTATGAAACTGCTGTGCAAAACGAGCTAGCGCACTCTTACGATGCGGTGCGGGTAGTAAATTTGGGCCATATGTAGCTAGCCTTTGATTAGCCTCATCTGACGACAGGCCCGTATCCTGAGTCTTAAGGGATTCGAGAGTTGCGGCCTGTGACAGGTTGTACCAGTTATGTGGTGTTTTCATATATGTGATTTTAGCTGCAGTGAGTTAGCTTAATTATACCCTCTAAATTTGGAATATAATGCTATTAAGCAGCAGTCACTCTCTGCTAGAATATTCGTTCAGACTGCTATTATAAACAAATCAGTATTATGACTCAGAGCTTTGCTTTCTTTGTTTACTCATGTTGGCAGGTTCTGTTTCTGAAAATAGGTCAAGCGTATGATGTTTCTTGTTCTTGAAATACAGTCGACCCAGCATCTGGATGATTGTTCACAATTATCGGCATGGGTGAATGTCAGTAATCAACAGGATGCCTTGCTTACCCTGAGTGAAGAATTATCAACACAGGGCTGGGCTATCACTAATATCGTAGAATGCACGAAAACACTGCAGGATGACTATTTTCCGCCTTGCAAGTCACTCGATGCATTTAATGAAGCCTGTGAGCACCATCTTGCTCTACGCTTCGCTGCTGTCTGAATCAGCAGGCGTAGGGCAATGAAGTTATTTATCATACTGTTTGTACTTGCAATCCTGTTTGTTGTCGGCAGTGCATCTATGATGCGCTTCTTTGATAGTAGAAGGCTGACCACGCGTGATCAGGATAAGCCAGCTGACCAGAAGATCGGTCAATCTGAGTCTCATCAAACCAAATCAGGTGATGACAGGACAGACCAGGACTAGCCTGTCATGCCAATCACAAATGAGCTTTAAAAGATTCATCCTTCCGTATCTCTCTGAATTTATACTGTACCTGAACTAAACTGTTTAACGAGCCTGCTTGCAATATTTGTAGTGAGCAATTATCTGGCCACATACAAAGCGTTCAATAAATCTAATAAATACAGGTAGTTATGGTATGTTCTTAAAGTCGGGTATTAGGTCGTTACTAATGCTGGTGTTGTTGACGTGTTATCAGTCGAGCATGGCTAGTGATCTTATATTTACAGCAGCACCGCGTGAAACAACCCAGAAGGGTCAGGCACTTTATGGTCCGGTAGCAGACTATATCAGCAAGGTGCTCGGCAAATCCGTCACATACACGAATGCAGGATACTGGCTTAGATACCAGAGTGATATTAAGAAACATAAATATGACTTTGTATTCGACGGACCTCATCTTGCTTCATGGCGTATTAAAAACATCAAACACAAGCCATTAATTAAGCTGCCTGGGTATTTGCAGTTCTACTTTCTTGCACGTAAACAGGATAAAAAAGTAAATCTTCCTGAGGACCTGATATACAAAAAAGTATGTGTAATAGCACCTCCCAACCTGACAGCTGTGACTCTATTGCAGCGACTTAATGACCCGGTACGTGAACCGTTCCTTGTAAGTGTCAAAGGTGGTATGAAAAAACTGGTTCAGCGGCTGATAGCAGGAGGTTGTTCAGGCACTGTTGTGCGTGCCGATTATTATGATAATAAAATGCCTCAGGAGATGAAGGATAAGGTAAAAATTATTTATACCAGTGAGCAACTCCCTAACCAGGTTATAACCGTGTCTGACCGATTGAGTATTGAAGAACAATCCAGATTGATAGAGGCACTACTTTCTGAAGAAGGTAAGAAGGTGCTGTCTCCAGTCGTTAAACGCTTTGGTGGAAAGGATGTTATTTCATTTGTACGAGCAGAGGCGAATGAATATGATGGCTACTCCAGCTTTCTCGAAGGCGTTGTACTCGGCTGGTGAACTGAGTTAAAAGCCAGATTGCCTGTCTGACAACATAGTTTCTGCTATATGAGCACCTAATGAGCGATACGCTTCAAACTGCTTTTCATCAAAAAACTGGTCAATCGTAGATTCATGGGGAAATGCTGGATGTTTAAGTTTATATCCCATAATGTCTGCATCTAGTTCATCGGTTAAGGTACTTTTGATATAGATGAGTTTACCGGTGCTTCCATCCGCATAATTGATATAAGCGATACAATAACCGCGCTGTGCAAAATGGATCGTGTTATTACTATCCATTGATGATTTCATTTCTTCGAGCTGTTTGCTAGTAATATTAATGGTTGCGCCAAAATCGACCCTGGATTTTTCAATCAGATTTGACAGACTCTCATACATAAACTGGCTATCTTCTTCCGCATCACAACAAACAATCGTCTTGCACTTTCGCCTGATTAATTCATAAAGCCCTAGATTTTCGAAATGTCCGCCATCAGACAGCTGAATAAAATCGGCTTCCTCATTGAGTTTGTTTCTTGATACTGATCCACGGAATCCGGGGCGTAAATAGTTAGGCATCTTCGACTGATCGATTTGATAGTCAGGGTTTGGGTTAACTGCCCAGTACCCTAGTCTGAGGTTAAATATTGACATTATTGATGAGATGAAAGGGTTAACAGTCATGCCTTGTCCGGCAACACCTGCATCGGAGTTTGCTGCTGCCCCTGAAATGGCTATTGCAGTTGGTAGGGTTATTTTTCCATCAGCAAATGTACGAGTCGTTCGCCAGCCAGTAGCGTTACTTCCAGAATAGAGTGGAGTAAGAATAAAGTTGTCGCCGCATCGACCTCTGAATTTTTGAATACTGGATTCAACTAAAATAATATTAGTGTTAATAATATGGAAAGGCATACGATTACCTGTTTGCGCCAGGCACTCGTGTAATTTGGTTATGTTAGCTGATTCGGCCCGATGATTGTCTGTACCATCAGGGTCCAGGATGTCACAGATATCTGGCATAAATGTTTCCATCAGCCGGTCTCTGTAATAACGATGAATAGATACTCGATTGACAGGAATTATGTATGCTGAAACGAGTATGCCAATGCTTAATAGCGTATGGATGATAAGGCTGTTTTCAATATCCTTAACTAATACAGCAAGCTGGTCTGCAATGATGAGAAGTCCAGTTGCAAACACTAAAAGGCCCATATATACAACATATTGCCTGGGGATTTTTGATAGAAATGCTGAATTCCCAGAAGTTTGCGATTTCCATGCTACATAAGCGCCCAGTACTGCGCCTAATCCGCCAATACTGTGATAATAGCTTTCCAGCTGTTCACGGATAATTTCAACTAGCCCGATGAGTAAAATAATCAGTGCAATTTTAAGTAAGCCAGAAATCCACTTTTCCCATGTGTGTCGCCATTGATATGCCTTTTTCTCCGAGTTCTTATAAAAAATTGCAGTGAATGCATAGGCGATAAGATCTGAAAAATAGAAGATGAGTAATGCTAAGCCGAAGAAAAATAATGTTGGGGTGTTCAGGTAAAGTGGTTGTAGCACTCCTGGTATGGCATGCAGGGCATGGAACAGGAAACTACTGAGGACCAGCAGGGTAATAAATCCCAGTGTTATACTTCGTAATATAACAGAAAGGAAAGATAGTGCATCAATACCATTGCCTGGTGTCAGGTACTTGCCGTTCTGTCGTAAATGGCGCAACATCGCGGCCTGATGTCGATCCATATCTGTATCAGGATTTGAATGTCTTAAGCCATCTCCAAAAGGGAACTTATCGCGTGACTGGTCGAATTTGATATTGCAGGTGTTGTTTTTGTTCCACTGATATAGCCATGACCAGTTGAGTGCTCCCCCAAGATATCCGCCACCGGAAACAGTGGACAGGTAATCGAATTGATCGAGCTTGTCATGGCTTGCTATGGCCTGAATAACGCCCAGGCAAAAGCTGGCTGATCGTATGCCACCGCCAGATAATGCAAGTCCACTGAGTTTGTCGGACTGTGTCTGTCGGGTTTTTTCAAGGTGTCGTAGTTCTGCAGATACGACCGGATCTGCACCGGCATAATCAGTTGAGGATGGCGAATAGTTAACAAATTCTGGTAAAGGTGTATCTGGCATTAGAAGTCATCCTTGTGCTGCTTTTATGATCAATCATGATACGCAGTTTCCCCATGTTAACAGTTCAACATATGACTGTACAAGTATGTGTCATGCCAGAATTAAGCTTGATATGTCTGGTAATAGGTCTCCTGAATAATCCATGCGTCTGTACTGGCACGGTGACGAGCGAACTCACAATTGCGAATAATCCTGTTTCTTGAATCATTCCAGCGGCTCATTTGTGCCTCGTTGAGGATCAACTCTATTGGACTGATCGTAAACGTCATATCCATTCTGGCCGCATGATATAGCCGGATTAACCATGGCTTATCAACGACCCAGCCATCACTGTATACAGTAAGACCACCGAGTATATGATTAAGGGTTGATGCAACTTCTGTTACAGGCCGACCATGTTGCTGTAGTGATTCACGTTCGATTCCATGAATCTTCTGAGCTCCTGCATCCCAGTGTGTCCAGTCATGATGAGGTTTTATTAAGCTGCAGTATTTGTGATTGTTATTTAGAATAATACCAACCTCGATAGGGTAACTCATTGCGCCGAAGCCAGAGGCTTCGATATCGATAATATTGGGTCTGTTCTGATCTCGCATTGGACATCCGTTAATTCTTCGATATGCTGTTTATAGCACATCAAAGAAGAAATAAGCTCCAGTTGCGTGGCTTATCGTGGGGCTACAAGGCTTTTTAGTTTACGTAACTGTTCAGGCGCGGTATGTTCTGATTCAATTCGTTGTAGACATGAACTGCACAGGCAGTCATGATAGGTTAACTGAAGAAATTCAGCCGTTTTGTTGCTTATCATTATGTCCTGGCACTGACACCGCGTTATTGAATTGCTCTTGCATTCAAATTCTGACTGGCAGCGTGGACAGTATTTAACTTCATGTTTGATCATGTGAGTCCAGTAAAAATAATGGCATTCTGTAATTAACAGAATGCCGATTTCCTCTCTCACCAGGATAGTACTAGCCAGTACGTTGCTGGCTATTTATTTGAATTTAGATCATGTAAGCCTGTGCTGTGCTTGAGTTATTAGCACTTATCCGCATTTGGAGTCGCCACAGTTTAAACAGGTCATGCAGCCATCCATCAGGATAGATGCTTTTGTATGGCACTTTTTACATAATTGTGCACCTGCTGGGAAACTGTTACTGGTACCAGTGTCATCATCACATTCCTGTGTGTGTTTCTGCTCATACTCTGTGCGTTTCTGTAGCATCAGTTTGCGTTGATGCTCATCTGGTCCATCGTCTTTGATCAGGCCAATCATTTTCATATGTGACTCAATGGCGTCACCAATTTCTGCAACGAGAGAGGGCATGAATTTACCGCCTTTCTTAAAATAGCCTCCCTGTGGATCGAATACGGCCTTAAGTTCTTCGACCAGAAAGCATACGTCGCCACCTTTGCGGAATACCGCGGAGATAACGCGGGTTAATGCCACGACCCACTGGAATTGATCCATGCTCTTGGAATTAATGAATATCTCGTAGGGTTGACGAGTTTCGTGATCAGTTCCTTCGTTAAGAATAACGTCATTGATCGTTACATATAGCGCATGTTCAGATAATGGAGTTTTTATCTTGTATGTTGAGCCCAGTAACATGTCGGGTCGCTCAACATTCTCGTGCATTTTTTCAGGTTCAGGAGCAGCTGGGGTTTCGACAACCGCTTCCTCTTCTTCTTTGACGACTTTGAATGCGACGATTTTCTTGTCGATTTTTGTTGCCATGGGTTTGTCCTGTTTTGCAGTATTCATAATAATTCAGACTGATAATAGAAAGCATTTCTAGTGGATGTTGTTTCTACTCAGTCGTTCAATCCTAATTTCAAGGTTTAAATAAAAGCGCGAGGACGCAAAGTTTTGTGGGGTGTCGGTGACTAGCCGACTCGCATTATTAAAAACTTTTTTGTCTGCGTCTCTGCGTCCTCGCGATAATCTTGCTGGAGACTTTTTGCTATCCATTCTATTTTTATCCCTTATGAGTCTTCCAGCTTAAAACTTACCGTAATAACCTTCTTTCAATGCGTCGAACAGGTTAGCGGCTGTATGGATTTCACCATCGTATTCGATTTCCTGGTTGCCTTTGAGCTCAACCACAGAACCATCATCCAGTGTAAACTGGTAAGTTGTATTCTCCAGGTCTTTCTCTTTAACCAGTACGCCCTGGAAAACCTCGGGGTTGAAGCGGAAAGTCGTACAGCCCTTGAGACCCATATCATACGCGTATTCATAGATATGCTTGAAATCTTCAAATGGATAATCTGTTGGTACATTGGCCGTTTTTGAGATGGATGAATCAATCCACTTCTGTGCTGCAGCCTGAATATCGACATGCTGTTGTGGTGCAATATCTTCTGAAGAAATGAAGTAGTCAGGTAATTGCTCTTCTTCTTTATCACTGAATGGCATCGCAGCAGGATTTATCATAGCGCGATAGGCCAGTAGCTCGAAGGAGAATACATCGACTTTTTCTTTTGATTTCTTTCCTTCACGAATCACATTACGTGAGTAGTGATGCGCAAAACTGGGTTCAATGCCATTACTTGCATTATTTGCGAGGGATAATGAGATTGTCCCAGTTGGTGCTATAGAGCTATGGTGTGTGAAGCGGCAACCATGTTCGGTAAGCTGATCGACCAGCTCTGGTTCAACCTCAGCAATACGCTGCATATAACGGCTATAACGTGCATGCAATACTTTGCCTTTGATGCTATCTCCTGGCTTGTATCCATCATCAAGCATTTCTGGGCGCTTGTATAACATTGCCTGAGTGACTTCAAAATCCTGCTCAAGAATAGGTGCGGCACCTTTTTCTTTTGCTAATTCGAGCCCTGTTTCCCAGCCCTTGATAGCCATTTCACGTGTGACTTGCTCGGTAAACTCAAGCGATTCTTCTGACCCGTATTTGATCCCGAGCATGGTTAATGTTGAGCCGAGGCCGAGATAGCCCATGCCGTGACGGCGTTTGTTCATTATTTCGTCACGTTGTTGTGGCAATGGCAGGCCATTAATTTCAACAACATTATCAAGCATGCGTGTAAAAATACTCACGACTTTGCCATAGGATTCCCAGTCGAAAGAGGCTTTAGTTGTGAATGGGTTTTTAACAAAGCGTGTCAGATTGACAGATCCAAGCAGGCAACTACCGTAAGGCGGTAAAGGTTGCTCACCACAGGGGTTAGTTGCACGGATGTTTTCGCAGAACCAGTTATTATTCATTTCGTTGACTTTATCAATCAGAATGAAACCGGGTTCCGCATAGTCATAGGTCGATGCCATAATGCTGTCCCACAGACGGCGTGCGGGTACTACACGTGTAATACGGCATGCAGTGAGGCCAGTATCATTAGTGATGTAATCGCCTTTAACTGGCCATTCACGCCATATAACTTTACTTGCATCATTCAGATCAAGGTTATCCTGTGCGGCTTCGCGTGTGGTGATCGGGAAGGCGAGAGGCCATTCCGTATCGGCTTTAACGGCTTCGACAAAATCAGTCGTAATAAGGAGTGAAAGATTAAACTGACGGAGGCGTCCATCTTCTCGTTTTGCACGAATAAAATCGAAAACATCAGGGTGCCCTACATCGAAAGTCGCCATCTGAGCACCACGGCGACCTCCAGCGGAGGACACGGTGAAACACATCTTGTCGTAAATATCCATAAACGACAGTGGTCCAGAGGTATAAGCGCCAGCACCTGACACATAACCGCCACGTGGACGAAGGGTAGAGTACTCGTATCCGATTCCGCAACCCGCTTTGAGTGTCAGGCCTGCTTCATGCACTTTTTCCAGTATGCCATCCATTGAGTCAATGATGGTGCCAGATACCGTGCAGTTGATCGTAGAGGTCGCGGGTTTGTGCTCCTGAGCACCGGCATTTGAAATGATACGGCCAGCAGGAATTGCACCATGACGTAATGCCCAGAGGAACTCATCGTGCCATTTTTTCTTGAGTTCGTCAGTTGTTTCGACCTCAGACAGGGCTCTGGCGACGCGTTCGAATGTATCATCGATTGAGTTATCAACGCCTTCGCCTGTTTTTGTTTTGAGTCTGTATTTGGTATCCCAGATGTCCAGAGAGGCTTCCTGGTAGGGAACTTCGTTAATATTATTAGGAACAGCTTGCAGTTGCGGTGCGCTCATTCATTTTTCCTTACATTTTTATATTTCTGGATATCACTAAATCAATTTGACGGTTAATTCGCCGCTACTTGCTCGATTTCTGGTTGTTTTTTATGCATCTCTATTAGCAAGTGATAATGCTTATGTTGTGGTCTGCGTATAAAATAACACAACATATTGTGGTTTCAAGTCTGATTTGATGCAGATGCTGGGGATAACTTGTGCGTATCCTGGTTATGTTTTTCACGAAGCCCGCTAGCACGGCTTTTCAGCGTGATTCGGGAAAATATCGGATATCGCATTTATGCGGACAAACGGTCGAGTTTTTGTGTGCTCGGCGGCTTCAGTCTACTAGATGTAGTGGTTAAAAAGTATACAGAACCGTAAATATAGTGGTTTGAAGATCAGGAAACAGGCAAGTTATACAAGCCCTGTACTGATATCAAGTTGTTGTGCTTATCAATAGTCACCCGATCAGGGGCTTATAAGCGGAAGTATATCGAGTGGCTCGTCTACCGCATGATCTGCTCCCCAGTCAGCGGTGTTTTCCCAGCTGCCGATATAACCATAATTGGCTATCACGGTGCGCATGCCTGCGTTTCGGCCTGCTTCGATATCGCGCTGAGCATCGCCGACATAGAGGCAGTGCTCGGCACGTGTCTCGGCTAGACGGCAGGCAAGAAACATAGGTTCCGGGTGAGGCTTTCGGTTTGCAGTTGTATCACCACTCACGATACAGGCTGCTCTGGGTGCAAGGCCAATCTGCTGCATCAATGGGTCGGTTAACCAGCCTGGTTTATTGGTAACTACGCCCCAGCGTAGGTTTTGCTGTTCCAGGGTATCTATTAGAGATTCCATACCGGGAAATAGTACGGAGTCAATACACAGCGCTTCTTCGTATATTTCAAGATAACGAGTCTTGAGGCGCTCCTTGTCAGCAGGGTCTGTACAGTCTGGAAATCCTAGCTGCACCAGGGCGACACTGCCATTTGAAACAACCGGCCGTATCTCTGAGTAGGGAAGTGGAGGTTTACCTTCTTCCTGCAACAGGCGATTTAATGCAGCAGCCATATCTGGTGCGGTATCAATCAGTGTACCATCCAGATCAAATAATACGGTATGAATCGCGGTCATGGTTGTATCCGCTTAATTGTGATTAGCGAGATAGTGGGTCATGTAGTTGACGTCGACATCAGTGCCCAGTTTGTAGCTACGTGTGATCGGGTTGTAGGTCATACCTGTAATATTGCGTAATTTCAGACCGGCAATACGTGCCCACTCATCAAGCTCTGATGGGCGAATAAACTTGTCATAGTCATGGGTGCCGCGTGGTAGCATTTTGAGGATATATTCGGCACCCACAATGGCAAACATATATGCCTTGGGGTTTCGATTGATGGTAGAAAAAAATACCGAACCACCCGGTTTAACCAGCCGTCGACAGGCATTGATTACTGAGCCAGGGTCAGGTACGTGTTCGAGCATTTCCATGCAGGTTACAGCGTCGAATGAGGCAGGTTGTTGAGCTGCCAGCTCTTCAACTGTGATCTGCTGATAATCGATTTCCAGTTCACTTTCCAGTGCATGTAGTCTGGCGACAGACAGGGGTGCCTTACCCATGTCAATCGCCGTTACCTCAGCACCCTGGCGAGCCATACTTTCTGACAGTATGCCACCGCCACATCCGACGTCCAGAACGCGTTTGCCTTCGAGCTGAACGCGCTCATCAATGTAGTGCAGGCGCAGTGGGTTGATATCGTGTAGCGGCTTGAATTCGCCGTGCATATCCCACCAGCGGCTGGCAAGCTCTTCAAATTTACTGATTTCGGCCGGGTCGATATTGAGCGTGGTCATAATATTTTCTATCGCGTTAAGGCTAATGTTCCAGGCTAGCAGACAATGCTAGCGTGTTTCTGACGGAATGATTTTATCATTCCATTGCTGACAAGTGTTGATAAGTTCCTGTTCATCCAGTGAGGTGAGCTGGCGATCCTTGAGCAAATGCTTGCCCGCTACCCAGACATCTGTGACCTGTTCCCGCTGGCAGCTATATACCAGATTGGCGACCGGATCATAGATCGGATTCTGTTCGAGAGCAGACAGGTCGACGGCTATGACATCCGCATATTTACCTGACTCCAGGCTTCCTGTTAGCTCATCAATGCCCAGGGCTCTGGCGCCATTAATCGTAGCCATACGTACAGTTTCCCTGGCTGACAGGGCCGTTGCATCACCACTGACGCCCTTCGCCAGCAGACTTGCAGTACGCATTTCACTAATCATATCGAGATCATTATTGCTGGCAACGCTATCCGTACCCAGAGCGACATTGACACCTGCATCCATCAGTTTCTTTACCGGACAAAAACCACTGGCAAGTTTAAGGTTAGATTCGGGGCAATGAATGACGTGGCTGCCGGAAGATGCCAGTAACTGGATTTCTTCATCGGTGACCTGAGTCAGATGCACCGCCATGAGATTGGGTGAAACCAGACCCAGCTGATCGAGACGGGCCAGGGGCCGCATGCCATACTGCTTGAGTGACTGCTCGACTTCACCTGCTGTCTCTTGTACGTGGATATGCACCGGTAAATCCATTTCGTCAGCTAACATACGCACCCGTGAGAGTGGCTCATCGGACACGGTAAAGGGCGCATGGGGAGCAAATGGGGTATGAATCAGGCTGTCACTGCGAAAACGATCGCGGAGCTCGAGGCCTTTATCGATATACTCCATGGCACTGGATGCCCAGGCGCTGGGAAAATCTATGGTAATCAGGCCTATACAGGCCCTGATGCCGATATTACGGGCTAGTCTGGCTGTAACTTCCGGGAAGAAATACATGTCATTGAAGCAGGTGGTGCCAGAACGCAGCATTTCAGCAATTGCCAGGCTTGACCCATCACGTACAAAAGCTTCACTGACCCAGCGGTTTTCCGCCGGCCAGATGTGGTGATTAAGCCACTCATCGAGTGCAAGGTCATCAGCAATGCCCCTGAACAGGTTCATCGGGCTATGGGTATGTGCATTGATAAGCCCTGGCATTAGCAGGTGGTTATCAAAATGCTTTTCTATATGGCTACTATATTGTTCAGCAAGCTGTGTTGTTGGGAGAATGTCACAGATTCGGCCATCATCAATGACTATGCTGTGCTTGTGTAGCAGCGGGTCATTGTCTGTTACAGGCAGAACCCACTGGCCATGGAGTATCAGGTCTACATTCTTCATGTGCGGCAAGATACCATAAAAATCGCCCGTTTGACTGTTTTTATAGAGTTTTAGTGTTATAAATACTAAGAATAAATCTAACTAGAATGAATGGAGATTAGACATGCTGTCAAAGATTATGGGGCGTCAACTGGCCCTGCTTGTCATCAGCCTGAGCCTGATTGTTACTTCGGGCTGTAACCCAACTGTTACACGTGTTGATTCTAACGCGGTTACCGATCTCAGTGGTGAGTGGAATGATACCGATTCGCGCCTGGTTTCTCGGGAAATGATCGATGATGTGCTGTCACGCCGCTGGATAGGTGACTTCAATCGCAGCCGTGGCAAAACACCGACCGTTATTGTCGGCACAGTTCGTAATCTCAGTCATGAGCATATTAATACTCGCACGTTTATACGTGATCTTGAACGAGAGCTAATCAATTCTGGTGAAGTAGATTTTGTCGCATCTGCAACGGAGCGACAGGAAGTTCGTGCCGAACGCGCCGATCAGGATCTACATTCCAGTGAACAGACTCGCAAATCCATGGGCAATGAAACTGGTGCAGATTTCATGCTCAAGGGAACGATTAACACCATCATTGATGCAGTTAAAGGTGAACAGGCGCGTTTCTATCAGGTTGATCTGACTCTCATTGATCTTGAGAGCAACCGTAAGGTGTGGGTTGGACAGAAAAAGATCAAGAAAACGATTGAAAAAAGCGGCTGGCGACTCTAACTCTGAAACCGCGTCTAGCTACCAACTGACGTCAGGTTATTAAGTATGATCTCCTGGCGTCATTTACGTTCTGATTCTGGTATGTTGCTATGAAAAAAGCTCCTGCATTTGTCTCAACGCTTTTTATCTCAGTATTTTTACTACTACAAGGTTGTGCGACTACGGCGCAGAAAACCGCCGGCATGCGTGCGCTTATGCAAAGCAATCAACATCAGCTGGCATTGCAGGAAGCGCTCAAGGAGTTAGATTCAAATCCGCATGGTGTTATGGAGAATATGAATGTTGGTGCGCTACGCTATATCATTGGTGATTACGCTGCCAGTAATGAGGCTTTAGAAGTTGCCAAGTTGCGCGTTGAGGAGCTGTATTCAACTTCAATCACAGAGCAGGCAGGCGCGACAGTCATCAATGATGAAACGATCAGTTTTCAGGGTGATCGATTCGAGCAGGTTTTCATACATTTATATATGGCGCTTAACTTCATCAATCTCGGTCAGCTCGATTCGGCACGTGTCGAAATCCTACAGGCTCAGGTGAAAATGAAAGAGTGGGGCGAACCTGAGGATGAAACTCCGTTCATGCATTATTTCTCTGGCATAATCTTTGAAATGCTGGGTGAAACAGATTCTGCGACGGTATCTTATCGAAAAGCTGTTAGTGCTTACCGGACAACCGAAGAGAAAGAAGGTATCGGTATACCTCGTCAGTTACAAGAGGATTTTCTGCGTTCTCTCGCAAGTATGCGTTTATGGGATGAGTTCAAGCAGTATAAAAATGAGTTTGATATGGCTCGTTACAAGCCGGTTTCGCAGAAAGGTAAAGGTGAACTTGTTGTTCTCGTTGGTAATGGAATGGTTCCGCAGCGAGAGCAGAAAGTATTCCAGACCTGGGCACCTGCGCTGGCATTAAATGTGCGTGTGGCTGTTCCCGATTATCCTTACCCTTCGCAGACACTTAATGCGATACGCATAAAAGTAGAAGACGAATACTACGAGACTGATACTGTTGCGAATGTTGATGGTTTAGCCCGCGCTGCGCTATCTGATAATATGGCAGGTATTACAACGCGAGCAATTGCACGTGCTGTGCTCAAGAAAACCTCTGAAAAAGAAGTCGGCGATCAGCATGGATTTCTCGGTCAGTTGGCCATGATGGTAGTTAACCAGAGTACAGAAATTGCAGATACTCGTTGCTGGAACACGCTGCCACAATCATTCGAGCTATCCAGAGTCTCGCTTCCTGCGGGTAAATATAATGTAGTGATCGAAGTCGTGTCACCGGCTGGCGTCGTAATAGATCGGATACACCGCAAGGTATCGATTGTGACGGGTCGTAAAACCCTGATTTCAAAGCATTGGACATCGCCACAGATACGTCATGCAAATGTAACATCACAACAGGTATCCTACTAAAAAGGAACAGGGATAAATTATGCGAGAAATAAGACAACTTAACATGCACGCCTTACTGTTTATTCTGTTGTCCAGTTACGCTTCGCTATCCCTCGCACAACCTGACTGGGTGGAAGGTATGCCTGAGGATTATCCTGATGAAAGGTATCTAACGGCGAGTGCATCAGCATCAACAATGCAACGTGCTAAAGACAGGGCGCTAGCGAATTTAAGCAAGGTGTTCGAGGCACGGGTCGATGAAATCTCTACGACCCGATCCAATACCGCTGTGAATATTGTTGATGGCCAGGAGAGTTTTACCAGGCATCACAAGTTAAATCAGCAGATTCGTGTTAGCACGGATAAAATACTTCATGGTGCGCGAATTGCTGATACTTATAAAGATGACCTGTTCGTATATCATGCACTGGCCGTATTAGACAGGTCACAGGCCGCTAATAATCTCAAGCATGAAATTGAACGTATTGATGAACATACGGCTACTGAGTTGCAACGTAGTCGTAGTGCCAGTGATCCACTTCAGGTCATTGCATCTCTGGATGCTGCAATATCAAAACAGAACGAACGCTATGCGTTTCAGAAAATGTTAAAAGTAGTTGATCGAAGCGGCGTTGGTCAGCCTTCGGAATGGAATCTTGCTGAGATTAAGGCTCGCCTTGAAGATGCACTTGCCAATTTGCGTTTTTCTGCTGCAATCGATCAGGATCCGATTGGTAAGCTCGATAGTATGTTGTTATCGGCTATGGGTAATGCGGGCTTTCCTGCACTATCGAATGGTGGAGATTATGTGCTCGTAGCGAGTCTGTCTGTTCAGGATCTGGGTTTGCGTCAGGGCTGGTACTGGCTGAGGGGAAAGTTAGATCTGAAGCTGATTGAAAAAGATGGCAAAGTCCGTGGGCGAAAACAATGGCCGCTGAAGGTATCTGCATTACAGCAAAACGATGCCGAAAGCCGTTTACAGACACAGATCAGCGAGAAACTCGATGACGAGTTGCGCGATACAATTATCGAATTCGCAACTCAGTAATCCATCCAGTACTTATTGTTAGCGCTTGTCGATAGACACGTAATCCCGTTGCCCAGCACCTGTGTATATCTGTCTAGGCCGACCAATACGCTGAGATGGATCTGAAATCATTTCACTCCAGTGAGCAACCCAGCCGACAGTGCGTGCTATGGCGAACATAACAGTAAACATGTTAGAGGGTATGCCTAGTGCACGATAGATGATTCCAGAATAGAAATCGACATTTGGGTAAAGCTTACGTTTAATAAAATACTCGTCCTTAAGTGCAACTTCTTCGAGTCGAATAGCGAGTTCAAGTAATGGATTATTGGTGTCAGCAAGTTCGTTAAGCACCTTGTGACACATCTCGCGTATCAATGTTGCACGTGGGTCAAAATTACGATAAACACGGTGACCAAAGCCCATGAGTCGGAATGGATCGTTCTTGTCCTTAGCCTTGGCAATATACTTATCGATATTGGATACATCACCAATTTCTTCGAGCATACGCAGTACGGCCTCATTAGCGCCACCATGTGCAGGCCCCCAGAGTGATGCGATTCCCGATGCGATGCAGGCAAAGGGGTTGGCGCCCGAGCTACCAGCTAATCGAACCGTCGAAGTACTGGCATTCTGTTCATGATCTGCGTGCAGAATAAATAACAGGTTCATTGCTTCAATTGCAACAGGGCTTGGTTCATAAGGTTCGCAGGGTGTTGAGAACATCATGTGCAGAAAGTTACCGCAATAGGTGAGATTGTTCTGTGGGTACATGAAGGGTTCGCCCACATTATGCTTGTAACAGGCAGCAGCAATAGTCGGAATCTTGGCAATCATACGATGAGCAGATATTTCACGATGACGTGGGTCATGTATATCGAGTGAATCATGGTAGAACGCAGACATGGAGCCAGTTACACCAATCATTATTGCCATAGGGTGTGCGTTGTAGTGGAAACCATCGAAGAATGTTCGCATGGTTTCCCTGATCATCGTGTGATGGGTAATGATATTTCGAAAATCATCCAGCTCTACCTGAGTGGGAAGTTCTCCATATAGCAGCAGGTAGGCGACTTCCAGAAAGCTGCTTTTAGCGGCAAGCTGCTCAATGGGATATCCGCGATAACGGAGTATGCCTTTCTCTCCATCGATATACGTGATAGCGCTCTTGCAACTTGCTGTCGATACGAAGCCGGGGTCATATGCCAGCAGGCCTTTTTCCTTATACAGCGCTGTGATATCCAGTGCTGAAGGTCCTTCGGTACCTTTCAGAAGTTCGAGGTCGATTGAATCGCCATTGGTAGCGTTCTGTAAGCTGAATTTGTCCGCCATAGTGTGGCTTCCTTCCTGCATTTCTGTTATTTCGCAATAGACATAAGTGTGTCTATTCAAACTATTTAAGACATCTATTATAGAACAGAACCAGGTGGATAGATATCTGGATAAATCATTTAAAAACGTTTACATGCAACCACTAGAGAACCGATAACGACCACTACAGATCGTATCGACGGGGTGAGAATCGTCAGTGCTACGCTGAGGCTGTTTTGTCGTGGGCGATAGCGCTGTATGTGCAGTGTTATTTGCTGCTGGTTTTACCTTGTGTGTTTGCAGGTTGGGCACTTTGACTGTTTCAATCTCATGTTGATGTGACGGTGCTGCACGTACAGGTTCTCGATTTGTATGTAGTTTAATCACACGTTGCCTGTTTTTAATCATCACTGGGCCTGTTTCAGGTGTAACTGTTCTATTCAAGCTGTGAGCAGCGACTGCGGAAGTTGCACCAGCCTGAGGTTTAAGGCGTAGTTTGTCCTCACGACTAAGATAGCGATCCTGCAAGGATTGAAGCTGAGCTTCTATTCGTAACTTTTCAGCTTCTGATCCAGGGATATTCATTGCGCTTGCCTTGCGTAAAAGCTTGATTGAAGATGTCAGGCTTTTATTAACCCCGATGCCCTGTGAATACAGCTGTGCCAGCAGAAAAAGTGCATCGCCATCATTATTGCGTGCGGATTTTTTGAGTGCTTTAAGCCAGTTACGGTGTATTTCGCGAAATCCTTGCTGTTGAATTTCCAGGTATACTATGCGATCAATGGCAGCCTGATGTCCCTTGTCTGCTGCCTGCTGATACCAGTGCATGGCTTGTGAAATATCCTGTTCTATACCAGTCGCAGTTTCATATAACAGACCCAGGTTGTACTGTGCACTGATATCCCCACGAATGGCCATGGTCATCTGAAAGCGATATACCGACTCTGCAACGTTGTTTTGTGCAAGAACAGGTGTATACATAGGGAATAGTAGAAAGCTGAGTAGTAAAAACTTTATCATTTGAGTAGCGCTTGAAGTTCCTTGC